>CAIXPF010000067.1 GCA_903921205.1 uncultured Acidimicrobiia bacterium | reverse complement strand
CGGTGTGGCAGCGGTCACGGTGCCACCGCGCCCGGCTGGTAGTAGCGGTTGAGCTCGAGCAGAACGCCTCCGGTGGCAAGAGCCACAGCCAGCGCCGCGTCGAACAAGTGGCGGTCACGCGGAGAGAGAGCCTTGAGGAGGTCGCTGCGCGTCGCCCCGCTGGGCGGCACGTTGCGATCGACGTAGCGAGTGATCACGCCGGCGACGCGCTGTGTGTCGTGCTGGACGGCGGTGCGCCCCACCTGCTCCGCCCCTGCCCGACGGCGGGCGTAGTCGATGCGCCGGGTCTCCTCGGCGGCGCCTTTAGCCCTGACCTCGTCGCCCGCCTTGGTGCGCACCCGGTCTGAGGTGTTGAGCACCATGGCGGCGAGGTCCCAGTCCTCGGCGTCGATATTGAGCCGCCCGTCGAGGACTGCAAGCACGCCGGCGATCTTCAACAGGTTGAGCCCACGGTGCCCGTCGAACGACGTTTGGGCGGCACCGCGCACTTTCGCCAATTGCGCGGCGCGAAGGTCATCAGCGATTGCGGTGTCGACCTCGAGGACCCGGCGCCTGAACCCTCCGACCGTGCGAACTGCGTCGTCGGGGATCTGCCAGCGTGGTGGCGCCCACCGCAACGGCCCAGGCCATAGCGGCGGCGTGTCGGGCACGTTGCGGTCCATCGTCGACATCCACAAGAACCGCTGAGGCGTCCCGCCGGCAGTGTCAGCCAAGATCGACCCCGCGAGCGCCGGCTGAATACCGACGAGCCCGCAGAGCCGGTATCCGAGCGCGGGGATAACGGGGCGGCGCCGGTCGACGGATGCGTTCGAGAATCCGAGAGCCTCGCCCGACCAACCCGATCTCCACACGGTCCACAACGTCGAGCCCGACCTGTCCCCGAGCTTGCCCAACGTTTCGACCTCGTCAACCCGCAACAGCACCCCCTGGTATGTCTGGCGCCATTCGGTGCGGTTCTTCTTTCCCTCCGTAACGTCGACCATCTCCATGAACGCCGCGGTGACGCCTTCGCCGGACCCCGCCGGCGCTTCGCGAACCCGGTAGTCGGTGGGCAACGCCGTCTGGGCGCAGCCGATCAGCTCAGCCGCCACGTCCGCTGCTGACCCTTTCCCGGTGCCAGGCGGACCCACGATGCCCGCCAAGAGGTTGAGCGCCCCGTGTCGCCCGACAACGGCCGGGAGCACGATCCTGTAGTCAGTAAGCCACGCGGCTCGCACCAGCACCGCGCCCAGCACCGCATCGGCTGACAGGACCCTCGACCAAGCGGCCTGGCGGACGTGCTCGAGGATCGGCCGGGCCGACCAGAACTCGTCGGGCAGGTTCACGTCGACCGGCGGCGTCAACACCTCGGACACCTGGCCGACACCGTCGTCGGAGGTCGACGCCGAGCGCGACGAGGTCGTCGTGCCGTTACGCCGCTCGTCGTCCGCTTTGAGTGCGTCCATCGCCGTCACGGCGGGGCCGTCAGCGTCGATGATGTTCAGCGCCTCGAGCCCGTAACTGTGGTACGCACGGAACGGCGACCACGCGCTGGTGAACACGTAGAGCACGTCGGGCCCGACGAAGCCGATGGTCGCGGACAGACCGCCGCGATCGCCCTTGTCGTCGCCGTGATCGGCAACGCGGCGGACCACCTGTAGGTAGGGCGGCTCCAGGCCTCCCCGCTCCACCAGGATCGGATCGGTGCCGCCGAACTTGTCCCGCACCACCTCCCATGTCGCACAGGTGAGCGGGTGCAGCTTCTCTAGGTCCTCCTCGGTGAGGTCTTTCCAGTCGGTGCTGCCGCCCCCAGCCTTGCGCGCCTCTTGCGCCGGCTTGAAGGTGTCGGGCACGCCGAGGTGCCGGTCGATGTCCTCAATGGCGTACCGACAGTCAAGGTGCAGTTCACGCAGCGACGTGGGCCGGAGCGGCTGCACCTTGGCGTTCATCGTGCCGGGGAGCCGCATCATGCAAGCGATGTTGAACACGCTGGGATCGACCGGCACGCCCGTGGTTTCCGATGTCCACTGCCACCACGTCGACCACCGGGCCAACAGGGGCACCACCTCGGCGGCGTCGTGCAGCTCGTCGAGCAGCCAGTAGCCGTGAAGGCCACCGCCACTGTGAACGATGATGGAGACCGGCAGCGGAAACTGACCGATCAGCCACAACGCCGCGTGCTCGGCGGCGGCGACGGTGTCCGTGGCATGGCCCGGCCCGGCCACGTCGATGTCGACCCACAGAGCGCCGATCCGACGTACGTCCTTGATTCCACCCCGCTGGCTAGCGCTAAGCCCTTTCGCCCGGGTGGCTAGGTTCACGAACTGGCATTGGGCCCGGTCCCCGGCAATTGCGTTCACCGCCTTGTCCGTGCACATCCAATGCACCGACCTCGGGGCGTTCTTGCCGTTGTCCTTCGAGGTAGTCACCCGCTCGTCGGCCTCGAGGTCGCCCGGGAACAACGCGTCAAGGAACGCTCGCACCTGCTCCGCGGGGCTCACTGTGCACCGTCGCCGGCGGGCTGCGGGCGCATCGCAACTGCACTCCACCCGAGCTCGTTGGTGGGGATGGCCGGACGGTCGACCCGCCATTGCCCACCGCACTTGGTGATGCGTCCGGCCAGCAGCTTTGCGTGGCGATATGAGCAGTACCTGCATCGCCAGTAGCCTTCGGCCCACGTCGGGTACCGCCAGGACACCCGGTAGATGTAGCGGGGCTCGGTCATGACGCCACCCCCGGACGCCGGCGACGGGCGGACACGAGGATGACGACCTCGAGCTCGTCGCCGACCGGCACCACGGCCAGCCCTAGCGGCGAAGCGTCGACGAACGGTGGAAGGTAGTTGCCGTCAAAGCCGATGAGCTCGACGGTGAAAGGGTCGCCGGCCGTGGCGTCGAGCTCGAGGTGGCGGGGTACGCTGTGGCCGTCGTTGAAGTCCTTGGACCGGACCTCGCCGCCCCGGGCCGGGCGGCGTTGTTCGTTGTCGGCCCGCATCACGCTACGCCGCGACGGGTTTTGCATGACACGATGGCGGCGACACGGTCGACCACCTCGGGGTCGGCGACGCTGCGGGTCAGGCCACGGTCATCGACCGTGCGCCGCAGCAGATCCTCGACCGGGTCGACCCGGTGCTCGCCGAGCCAGGCGTCGACTTCCGACCGCCTGAAGCGGACGGTGCGGACGCCGATCCGGTAGTGCGGGATTCGTCGCTTGGCGACAAGGTCGCTCAGGTGACGCTCGGCGAGGCCGACGTAGGCGGCGATCGACTCGGCGTCGAGCAGGCCGTCGTCAAGGCCGGGGGCGCTTTCTTTGGACATGGTGGTCTCCCACCAGGGCCGGTAAGCGCTGGCCGACTGTGGTCCTTGTGAGCGGAGCCACGACTCGATTGCCAGCTAAGTTACACCATCGTGGTTACCTACAGCAGCAACACGGCACGCAAGCGGGCGCTACGGGCCGCGGACCCGTCTGGAGTGTTCACGCTGAAGTGCGGTGCCGACGATTGCGGGCGCACGCTCGTGACGCTCGAACTGGGCACGATGGCGTGGCCGGGCCGCAAGCCGTCGACCGTCGCCACCTATGTCGAGGGCGTCAACCATCCCGGCCTCGGCGCCAGCCCGTCACGCCCGCAGGTCGGCCGCCTGGACTACGTCTACCAAGACACCGACGAGATGGCGTCGCTGCGGCACGTTCACCGGCTGACGTGTTCCTGCGGCGCCGACATTGTGATGCGTGACGACACTCTCGTCCGCCGTTGCGCCGCCGCCGAGGCCGACGGCAGCCGGGTCGTGTTCACGCCCGGCCGAGGGCGCTAGATCCGCCAGCGCACGTCGACACGGGCCGGGTCGAACTTGTTAGACACGGCCGCCGGCGGGGCGAGCACGACGGCGTCGAGCACGGTGGCGAGCACGCCCCGACGCTGCTCGAAGGACAGTTCACCCCAGGATGCGAGCAGCGCCGCCCCTGAGCCCACCAGCTCGGCGGCCGCCGTGTCGGTCAACGATTGCCGCAGCCGTTCCTCGGCGGCGTCACGGCGCTTCGTGAGGGCATCACGAGCGGCGGTCCACTCACGCATGGACAGCTCACCCGCCGCCCACATGCCGGCGAGTTCATCGAGGCGGCGCTCGACATCGGCGACCACCGAGGCGGCGCTGTCGTCGCCGGCGGTCTGCCGTCCCACCGCGGCGTCGACCTCGGGTGAGTCGAGCCGACGCAGCGCCGCAGCGACCACCAGCGCCTCGGTCCTGTCGGCGTCGATCCCCCACCGGCCGCAGCCGTGCCGATCCTTGAGGCACTGGTAGCGACGACGGCCACCGCCCGCCGGGCGTACGCCCATGCGCTTCCCGCAGTCGCCGCACACGCACCAGCCCGACAAAAGGTACGACCGAGCACGAGCGCCGTAGCTCGTCGCACGGGCGGCGAGCGCAGCCCGAAGCTTCAGCAGCTCATCGACCGTGATGATCGCCGGCCACTCGGCCTCGGCCACGATCTCGCCCTTGTGTGCCCGCATGCCGGCCAGCCGGGCCGAGGTAATCAAGTTCCTCATCGCCGTCGTCGTGAACCGCTCGCCGCCCGTCGAGGTCCGCACGCCCCGCTCGGCCAAGCTGTTGACGATAGACCGGATCGACTGGCCGCCGAGGATGCGGCGCACGACCTCACGGATGATCTCGGCCTCCTCGGGCACGACCTCGAGCCGGTCGATGCGGCCGGTGCTGTCGAGCACCCGCCGGTATCCGTACGGCCGCTTCCCGCCGCCCGACGGCTTGCCCGCACGGGCCAGCTCAAGGTGCTTGCGCTGCGCCCTGGCGGCCTTGTGTTCCGACTCGTGGCGGGCGACGGCACCGACCACACGGGCGGTCATGCGCCCCGCCGGCGAGGACAGATCGACCTCCCCCGCTTGAACGGTGGCGACATGCACGCCGCGGCGGTCCACCACCTCGATGAACCGCTCAAGCTCCACCGGCGACCGATGCATTCGATCGGGATGCCATGCCAACAGCGCCGTGTACCGGCCCTCCTCGATCCCGGCCAGGAGCCGTTCATACTGCGGCCTCGTCCTGCCGCTGTAGGCGGTGAGGTTGTTGTCGACCAGCACCTCGGCCACGGTCCACCCGAGGCGCTCCGCAAGGGCGCGGCAGTCCTCCTCTTGCCGCTTGACGCCGAGGTGGGCGCCCTCACGGTCTTTCGAGATGCGGCAGTAGATCGCGGCGGTCGGCATGGCGGGAGCATATAGCTTTACGACTGTTGCCAGGCGGCAACGAGACCACCCGCAACGCCACCAGCCGCGGCGTGCTGGCGCTCCTGGAGCGGCCCGACCAGGTTGCCCGCTTTCACGCCGAGGGCGAGGCGGTGCTCGAGCCGCTGGTCGAGGAACTGGTGCGTTTCACGTCGCCGGTCATCCAGTTCGTGCGTACCGCTACGGCCGACACCACGGTGGGCGGTACCACGGTGCGGGCAGGCGAGATGGTGGTGCTGTGGTACCCGTCGGCGAACCGGGACGATGCCGTGTTCGAGCAGCCCGACCGCCTCGACATCGGACGTGCCCCCAACGAGCACGTCGGCTTCGGTCATGGCGTGCACTTCTGCCTCGGCGCCAACCTGGCCCGCTGGGAGCTGCGGGCCATCTTCCGGGCTCTCGGCCGCTCGGGCACGCTCGGGCGGTTGCAGGTGGCCGGCGAACCGCGCTGGCTGACCGACCTGCACGTCGGCACCATCGCCGAGATCGCCGTGCAGGCAGCCTGAACCGGTGGAGCGCGACGTCGAGTTGTCCCTGATCGAACGGGCCTTGGCCCACATCGCCGCCGACACCCGCGAGGTCACCGGTGCGGTGGTGCGCCGCCCGGTCGCCGACTACCTCGACCCGGCTCGTTTCGCGGCCGAACAGGAGGTGCTGTTCCGGGACCATCCGGTGGTGGTCGCCCACAGCGCCCAGTTGCCGACCCCCGGTTCCTACGTCACCCACGACCACAGCGGTCTGCCGTTGCTGATCACCCGCGACGAGCACGCCGGGTTGCACGCCTTCGCCAACGTGTGCCGCCACCGGGGTGCGAGGCTCTGCACCGCGCCGGCTGGAACCGGTCGCCGGCTGACCTGCCCCTTTCACGGCTGGACCTACGACCTGGCGGGCAGTCTGCGCGGTGTGCCGCAGGCCGAGGGGTTCGCCGGGTACGACCCGTGTGGGTTCGGGCTCGCCCCGGTACCGGTCGCCGAGCGCCACGGCTTCGTGTTCGCCCGGCCGAGGGTCGGTGGCGCGCCGATCGACCTCGACACCCTCATCGGTGGTCTCGACGCCGATCTCTCGGCTCGGCGACCGGAGGGCCACGTGCTGGCCCGACGACGCTGGGAGGTCGCCTGCAACTGGAAGGTGCTGCTCGACAACTTCCTGGAGATGTACCACGTTCCGGTTCTGCACCGGGAGAACATCGGCCCCCTGTTCGAGCCGAACCGCAGCCTCTACGACCGCTTCGGCCGCAACGGCCGCCGCATCGACCCCCGGGCCTCGATCCGCCGGCTGGTCGGTGAGCCGCAGGATCGTTGGCGCCTGCGGGACCATGCGCTGGTCACCTATCACCTGTTCCCCAACGTCCAGACGTTCTGGACCCAGGACTACCTGTCGTGGCTGTCGGTATGGCCGGTCTCGGTCGATCGCACGATCTGCGAACAGCTGATCGTCGCCGAGTGGGCGGCGGACACCGACGAGCGCCGGGCCCACCTGCAGGCCAACCTCGACCTGTTCGACCAGACCCTCGGCGAGGATTTCGCCATGTCCGAGGGTGTGCAGATCGGTCTGCGCAGCGGCGCTCTGGAGCAGGTCACCTTCGCCGGCTTCGAAGGTGGAGCGGCTGCAGTGCACGTCGCCATCGACGAGTTGCTGGCCGGACGAGCCGGTCACCCTGTCGACCTCGTTGCGGGGCCGTGACCGTCTTCGGCGCCTTGACGACGCAAACCCCCGTCATCCGGCCGTCGGAGCACCGTTCACCCTGACGTGGGCAGCAGGTCCTCGGTGGTGATGGCGAAGCCCGACAGGCGGGGGTCGTCGCCGCCGAACGCCACGCCGCGGATGTTCACCAACTCCCGCACGAGCGGGGTGTCCCCGGCCGTGATGACGAGAATCCGGCCGTCGTCGGCGGCGATCCACTCGAAGTCGGGCGACCAGAACACGCTGTCGAGCCCGTACGTGTAGTTGCCGGGCCCGGTGGTGTCCAACAGGACGCGCCGCCCGCCGTCGGGTTCGGTGAGCGTGATGGTGACCCTGCCGCTCTGCGCGTCGGAGGTGTAGCTCAGCTCCCGCCCGGTCGGGCTGACCGTGGGCCGAGTGGCCAGGTTCGCGGCGGCGGGTGCGTCGGCGTTGGGCAGGTCGACGACGGCGCCGGTCCGCACATCGACGACCTTCTGCCAGCCGGGCCGGAAGCCGGGCCCGGGTGGGTCGGTCATGCGGAACATGGTGACCTCGAGCAGACCGTTGTCGAGCCAGACGAGCTGCGGGCCGAGCGGCTTGCCCTTCGCTTCGGCGTCGGCGACGTCGAGCGGCGGGATGCAGAACACCTCGCGGCTCGGTCCGCCGCCGGCCGCGACGATCCGGATGCAGTCCGAGGCCGGGTCGTGGTAGGCGACCGTGCCGTGGACCGAGGGGTCGGGCTGGTCGAGCAGGGATGGGAACTCCGGCATGGACCGCGACGACTGCACGATGCCGAGCCCCAGCGCCACGAGCAGGACCACTGCGGCCGCGCCCGCTGCGACCACGGCGATCAACCACAGGCGAACCGCGCCGGCGCTCGTGTCCAGGATGGTCGCCCTGCGGCGTGCGTCGTTGACGGATACGCGATGCAGCACGGCGATCACCCTGCCGCCCCGGGTCAGCTCCGACGTAGAGCCGATGGTCCCCACGTCGGCGGCAGTCGTCCCTCCGAACCGCGTCCCTGCGGTGCAGACGCCCCGGGTTGCGGACGGCCCACGGACTCGTCGGACTCGTCGGACTCGCCGGACTCGTCGGACTCGGGGGATCAGTCGGGGGATCAGTCGCTGTCCGGTCCGGGTCCGGCACGGCGCAGCTGTGCCACCTCGGCCCGTAGACGCTGCAGCTCGGCCAACAACTGGGTGGCGGTGGCCTCGGTGATGGTCATCGGCGACCCGGTGCCGGCCGATCCGGCCGACGGGGTTCCGTCGGCCGGCGGACCGTCGGCCGGGTGGACCACGTCGCCCACGTCGCCGATTTCCGGGTCGTCCCCGGGGGAGAAGAACGAGCCGAGGGTGCCGGCCAAGCTGCCGATGAGCGCCACGCCGCCGACCATGAGCAGCACCCCGGCCAGCCGGCCGGGTGTGGTCACCGGATAGAGGTCGCCGTAGCCCACCGTCGTGAAGGTCACGATCGACCACCACATCGAGTCGCCGAAGGTGAGGAACCCCGACGACGGGGGCTCCACCGCCCGTACCACCAGTGCGCACACGATCATCAGCACGATGCTGTAGAGCGCGGCCGCGCCGAGTCGCCGAGCGAGGTCACGCAGCTTCGACTGCTTCGAGGACACCAGGAACACCCGGCCCAGACGTCCCAGGCGGCCCAGCCGGGTGGCGAAGGTCAGGGCCACACCCGCCCCTGGGATCAGGTACCACGGCGCCGTGAACACCACGATCCCGAGGTCGAACAGCCCGAGCCTGCTGCGGACGTACCCTCGGCGATGGCGGAGGTGCACGACGTAGTCGACGACGAAGATCGCCCAGGACACCAGGTCGAGGCCCACCATCGAGTCGCCCGAACGCGTCCCCGCCAAGCCGGCCGCGAGCGGGGCGATGGCGGCAGCGACGAGGATCGTCCCGGTCCGCCGTTCCCAGGCGGACAGGAACGAGTCGTCAGCGACCTCGGCGTGCTCGGCGGGCGACACGTTCTCGGGGCCCGAGGTCTGTTCGATGTCGCCGCTCATGACCCGACCACCCCGGCAGGGTAGTGAATCGAAGGTCGCGGACGCGGCATCCCCGAGGTCGGCAAACGTCCGGCCCGGGTGTCACCGGAGGTGGGCCCGCCACTAGGGTGCCCACCATGACCGGAGCCGTTGGCATCGGTGTCGCAACCCGTTCGTCGGTCGGCGGCACCCAGATCATCCTCGACGTCCGATTCCTGCGTTACCAGCTCGGAGCGTGGTCGCAGCCCGATCTCGGTCCGGCGTTCACCGACGCCGGTACCCATGTGCTCGCCGGGTCCGACCTCGCCACCGCAGCTGCCGTCGCCGGTCTCGGCATCGACCTCTCGGGGTTCGTGGCCGAGGACCCCGACCGCCGGGTCCGAACCGAGGTGGTGTCGGTGGTCGCCGCCGATCTCGGGTCCGGCCCTGCCGATCCCGCCGAGGCCTACCTGCGGCTGCACCTGCTGTCGGGACGGCTGGTCCGGCCCAACGAGCAGAACCTCGACGGCCTCTTCGGCATTCTCAACAACGTGGTGTGGACCACGGCGGGGCCGTGCGACACCAACGACTTCGACACCACCAGGGCGCTGCTGCTGAGCCGCGGTCGCAGCTGCAACGTGCTCGGCGTCGACAAGTTCCCCCGCATGGTCGACTACGTCGTGCCCTCCGGGGTCCGCATCGCCGACGCCGACCGGGTTCGTCTCGGTGCCCACCTCGCCGAGGGCACCGTGGTCATGCACGAGGGATTCTGCAACTTCAACGCCGGCACGCTCGGGCCGGCCATGGTCGAGGGCCGCATCTCGCAGGGCGTCATCGTCGGCGCCAACTCCGACGTCGGTGGCGGGGCGTCGATCATGGGCACCCTCTCCGGCGGCGGCAAGGAGGTCGTCCGGGTGGGCGAGCGGTGCCTCATCGGGGCCAACGGCGGCATCGGGATCAGCCTCGGCGACGACTGCATCGTGGAGGCCGGCTGCTACGTCACCGCCGGATCTCGGGTGGTGCTGCCCGACGGCAAGGTCGTCAAGGGCAAGGAGCTGTCCGGGGCGGCGGGGCTGCTGTACCGCCGCAACAGCCAGAGCGGGGCCATCGAGGCGGTGCCGCGGACGAGTGCAGGCTGGGACGGGCTCAACGCCGCCCTGCACTGAGCTCGCCGGCTCGCGACGGGGTCGCGCCGACCGTTCCGGCGGCGCGGCCGGTCAGCGCAGGAACAACTGGGTCTGCGTGACCCGCCCGACCAGGCGGCCGTCGTCGTCGAACAGCTCGGTGTCGGCCACCACGGTCGTGCGGCCCTTGTGCAGCGGCCGGGCCACGCCGTGCAGCGTGCCGCTGGTCACGCCGCGCAGGAAGTTGGTGGACGAGCTGACCGTGGTGGTGCCTGCGGCGTCGGCGGGCAGGTTGGCGAAGGCCACCATGGCCCCGAGCGAGTCGGCGAGGCTCATCAGCAGGCCGCCGTGCAGCAGCCCGTTGCTGGTGCAGCGTTCTGGTGCCCAGGCGATCCGGGCCCGGACCTCGTCGGCGTCGAAGCGTTCCACCTCGACCCCGAGCAGGCGGGTGTAGGGCATCAGCTCGTGGACCCGGCGGGTGGCGTCGAGGTCGATGTCGGTCACGGTTCCTCCTGCAGTTCGGCCGGCCGGTGCCGGTGCCGGTGCCGGGCGAACCTACCGCCCGTCACCGGCGACCGCGCAGCACAGGTCGCCGGCGCCGAGCTCAGCGGAAGGTCCACTCCTGGCACAGCACCCGGCGCGGCGAACGCTGGGTGTCGGCGAAGCTGGCCACGTCGTCGCGGATGGCCTGCTGGCCCTCGGGGCCGTCGAAGAACCGCTGGCGCAGGTCGTCGTCGGAGCCGAACCCGCACAGGGCGATGCCGTCGTAGTCCTCGCCGGAGAACCGCTCCACGATGCTGCACTGGGTGTAGGCCCACATGCCGATGTGGATGCGCAGTGCCAGCGGCGCGTGGATGTCACGCCAGTGGGCATCGGCCTCGAGGTGGGAACGGTCGCTGCGGCGCACCAGACCGAAGGCCGCCACCACACCGGGGGTGGGGTTGGGTCCGGTCCAGTTGTGGGGATGAGCCCGCATGGTGCGGCTGAAGGCCAGGTAGAGCCCGAGGTCGGACGCCGGGGCCAGCCGGGCGGGGTCGGAGGTGGCGACGCGGACGATCGACGCGAACGGGCGTCCTTCGCTGCTGCCGCTGGAGAGGTAGGCGGTCCCGCCCAGTTCTTGGGCCACGGCCTTGGCTGCAGCGGGATCGGATCCGAGAGCGAGAAACTCGAGCATGGCCGCAGTGTGCCACGCCCGGGGCCGCCGGGCGGTTCCGATCGACCGCAGACCACCGCAGACCACCGCGGACCGCAGATCGGCCAAGGCGCTAGGTTCGGGTTCGTCCCTGGTCCAACCCGTCTCCCGAGGTCTCCCATGCGTTTCGCCGATGCCCCCTCCGCCTCCGTGACCGTCGAGATCGCCGCCTCGCCGGAGCAGGTCTGGGCGATCTGCACCGACCTCACACGCTTCGGCGAATGGAGTCCGGAGAACCGCGGCGGGCGTTGGCTCGACGGGGCGTCGGGCCCGTCGCTCGGGGCCAGGTTCGAGGGCATCCAGGAGCACCCCGCCCGGGGCCGCTGGGAGACGGTGTGCGCGGTCACCGAGTTCGACGCACCTCGTCGGTTCGCCTGGTGTCTGGGGGAGGTGGGCGAGCCGGGTGCCACGTGGTCCTTCAGTCTCGCTCCGTCCGGTTCGGGCACGGCCCTGACCGAGTCGGTGCGGATGGGCCCCGGTCCGTCGGGCATCACCGATGCCATCGCCGCCATGCCCGACAAGGAGGAGCGGATCATCGATCGCCGGCTGGCCGAGTACCACACAGGCATGACCGCCGTGCTCGAGGGCATCAGGGCGGCGGCCGAGCGACGGGCCTGACAGGCCCGGCGACCCGCTCGGTGGTGCGGGCTGCGGCGTCTGCGAGCCGCAGCTGCTTCCGGCCGCGGCACCTTCCGGCCGACAGGCGGGGAAGGTGCTAGAACGACGAGCCGACAGACCACCCGTCGAGAAGGGGGATTCATGGCCATCGAGCGCTTTCCCGTCGAGGCCAGCCACATCCTGATGTTCGCCCGTGCGGTGGGAGATGCCAATCCCATCTACAGCGACGCCGAGTATGCGGCCGGTACCGAGGTGGGTGGCATCATCGCCCCGCCCACGTTCGCCCAGTCCAGCGCCCAGTTCGATCCGAACTACTTCCTGCGCCCGAAGATCGGCCAGCCGTGGTTCGGGTCCGGCCGGGAGCCCTCCGGCATCACGCGCGAGAAGAAGGAGGGTGAGAGTTCCGGTGCGGCCTCCGGTGGCCTGCATGCCGAGCAGCACTTCACCTACCACCGCCAGCTCCGCCCCGGTGACGTACTGACCGGTACGGAACTGCCGGGTACGACGTGGGAGAAGGAAGGCAAGCGCTCCGGCAAGCTGGTTTTCACCGAGACCATCACGGAGTACCGGGACCAGAACGGCGAGCTGGTGATCACTGCCCGCGGCGTGGGCGTGCGCACCGAGCGGGTCATCGAGAGCTGAGAGGACGGCGGACATGGCACTGAGCGCATCCAAGATCAAGGTCGGCGACACCTACAGCGAGCAGGTGGTCGACAACCTCTCCCGGACCCAGATCGTCCAGTACGCCGGGGCGTCGGGCGACTACAACCCGATCCACACCGACGAGATCTGGGCCACCAAGGTGGCGGGGTACCCCACGGTGTTCGCCCACGGCATGCTGACCATGGGTCTCACCGGCAAGGCCGTCACCAACTTCGTCGGTGACGGGCGTCTGACCAACTACGGCGTCCGCTTCGTCCGTCAGGTGTGGCCCGGCGATACGTTGACCACGGCGATCGAGGTCTCCGCGGTCCGGGCCGAGGGCGCCGACACGGTCGCCGATGTGACCATCACGACGACCAACCAGAACGGCGAAGCGGTGCTCACCGGTTCGGCCACGGCCCGTCTCGATCCCTGATCCTCAGGGGACGGGGCAACCGGTCCGGGCCGGGGGACGACGCCTCGTCCCACGTGCAGAGGATCTCGCCGACGATGGGCATCGAAGAGTACGTCGATCTCGACATCGAGGAGTTCCAGCGCCGGTCACGCGACCGGCTGCTGGGCCTCATCGAACAGAGCCGTGCGGCCATCGAGGCCGATCTCGGAAGTTCCTTCGCTGTCGTGGCCAAGGGCATCCGGGTCGAGCTGCTGGTCGGTGACCGACCGGTCTACGTGGCATCGACCACCTCCGGGGGGCGGCTGTTGCTGACCGACGTGTCCGGCCGCTTCGACGGCCGGCTCTGATCGGATCCGGTTCGCTTCCGACGTCCGGTCGCAGTGACGCCTACGGACGGGCTGGGTTCACCCCGGCCCGTCCGGCGCGTCCGGAGCCGCTAACGTGCGCCGCCGTGACGACGGAGCAGATCCGGCTCACCGCCTTCAGCCACGGCGCCGGTTGAGCCTGCAAGCTCGGCCCGGCCGACCTGGCGCAGGTGCTGCGCCATTTGCGAACCCCGAGCCATCCCGACCTGCTCGTCGGGACGGATACCGCCGATGACGCCGCGGTGTGGCGTCGTCCGGGGGGTCGCGCCCTTATCGCCACGGTCGACTTCTTCACCCCGCTGGTCGACGACGCTCGGACCTGGGGAGCGATCGCGGCCGCCAACGCCGCCAGCGACGTGTACGCCATGGGTGGCCGGCCGCTGTTCGCGTTGAACGTCGTGGCGTGGCCGCAGGGGCGCCTCCCGCTCGACCTGCTCGGCGAGGTGCTGGCCGGTGGTGAGGAGACCGCCACGGCCGGAGGCTGGCTGGTGGTCGGCGGCCACACCGTCGACGGCGAGGAACCGCTGTACGGCCAGGCCGTGATCGGCGAGGTCGACGAGGCCGATCTGCTGGCCAACACCGGCGGCCGTGCGGGCCAGGCGCTGGTGCTGACCAAGGCGCTCGGCACGGGTGTCGTCGCCACCGCGACCAAACGGCTCGACCCGGCGGCGGTGCAGCCCGGAGGCCGGCTGGCGGCCACCTACGCCGCAGCGGTCGCCGGGATGACCCGGCTCAACGACGAGGCCGCGGAGGCGGCACGCAGCGCCGGTGCGACCGCGGCGACCGACATCACCGGGTTCGGCCTGGTCGGCCATCTGCGCAAGGTCGCCCTCGGCTCGGGGCTCGGGGCCCGCATCGACCTCGATGCGCTGCCGGTGCTCGACGGGGTCCGGGGCCTCATCGACGACGGGTTCGTGCCCGGCGGCACCGGTCGGAACCTCGCCGACGTGGCGGGGAGCCTGCGCTGGACCTCCGACGCCGCCCGGATGCTCTGGGAGCCGCTCGTCGCCGACCCGCAGACCTCCGGCGGGCTGCTGTTCTCCTGCCCGGCCGAGGCGGCCGAGCACGCAGTGGCGCAGCTGCGGGCCGCCGGACATCCGGCGGCTCGCGTCGGCGAGCTGCGGTCCGATCTCGACCCGGGCACGATCGAGCTGGTCTGAGCGGGCCGCCGGTAACGGCAAACGCCGCCGGGCGGGCCCGGCGGCGCAGCTCAGGATCTCCGGATGAACGTCGGGTGTCAGCGGCTGACGCCGCCTCCCGCTGCTCGCGTCTCGGCTGCGGTACGCCGCTGCCAGGACTGAACCTGGGTCCGTGTCAACGGGACCCGGCCCATGCCGGTGATGAGCGTGAGATCGGACGCCGTTGTCTTCTTCACGCTTGCTCCTTTCTGTTCGCATTGCCCCGACGACCCGGTGCCGTCGAGACGACCTCTCCCTCGCCTACATCGGCAGGAACGGGTTCGGCCTGATAGGCCACTTGTCCCTCTCGGGTCGTCGGTGGCTCACTCGCGTTTGTACCCCGTCCGGCGACGCTGGCAAGGGGATGGCACGAAGTTGTCACCGGACCCGACATCTGTTCACGTGATCGTCACAATGCGCGCCGCGATCGCAGGTTCGGGGGTGAGCTGACCCGGCCGGGGGACCGGTGCCGATCAGCGGGTGCTCGGCGTGGGCTTGCCTGCCGGTGCGACCGGTGGTGCCGTGGTTGCCGTGAACGAGGCGGGGCAGCGCAGCAGCTTGTCGCAGGCGGCGGTGATGAACGGGGCGAACGTGAGCGCACCGGGATCGACCCCGGTGGGGGAGTACGCCGAGCTGACCACGCCGAGGACCTGTCCGGCTGCGTTGGTGAGCGGCGCCCCCCGGAACTCCGGGCCGAGCGGGGTGTCGTGGCGAATGCCCGCCGCGCTGGCGTCGATGGCCAGCCCCGGGGACGCGGTGGCGCCCTGCCCGCCGAATCCACTGACCGCGTAGACCCGCTTGCCGGCGGTGCGGGCCCGGGCGTCCTCGGGTGCCCAGTCGAGCTGCGGGAGTCCGACCCGGGTGGTCTTCAACAGCGCCAGATCCCGCTCGGGGTCCCACGCCCACAGTTCGGCACTGAAGCTGTCCTTCCCCTTCTCCACGGTCAGGGCCGGTCCCGGCTTCGCGGCGAGCGCCGCGACGACCTGGTAGCTGGTCAGCAGCAGGGACTCGGTGGCACTCGAGGAGACGACGAAGGCCGAGCCCACCGACGCCTTCCCGGCGGTGTCGAGGGTTCGGACCAGGAACACGCCGCCACCGACCTTGGCGGGCAGCTCGGTCACGGCGTTCGCGTCCTCGGCCCACACCCGAAGTGGTTCGAGGCTGGCGTTGACCTCGCCGATCGCATCGTCACGCGTGCGCTGCAGTTGCTCCTGGGCGCCGGTGAAGGTCTGTTCGAATCCTTGGGCGAAGGCCAGGCTCTGTGCCTCGGACTCGCTGGCCCGCCAGTCGTAGTAGGCGTAGAAGGCCGCGCCGGAGAAGGCCGCGCCGACACCGAGGGCGGCGAGCAGCAGGGAGGTGCCCAGGACGGTGCGTGGCAGGATCCGGTGCCGGAGCCGCAACGGCTCGGGCGTGAGCTCCACGAAGCCGAGCTGGCGGTAGTCGCGGCGGCGCTTGCGGCGACTGCGCCGGGCCGAGGGCTGCACGAAGGGTGCGACGCCGTAGCGGTGCTGGGCCAGCCGTCCACGCACGCCGGGCGGTTGCAGCACGGCAGGAAGCGGTGTGGCGCCGCCCAGGAGCCGGTGGCGGGTGGCGGTGCGAGCGGCGGTGACGTCGGCCGGTTCCCCTTCCCGGCTCGACGGGGCCTCGAACCAGGTCAGTAGTTCGTCGGCGCTGATCTCACCGCCGGTCGCGGGGTCGGTGGGGGTCGGGTCGGCTGCAGGGTGCTCTCGGGACGGGCTCATGGTGGTCCTGTCAGGTTCGGAGGTGGAGCCGGAGGGTCCGGGCGGGCGAGGCGGAGGTGTTCACAGGCGGCACGGCCCCCCGCAGTTGGCGGGGGTCTGGATCGGAACGCCGGCATCGGCCGGTCGGATGGTGGTGTCCTCGGTGGGCCGGGCGGGGCCCATCCCGGCCGGGCCGGCCGGGCCGACCGGGCCGGCGGAGCCTGCGGCGTCGGGGACGACCACCAACGAGCCGGGAGGACTGAACTCGGCCACCGGCTGTCCGGCGAGGGCCCGCCGCATGAACGAACTCCACGCCAGGGCGGGGTGGCTGCCCCCCGTCACCCCGCCGAGGTTGCTCACCTCGTCGCGATGGCCCATCCACACCGCGGCGGCCAGTTGCGGGGTGTACCCCACGAACCAGGCGTCGTGGTAGTTGTCGGTCGTGCCGGTCTTGCCCGCCGCCGGCTGCTTGCCGAGCGCGGCGTTGCGGCCGGTGCCGCTGGTGACGACCCCGCGCAACACGTCGGTGACATTGGTGGCGACGGCGGAGCTGAGCACCCGGGTGCCCGGCCTGGCCGTGTTGTCCTCAAGCAGGCGGCCGGTCTTGTCGACGACCCGGACGATGCCGGTGGGCTGTTGGCGCACGCCCTGGTTGGCGAAGGTGCTGTACGCCCCGGCCATGTCGAGCGGCGAGACCTCGTAGGCGCCCAAGGTCAGGCTGAGCCCGTAGTCGCCCTTGGGGTCGATGGCGCCGACCCCGAGCCGGCTGGCCATCTCGGCGACCGTGGGGATGCCCACGCTCTGAGCCAGGTTGGCGTAGGCGGTGTTGATCGAGCTGGCGGTGGCGGTGCGCAGGCTGGCCGATCCGTAGCCCGAACCCTCCGAGTTCTTGATCGTGCAGCCTTCGTCCTCGGTGCAGCCGGGAACCTGGTACAACGCCGGAGCGGGTACCACGCTGTCGGGCCGGAACCCGTGCTCGAACGCCGCGGCGAGGGTGAACGGCTTGAACGAGGACCCCGGCTGCATGCCCAGCGAGCCGCCGGTGGCCAGGTTCACCTGGCTGATGGCGTAGTCGCGCCCGCCCACCATGGCCCGGACGTGGCCGGTCCGGGGCTCCACCACCGCCATGGCCATCTCCACCGACGGATCGAACCCGCTGAGCCGCTCGGCCACCGCCGCCTCGGCGAGCTGTTGCAGCGACGGGTCCAGGCT
This sequence comes from uncultured Acidimicrobiia bacterium, assembly GCA_903921205.1. Taxonomy (GTDB): domain Bacteria; phylum Actinomycetota; class Acidimicrobiia; order Acidimicrobiales; family CAIXPF01; genus CAIXPF01. Next base: position 38,073 of record CAIXPF010000067.1, on the reverse strand, counting down.
GGTCTCGATCCGCAGCCCGCCGCGGTAGACCAGCTCGGCGCCATACCTGCCCAACAGCTCCTCCTGGACCCAGTCCACGAAGTACGGGTTGGACACGGCGTTGTCGGGCAGCGGGACCACCACGGTTGCCGGACCCGGGGCAGGTCCGTCGGTGGCCAGCCACAGCACCTGTTCCTTGGCCTGCTCGGCCTCGGCCGGCGTGATGAAGCCGACCGTGGCCATGGTGTCGAGCACGATGCGGCGGCGTTGCTCGGCGTCGGTGAGGTTGGCCCGTGGCGACCACACCGTCGGGGCCGGGATCACCCCGGCCAGTGTCGCCGCCTCGGACAGGCTGAGCTGGCTCACCGGCTTGCCGAAGTACCGCTGTGCGGCGGCGGCCGCGCCGTAGGCCCCGGAGCCGAAGTAGATGGTGTTGAGATAGTTGAACAGGATCTGGTCCTTGCTCATCTGCCGTTCGAGCTGCGTGGCCAGCAACGCTTCGCGCAGCTTGCGCGAGATGCGCACGTCGAAGGTGAGGTAGGCGTTCTTGATGTACTGCTGGGTGATGGTCGAGCCGCCCTGGAGGATGGCGCCCCCCTGGTAGCTCACCCATGCGGCGCGGGCCACGCCCTGCGGGTCGACACCACGGTGCTGGTAGAAGCGCTGGTCCTCGGCGGCGACCACGGCCTTCTTGAGCACGTCAGGAACGTCCTGGGAGGTCATCGGCACGGTGAGGTCGAAGTCGCTGAAGGTCCCCAGCGCGTTGCCGGCGGCGTCGTAGACGGTGCTCGGACGGGCCTCGAACACCGGCTTGCGCTCGGGAAGGCTGCCCGGGAGCCGGACGAACAGCAGGGTGCCCACGGCCACGCCGGCGCACAACGGCACCAGCAGGACGACACAGATCATCGACACCGTCAACGTCTTCGTGCCGCCGCGGGCGATCCGCCAGGCCCGCGCCGGTCGCCGGCCCGGCTGGACCTTGCTGCTGACGCTGCGCCGCATGTCAGCGACCCCCGACCGTCGTAGCGCCGGTGGTGGCGGACGCCGTGGTGCACGTGACCGCCACGGTCTCTGCGGCGACCGCCGCGGTGACCGAGAAGCTGCCGGTGCCCGGCTGCGAGCAGCGGAAGGCGAAGGCCACGATCCCGGCCCCGTTGCTCAGCGCCTGGCCGCCCTGGCCGCCGAGCACGCCTGACCCGTTGGCGGTGACCAGCTCGTTGGGCCATCCCGCCTTGACGATCTGGCCGTTGGCGTCGATCACGTCGACCAGCGCTTTCACCTCGAGTATCGCGGTCTGACCGACGGCGACCCGGGAGGGTGTGGCCTGGACCCACAGGTCGAGCCGTTTCGGTGCATCCGTCGGCAGCACCAGCGAGCGCCGCTCGCCGTCGGTGAGGAACAACACCTCGGAGGACTGCTGGGTGTAGGTCGGCGCCCGCCAGGCCCGCACCCGGTATCGCCCGCCGGCGAGTGCCGACGCGTTGAAGGCGCCGTTGGCGTCGGTCACCACGTCGAGGGCAGCGGTGCGGTCCTCGACGAGGCGTTCGAGCCGGACGGTGGCGCCGGACAGCGGGGCGCCGTCGGGACCGAGGACCACACCGTCGAGCCGGGCGTTACCACCGACGACGGGCGCCGGTGTCGTCGTCGCCGGTGCCAGCTGCGGAAGACTCGCCGCCCGGGTGTCCGGGGCGACCGCGACCCGTAGGCCGGCCTGGGGCGCGTCCTCGCGGACGGCGTCGGCGACGGCTTTCGGGTCGAAGGAGTGGATCACGGGGCGTTCGATCGTGGGGTTCCACGTGTAGGCCTCGACGATTGCCTCGCGGCGGGAGTACGCGACCAGGCCGGCCACGAGCAACAGGCCCGCCAGTGCGTACTTGATCACCACCATCTGCGCTACCCCTTGCCCGAGGGCGTGGTCCGTCGGTCCGTCGTGGAACGCGCCATGCAGGGGCTCGGGTGCCGGCCGTCGTCGGTCCGCGACTCGTCCACGTGCACTCCGCGCATCAGCAAGCTTAGGTAGGACGATCGTCCCTGACGCGGACCCTGCCGAGACCTCACCGATGGATCCCGGCCGGTTCCCCCATCGTGGGGACACGGTCATCCCCTGCCGGGGGGAGTCGGCGGCGTCGAGCGGCGGTGCGGTCGCGTCGGTTTTCCCGGGGCCTGCCGGCCGCAGCAGGATGTGCCACATGGCAACAGTTGTGAACGGTCTCGACGAGCTGAAGACGAAGGTTGGGGAGCACCTCGGGTACTCCGAGTGGCACACGGTCAGCCAGGAGCAGGTGAACCTCTTCGCCGATGCGACCGGCGACCACCAGTGGATCCACATCGACGTGGAACGGGCCAAGGCCGGTCCATTCGGCGGTCCCATCGCCCACGGGTACCTGACCCTGTCGCTCACCCCGGTGCTGATGGGCGAGGTGCTGGTCCTCAAGGGCATCTCGATGGGCGTGAACTACGGCGCCAACAAGGTTCGCTTCATGTCCCCGGTTCCGGTGGGTGCCCGGGTGCACATGGGCGCCAAGCTGGTGAGCTGCGAGGACGTGGCCGGTGGCGTCCAGTACACGCTGGAGCTGACCTACGAGGTCGAGGGCGCCACCAAGCCCAGCTGCGTCGCCGAGTGCATCTTCCGCGCCTACGCCTGACGCACGCCCGTCCGGCCGTGCCACCCCCGACGGTGGTGCGGCCGGCCGATTTCCCAAATGTTCGTCCGACGCCGACCGGACACGTTCGGCCAACACCCTCTACCATGGTGTCTTCGGCGCGGGCTGCCCTGCGCCAGATCTCCGGCCTCGCGCCGGAAATGTGTGGCTGGTTCGGTCGGCGGTGACGCAGGCCGGGCGCGAGTTGTCGGGAGTTCCATGACCTTCAAGCCTGGGGATCGAGTGGTGTACCCCCACCATGGTGCTGCGGTCATCGAGCGGGTCGAGTCGAAGGAAGCCTTCGGGGAGACCCGCGAGTACCTGGTGCTCAAGATGGCGCACGGCGACCTGACCCTCGCCGTACCGGCTGCCAAGGCGGAAGAGGTCGGGATGCGCCTGCCGATCTCCACGGAAGATGTCGAGGACCTCTTCGAGTTGCTGGCCAAGAAGGACGTGCGCGAGCCCGCCAACTGGAGCCGGCGGTTCAAGAACCACCAGGAGAAGCTGAAGTCCGGCGACGTCTATCAGGTCGCCGAGGTCGTGCGGAACCTGGCACTGCGCGAAGCCTCGAAGGGGCTCAGCGCCGGCGAGAAGTCGATGCTGCAGAAGGCCCAGTCGGTCCTCGTGTCGGAGCTGAGCTTCGCACTCGACGTCTCCGAGGACGAGGCCCTCGCCCAGGTCAAGGCCCAGCTGGTCTGACCGGGCCGTCCGCCCGCCGGGTCAGTGCAGGCCCAACAACCGCAACAACGACGGAGGTGGCCGGAGGTCACCGTCGGCCAGCATGGCGGCGCGCTCGAGGTTGATCTCGTCGAACTGTCGGTCCTGCCAACCGTCCCACGGTCCCGGCGGGATGTGCCCGGCCGCACAGGCATCGAGGTAGTCCGCGAGCACCAACAGGTCCTCCGAGCCGCCGATCGGCCCGTGGCCGGGCACCACGATGCGCTCGACCGACGCCAACGCGTACAGCTCGGCCGCCCACCGGGCGGGATCGCCATCGAAGGACAGGGGGGTGGTACCGAAGCTGGCCATGGCCCCTGCGAGCAGTACCCCGGCCCCGGGCAGGTCCACCACCAGGTTCTCCGCCGACTGCCCACCGGTGACGCGGACGACAACGGCGTCGGTGAGCAGGGCGTCGCGATCCACGAGGTGGGAGATCGGCCGGGTGCGCAGCTCGTCGTCGAACTCGTGGGCCAACGCCGGTACCAGGCGTCGGTAGCCGGCCACGTTGGGCGGCAGGTCGAGCAGTTCCGACGCCGTCTCGGTGCCGTAGAACCCGGCTGCCACGAAGCACGAGGTGCCCCCGACGAAGGGGATGTGCGACGAGGTGAGCACCACCCGCCGTACCGGCCGCCCGATCGCCTCGACCGCCGCGGCGAACGGCGACCACTGCGAGGCCACCATCAGGGTGTCGACAACGGTGAGCCCGTCGTGGTCGACCACGACTGCGGCGTTCGGTCGGCCGAACCCGCCCTGGCCGAGCCACACCGCCACACCCGGGGCGATGACCTCGAGGTGCCGGCCCGGGGCGGCGTCGGGGTGACGGTGCGATTCGCCCGGTGCAGCGGGTCCCATGACCGGGGACTCTAGGGGCGACCCCACATCTAGAGTGAGCGTGCGGTGGACGGTGAGGAACGAGGGCACATGACGTCGGGGGCATCGGGTACAGGTCGCGACTGGTCCAGCGACTACGACATCTTCGACCCGGTGTTCGTGCACGACCCGTACCCGATCTGGTCGGCGCTACGAGACGGGGTCTCCCTGGCCCGGACCGAACGCTGGGGTGGCTCGTGGATGCCGACCCGCTACGAGGACATCCAGGCCATCGCCCACGACACCGGCCGCTTCAGCTCGCAGCAGATCCTGGTCGCTCCCATGCCGCCGGTGCCCGGTCGGCAGGGACAACCGCGCCGCTCGATCATCGGCAGCGATGCACCGCACCATGCGCCCGAACGCCGGATCGTCCTGCCGTTCTTCACGCCGCAGGCCGTGGCCCGCTACGCCGAGCACACGGCGGAGCTGTGCCATCGCTTCATCGACGCCTTCGGCGATGCCGACGTGGTCGACGCCGCAGCCGGCTATGCCCGGCAGCTCCCGCCCCGGATCATCGCGGCCATCCTCGGTGTCGACCCGGAACGGGCCGACGAGTTCGTCGGCTGGGTCCAGGGCTTTCTCGAGTTCGGTCTCACCGATCCGGTGGCCCGCGAGGACAGCCGGGCCCGCATCGACGCGTTCATCGCCGAGCAGATCGCCCACCGCCGGGCGAACCCCGGTGCGGACCTGATCTCGTGGCTGTTGAGCCAACAGATCGACGGGGCGCCGCTGGGGCTCGACATCGTCGAGGCCAACATCACCCTGATGCTCATCGCCGGCATCGACACCACCTGGAGCTCCATCGGATCGGCGTTGTGGCACCTTGCGGCGCACCCCGAGGACACTGCCCGGTTGGTCGCCGAACCGGACCTGGTCCCAACGGCGGTGGAGGAGCTGTTGCGGGCCTACTCGCCGGTCACCATGGCCCGCATCGTGACCGAGGACACCAGCTTTGCCGGCCAGGCCCTGCACCGGGGCGACCGGGTGCTGCTGCCCTTCGCCGCCGCCAACCGCGACCCGGCGGTGTTCGAACGACCGGACGAGGTCGTCATCGATCGCGCTCACAACCGGCACATCGCGTTCGGCTCGGGCGTGCACCGCTGCGCCGGGTCGAATCTGGCCCGTATGGAGATGGTCACGGCGCTACGGGTGTGGCTGGAGCGGATCCCGCGGTTCCACCTCGCCGACCCCGATGCGGTCACCTGGGCGGGCGGACAGGTGCGGGGGCCCCGGCAGCTGGCGGTCGTGATCGACGCTCGAGGCTGAACGAGCACCGCTGCCTCGCCGCCGGTCCGGTCGCCGGCCCGGCGGCGAGTGGTTCCGCGGCCGCGGGCGGCGCGGCGCGACTAGACAGACGGGAAGACGGCAGCGGCCCGCGCCGACGCGGGCGAACCGAGGAGGCATCCATGAGCGAGTTGCACGAGCTGTCCGCAGTGGCCCTGGCCGCCGCCATCCGCGCCGGCGAGGTCTCGAGCCGTGAGGCGTTGGAACACGCCGTGGCCCGGGTGGACCGTCTCGACGGGCCGATCAACAGCGTGGTCACCAGGGACCTCGACGCCGCCAGGGCGGCCGCCGCGGCCGCCGATGCGGCCATCGCCCGGGGCGAGACCGACCTCGGTCCGCTGCACGGCGTGCCGATGACCGTGAAGGACAGCTTCAGCACGGCCGGCATGCGCACCACGTCGGGTGCTCCCGAGCTGTCCGACCACGTGCCCACCGAGGATGCCTGGCCGGTGGCCGGTCTGCGCCGGGCCGGGGCGATCATCTGGGGCAAGACCAACCTGCCGATCTACGCCGGCGACATGCAGAGCTACAACGAGGTCTTCGGCACCACCCACAACCCGTGGGACCTCGAACGGACGCCCGGGGGATCCTCCGGCGGGTCGGCCGCGGCGCTCGCTGCCCGGTTCACCCCGCTGGAGCTCGGCTCGGACATCGGCGGCTCGATCCGTCTGCCGGCCCACATGAGCGGGGTGTACGGCCACAAGCCCAGCTATGGCATCGTGCCCGCCCACGGGCAGATCCCCGGCCCTCCCGGGTCGCTGACCCAGGCCGACCTCGCGGTTGCCGGCCCGATGGCCCGCACCGTCGAGGACCTCGAGCTCGGCCTGTCGGTGATGACCGGTCCCGACCGGTGGAACAGCCCGGCATGGCGGCTCGAGCTGCCGCCCCCGCGCCAGCGTGAGCTGCCCCGCTTCCGGGTCGCGACCTGGTTCGACGATGCGAGCTGCCCGCTCGACCCCGAGGTCGCCACGGTGCTGCACGGCCTGTCGGACCGTCTCGACGCCGCCGGCTGCGGCGTCGATCGTGAAGCCCGGCCCGGTTTCGACCTGACGAAGGTGGCCGAGCGGTTCTACGGGTTGCTCAACGCCGCCCTCGCCGGTGGCTACAGCGTCGCCGAGCTCGAGAAGTTCGCCTCGGCCGAGGGCGACGGGCCCGTGGCGGTGACCAAGCGGCAGACCGCGATGCGGCACCGGCAGTGGCTGTCCAACAACGAGAGCCGCCTGCAGATGCGCCGCAGGTTCGAGCAGTTCTTCGAGCAGGCCGACGTGCTGCTGCTGCCGGTGATGCCCTGCGTCGCCTTCCACCACGATCACAGCGAGCCGATGTCGGCCCGGACGGTGACCACCGAGGCGGGCACCCGGTCGTACTGGGAGATGAACCGTTGGATGGCGCCGGCCGGGGCGTGCTACCTGCCCGCCACGGTGATCCCGGTGGGCATCGGGGCGACGTCGGGTATGCCGATCGGCGTGCAGATCGTCGGGCCGTACCTGCACGACCACACGACCCTGGCCTTCGCCGCCGCACTGGCGGAGCTGGTGGGGCCGTGCCCGACGCCACCCGCCTTCGCCGGCTGAGCCGTCCCGCCCCGCCCGTTCAGCGGGTGCTGCGCAGAGCGGCGTCGGCGAGCTCGGCGAGCTGGTCGACCGAAGCCCGGATCGCCGGGACGTCGACGCCGTCGGATGCTTTCTGCCCGGCGTCGTAGCGGTCCCACACCCCTTGGTTGATGCAGGCCACCTTCCAGTACGAGAACGCCACGTAGACGTCGATGTCGGACAGGTCGAGGTCGCTGTGCGCCGCGTAGTGCGCCAGCATCTCGGCCCGGGTGGGGAAGCCCGGCAGCGACGACGGTGAGGTCGCCGTGGTGGCGAAGGTCTCGCCCTCCTCGGGCCACATGGCCAGCAGGTAGCCGAGATCCGCCAGCGGGTCGCCGAGGGTCGAGATCTCCCAGTCGAGCACCGCGGCCACCGTGCCGTCGGGGCTGGTGATGGTGTTGCCCATGCGGTAGTCACCGTGCACCACCGCAGCCCGCTGCTGGGCCGGCAGACGCGTGACCAGCTCGTCGTGCAGCGAGTCGATGAGCGGGGTGGCGCCGCGGGAGGCCTGGTACTGGCGGTACCAGCGCGCCAACTGCCGTCCGACGTAGTCCTCCCGTTTGCCGAGGTCGCCGAGACCCACGGCGTCGACGTCGACCTGGTGCAACGCCGCGGCCACCTCGACCAGCGACTCGCCGGCCCGGCGACGGGTGGCGAGCGGCAGGAACTCCTCCACGTCGGTGGTCTCGTGCAACACCCGGCCGTCCACGAAGCCCATGATGTAGAAGCGGCCACCGGTGACCGAGAGGTCGTCGCAGAAACCCAGTGACGCTGCCACGGGAACCGGCGTCGGGGCGAGGGCGGTGATGATCCGGTACTCGCGGAACATGTCGTGGGCCGACGGGAGCAGTTCGCCGGTCGGCGGCCGTCGCAGCACGCTGACCGTGCCGTTGGCGTCGGTGACCCGGTAGGTGAGGTTGGAGTGTCCGCCGGCGAGCCGGTCGAAGTGCAACGGGCCTGCGCTGCCGGGGATGTTGGCGCGGTACCACGCCTCGATGTTCGCGACGTCGAGGCCTTCCGGTTGCGATGATGCGGGCGCGCTGCTCATGGCGCCGACCGTAGCCGCGAGCGGCCCGACAGGCAGATGAGCGGCCGGAGGGCGGGTGAAGTCCCGGCCCGGGTCGGCCGGCGCCGGTAGGGTGCGGGGTGGAGGAGACACCGATGGCCCCCAGTCCGACCCGATCGCTGCACCGGCCCGACCTGCCGGTGGGCCGTCCGCAGGCCCGTAGCCTCGGCTTCGAGGCCTACAGCCATCCGGAGGTCTACGCGGCGGAGCGGACCCGTCTGTTCCACCCGGCCGAGGGGCCGTTGTTCGTCAGCCACCGAAGCCTGCTCGACGGAGCCGGCCATGCCGCCGGCGAGGCCGACGACCGGGTGTTGCTCACCAGCGAGGACGGCCGGGTGGTGCGGGCGTTCGCCAACGTGTGCACCCATGCCATGCGCCCGTTGGTCCGCAGCCGCGAACGGCTCACCCAGGCCTGCGTGACCTGTCCGTACCACCTGTGGTCCTTCCGCCGGGACGGCTCGTTCATCGGCGGGCCGGGGATGGTGCTCGATCCCGACCAGCGGGCGGCCCTGGCGCTGCGGGAGTTCCCGCTCGTGGAGTGGCGGGGCAGCTTCTTCGCCGGCGCGGCTGCCGCCGGTGAGGCGTTCCAGCGCGATCTGGCCCTGGTCGACGAGGCGTTCGTGGCCCTGGGTCGCGCCGACTGGCTCGACTTCGCCGATTGGCAGCTCGTCGCCGCCGAGGAAGAGGTCTATCCCGGCGACTGGAAGTCCTTCATGGAGGTGTACGGCGACTGCTACCACGTGCCGCCCTTCCACGACGGGCTGGCCTCTTTCGCCGACTGCGACACCCTGCAGTGGACTTTCGGCGAGAGCGTTCATCTGCAGGCGCTGCGGTTGTCGGCGGAACAGGGCCGTCGCTCGGCCAACTACACCGCCTGGTGCGACGGGCTGCGGCGGTACTACGAGCTGCGCGGCGAGCCGGAACCCGAGCTCGCGGTGGTGTGGTCGGCGTTCTACCCGAACCTCATGATCGAGTACTACAACGGCCTGCGGGTCATCTCGGTGCTCGTGCCCCAGGGGCCGGACTCCTATCTCAACCGGGTGCGCTACTACGTGCCCGCCGATATGGAGGAGCTGGTCCCGGGCCTGCCTGCGGCGATCATCGCCGCGTATGGCGAGACCGAGGTGCAGGACAAGGTGCTCAACGAGTCGCGGCACCAGGGTCTGGTCATGGCGGCGGAGCTGGGCCTCGACGCCTCGACCTACCTGCCCAACCTCAGCGGGCCGCAACCGGAGCTGGGCACGGTGCATTTCCACACGTGGTGGCGCCGACGGATGAACTGGCCGAGCGAGGGAGCCCGTGGCGTCGAGGTCACGCTGCGCTGAGCACCGGCCCGTTCAGGGCTGCTCGCCCGTGGCCACCGGCAGGCCGGGTGTGGAGGACCATGCCGACCATGACCCGACGTAGAGCCGGCCGAGCGTGCCGGTGGCCTCGAGTGCCAGCAGGTTGTGGCAGGCGCTGACCCCGGAGCCGCAGTAGGCGATGATCTCGGCGTCGGGGTCGGGGTTGCCGGCATCGTCGGCCAGCAGCGGGGCGAAGCGCGCCGCGAGCTGCTCGAGGGGCAGGAACCGTCCGTCGGGCCCCAGGTTGCCGGTCAGCGGCATGCTCAGGGCTCCGGGCACGTGCCCGGCCTGCGGGTCGATCGGCTCGGTCTCGCCCCGGTACCGCTCGCCGGCGCGGGCGTCGATGAGCCGGGCCGAGGGTGGCCGTTCGCGCACCTCGTCCGTGGTCAGGAAGTACGCCGTGGGCCAGGGCTGCACCGGGAACGACGCCGCTTCGACGGTCGGACCGTCACCCTCGTCGAGCGGACCCGGCCAGGCGCCGAGGCCGCCGTCGAGCACCGCCGCGTCGTGCCCGAGGCGGCGCAGCATCCACACCAGTCGCCCGGCCACGAGGCCACCCTGGTCGTCGTAGACCACGACGACGGTGTCCGCGCCGATACCGTGACGGCCCATGCCCTCGGCGAAGGTCTCCGGGCTGGGCAGGGGATGGCGTCCCTCCGACGGTTCCCCGTGGGTGGACAGCCAGCGGTCGAGGTCGATCCAGACCGAACCCGGAAGGTGGCCCGTGCGGTACGCGGCCTCGCCGGAGCGGCCGTCGAGATACCAGCGGCTGTCGACGACGACGAGGGGTCGACCTGCGAAGGCCGCGACCTCGTCCCGGAGCAGCTCGGCGAGGTCTGCGGCGCTGATGATGGGGGCGATCACCGTCGCAGCGTACCGTCCGGCCCGCCGGCACGGCCCCGGTCCGTGCCACGCGGTGCAGCGTCCACCGGGAGGCGCCGTGGGAAGCCGATGCGCACGTCGACCCCGGGGGAGTAGCGCACGATCATCCGGTCCTGGGGCTCGGGCAGCCCGGCCGCGGCGACCAGGGTGTCGTCGAGTTCGTGCACGGTGGCCCGTTGCAGCGGCCAGGGATCGTGCTCGACCGGGGCGTAGCGGACCCGGTCCGGCCGGGTGGCGGTGAGCAACCCCCAGCGGCTGGTGAGGAACACGTCGAGGTCGTCCGCCACCACCGGGTCGCCCACCTCGACCGTCAGCCGACTCGACGCAGGGCCGTCCCCGCCCTGCCCGCCCCGCCCGCCCCGCCCGCCCCGCCGTACCGATTGGTATGCCACGCGGTGGCCGATCCGTTCCATCGACATCCGGGCGAGTCGGTACGGCAGCGCGAAACCGATGCGGGCCGCGGCCACCACCGGCGGTGAGGGGACGTCGAGCGAGAAGAAGTAGACCCCCGGCGTGCCGTCGGGTCCGACCACGTAGGTCCGCACGTTGGTCTCGCAGAACCGATACGTGCCGGGGATCGGTGGGAGCCCGGTGAGGCGCAGGTGCTGCATCTCGAAGGGCACGAGGCTGACCCAGGCCGCGCCGTCGAAGGTGTCGGGCCGCAACGGTGCCGGCAGGCGCGCCGCGATGTCGGCCGGCTCGTACTCGAAGTGGACGAAGGTCAGGCTGTCCCATCGCTGGGTCATCGAGGCCCGGCGCACCGGGTCGGGGCAGTGCTCGTCGGTGGGGCGGGCGGGCATGGGTCCATCGTGGCCTGCGACGACCGGCAACTGCACGGCGAACGGGGCGATTCGGCCCGAACGGGCGGGTCGGAACCGCGAACGGGGACCTTCGGCGGCGCGATGCGGGCCGATCGGACGATGCACGACCGGCGGGCGCGGAATAGAAACATTCAGTAGGTAAGTTGAGCGGAGGTGACTCAACTATGAACGCACATCAGGACTGGCTCGAAACCGACTTCTACGCCGTGCTCGGCGTGGCCGCCACCGCCTCCGAGGACGAGGTGAAGAAGGCCTACAAGAAGCTCGCCCGTGAACTGCACCCCGACCGCAACCCCGGCGACAAGGCCGCAGAGGAGCGCTTCAAGGCCGTGTCGAGGGCCAAGGAGGTGCTCAGCGACGCCAAGACCCGCAAGGAGTACGACGAGTTCCGTCGCCTGTCCCGTGAGGGTGGGTTCGGGGCCGGGCGCGGCGGTCCGGGCGGGCCCGGTGGTCCGGGGGGTCCGTTCTTCGACGGCGACGTGAACCTCAACGATCTGCTCAGCGGACTGTTCGGCGGTGGTGGCCCGGCTCGTGGGCCGCGGCGTGGCGGGGCGATGGGGCCCCGACCGGGGGTCGACGTGCAGGCGCACCTGAGCCTCGACTTCGTCGACGCCGTTTCGGGCCTCGAGACGACGATCACCGTGGGCGGCCGCCAGGTGAAGACCCGTCTACCCGCCGGGGTGAAGGACGGCCAGACCATCCGGCTGCGGGGCAAGGGCGAGCCGGGTGTCAACGGTGGTCCGGCCGGCGATCTGCTGCTCGAGCTGTCGGTTGCGGCCCACCCCACGTTCGGGCGCAAGGGTCATGACCTGACGGTGACGGTCCCGGTCACCTACACCGAGGCCGTGCTCGGTGCCGAGATCGAGGCCCCGACCCTCGACGGCGCAGCGGTGCGGTTGAAGGTGCCGCCGGGCTCGCGCACCGGACGGGTGCTGCGGGCCAAGGGCCGTGGCGCAGCGGGCCACGACCTGCTCGTCACCATCGAGGTCGCCGTGCCCCAGCACGTCAGCACCGAGGAGCGGGCTCTGCTCGAACAGTTGGCCGTGCTCGAACAGCAGCGGGCCTCGCCGCGGGGGACCCGATGATGAGCCGGGATGCCGACTACCCCCGCTACGTCATCTCCGTCGCCGCCGACCTCGCCGGGATCCACCCCCAGACCCTCCGGGCCTACGAGCGGGTGGGCCTGGTCGTACCGGCCCGAACTGCCGGCGGCGGACGGCGCTACTCCGATGCCGATCTCGTCCGTGTGGCCCGTATCGCCGAGCTGACCCGGCTGGGCCTGCCGCACGTGGGCATCAAGCTCGTGCTCGACCTCGAGGACGAGCTGCGGGGCCTGCGGATCGCCTTGGGCGCCTCGCCCTCGACCCGCTCCTCGCCCTCGACCCGCTCCTCGCCGTCCTCCGCAGTGTCGTCCTCCGTTACGTCTGCTGTCTCTACGTCTGCTGTTTCTACGTCTGCATCTTCTGCGACTACTTCCTCGTTTCATTCTCGCCGGGCGACAACGACCCGGATCAGCCGAAGGATCACCCCATGAGCCTCGACCCGAACCGCTGGACCATCAAGACCCAGGAGGCCGTGCAGGCCGCCATCTCGGCAGCCAAGAGCCAGAGTCATCCCGAGGTCACCGCCGACCATCTGCTCGCCGCCCTGCTGGGCCAGGCCGACGGCGTGGTCCTGCCGATCATCGACCAGCTCGGCATCAAGCCGCTGACGCTGCGCAACCAACTCGACGAGGCCCTGGCCAAGCTGCCTCGCGCCTACGGCGGCGAGAGCCGGATGGGCCGGGATTTCACCCGGGCCATGGAACAGGCCGATGCGCTGCGCACCGAGCTCGGTGACGAGTACCTGTCGACCGAGCACCTCCTGCTGGCCATGGCCGACCGGATCGGCAGTGACAAGGAGTCGATGCTGGGTGCCCTGCAGAAGGTGCGCGGCAGTCACCGGGTCACCTCGCAGAACCCCGAGACCACCTACCAGGCGCTCGAACGGTACGGCCGGGATCTGACCGAGGTGGCCCGCCAGGGCAAGCTCGACCCGGTCATCGGGCGTGACGAGGAGATCCGCCGGGTGGTGCAGGTCCTCAGCCGCCGGACCAAGAACAACCCGGTCCTCATCGGCGAGCCCGGCGTGGGCAAGACCGCCATCGTCGAGGGCCTCGCCCGACGCATCGTCGAGGGTGACGTCCCCGAGAGCCTGAAGAACAAGCGCCTGATCTCGCTCGACCTGTCCTCGATGGTGGCCGGCGCCAAGTACCGCGGCGAGTTCGAGGAACGCCTCAAGGCGGTGCTCAAGGAGATCTCCGACTCCGAGGGTGAGGTCATCACGTTCATCGACGAGATGCACACCGTGGTCGGTGCCGGCGCCGGCGGCGACTCGGCCATGGACGCCTCGAACATGCTCAAGCCCATGCTGGCCCGCGGCGAGCTGCGCATGATCGGTGCCACCACCCTCGACGAGTACCGCAAGTACGTCGAGAAGGACCCGGCGTTGGAGCGACGTTTCCAGCCCGTCCTGGTGGGCGAGCCGTCGGTCGAGGCCACCATCGCCATCCTGCGTGGTCTGAAGGAGCGCTACGAGGTCCACCACGGCGTGCGGATCCAGGACTCGGCCCTGGTGTCGGCGGCCGTGCTGTCGGACCGGTACCTCACCGACCGGTTCCTGCCCGACAAGGCCATCGACCTCGTCGACGAGTCGGCGTCGAAGCTGCGCATCGAGATCGACTCGATGCCCACCGAGATCGACGTCGTCAGCCGGCGGATCCGCCAGCTGGAGATCGAGCGGGTGGCACTGGCCAAGGAGACCGACCAGTCCTCGGTGGAGCGGCGCGACGCCATCGACGCCGAGATCGCCAACCTCACCGAGCAGCTCGACGGCATGAAGGCCCACTGGCAGAACGAGCGTGATGCCATCGACCGCATCCGCGTGCTGAAGGAGCAGTTGGAGCAGACCACGCTCGAGGCCGACCGGCTCGAACGCGAGGGCGACCTGGCCCGGGCCTCCGAGGTCCGCTACGGCCGCCTGCCCGACCTCACCAAGGCCCTGGAGGTGGCGACGGCCCGCCTCGACGAGCTGCAGTCGACCTCGAAGATGCTCAAGGAGGAGGTCGACGAGGAGGACATCGCCGAGGTGGTGTCGCGCTGGACCGGTGTGCCGGTCACCCGGCTGATGGAGGGCGAGGTCCACAAGCTGGTGCGGCTCGAGGACGTGCTCCACGAGCGCGTCGTCGGCCAGGACGAGGCCGTCAGCGCAGTGGCCAACGCCATCCGGCGCAGCCGGGCCGGGCTCAGCGACCCCAACCGACCGATCGGCTCGTTCCTGTTCCTCGGGCCCACCGGCGTGGGCAAGACCGAGCTGGCCCGCACGCTGGCCGAGTTCCTCTTCGACGACGAGCGGGCCATGGTCCGTATCGACATGTCCGAATACATGGAGAAGCACGCGGTTGCCCGGCTGATCGGTGCCCCTCCCGGGTACGTCGGCTACGACCAGGGCGGCCAGCTCACCGAGGCGGTGCGGCGACGGCCGTACTCGGTGCTGCTGCTCGACGAGGTCGAGAAGGCCCACCCCGACGTGTTCAACGTGCTGTTGCAGTTGCTCGACGACGGCCGTCTCACCGACGGCCAGGGGCGTACGGTCAGCTTCGCCAACTCGGTGGTCATCATGACCTCGAACATCCCCGGTGATCCCGGCGACTTCTTCCGGCCCGAGTTCATCAACCGGATCGACGAGATCGTGCGATTCCGCCGCCTCACCGAGGAGGACATGGGCCGCATCGTCGGCATCCAGCTGCAGACGCTGGTGAAGCGGCTCGCCGATCGCCGTATCGAGCTCGTGGTGTCGGCCGAGGCCGCGGCGAAGCTGGCGGCGGACGGCTACGACCCCGTCTTCGGAGCCCGGCCGCTCAAGCGGCTCATCCAGAAACAGGTCGGCGATGCGCTCGCCATGGCCTTGCTGCAGGGCAAGTTCGCCGAGGGCGACCGGGTGAGCATCGGGGTCGATGCCGCCGGCGAGCTCACGATGGGCTGAACGTCACCCGTCCGTCGCGGGTCCCGGAGGGGGGGGTCGGCCCATCGGCCGGCCCCCGGGCGCGTCCCGATCCGCCCGGTGTCAGCGGTCAGCGGTCAGCGGGGGTGCGGGTGCGCTGGTCGCGTCCCGCCACTTCCACGTGATGGCGGTTCGCGTACTGCTTGGCCCGGTACATGGCGTGGTCGGCGTTGCGCAACAGGCCCACCGGGTCGTTCCCATGTTGCGGGAAGCAGCTGAATCCGATGCTGGCCCCGATCTCGACCACGTGCCCGTCGAGGTTGAAGGGCTGACGGACCATGGCCTCGATCCGGACGCCCAGCGCCAGCAGCTCGGCGGGGCTGTTGTGCTGCGGGGCGAGGAGCGCGAACTCGTCGCCGCCCAGCCGGGCGAGCAGGACCCCGGCCTCGAGGCCGATGCGCAGCCGTTCGGCGACGGCGGTCAGCAGCAGGTCGCCCACGTGGTGGCCGAGGGTGTCGTTGACCTGTTTGAACTTGTCGAGGTCGATCAGCCCGACGCCGAGCGAGCCGCCGAGGTCGGCGGCCTCGTCGAGGAGGTCGGCGAAGCGACGGTTGAAGTCGGCCCGGTTGGGCAGGCCGGTCAGCGGGTCGTGGCGTGCCTCGTGCAGCCGCTGCCGGTTCTCGTGACGGAGACGGTCGATCAGCTTGGCGTTGTCGAGCGCCGAAGCGGCATGGCGGCTCAGCGTGTCGAACAGGCGGGCGTCATCGGCGGCGAAGGGACCGAGGTCCATGCGGTGGGAGTCGACGATCAGCACCCCGAACAGCTCGTCGCCCGAGTAGAGCGCGGCAGCGAGCCCGTCCGGCCGGCCGAGGTCGGCGGCGAGGGCGCGGTGCCGATCGAGCGGGCTGTACCGGGCGTGCTGCGGGTTTGCATCGTCGAACGCCACCAGCCGTTGGCGCAGGTCACCGGGTGCAGCGGCCAGCTGATGGCTGGTCGCATCCATCCAGGTCTCCACCGAGCTGCCCTCGGCGTCGTTGCGGTCCAACAGGTGGACCACCACGAACTCGGCGGCGAGCAGCTCACGCAGGCGGCTCAGCAGCGGTGCCACCACGTCGCTGGAGTGCTGGCTGCCGGCCACGAGCCGGGTGAAGTCGTAGAGCAGGCTCATGCTGTCGAGACGGGCGGCCAGCGCGGCGTAGCTGTGCCAGGCCATGATGACGATGCCGACCACGGTGATCAGCGGGAACAGGGCCAGCGGGCTCACCTGGAGCAGGAGCAGGCCGGTGATGGCCAGGCTGGTGTTGGTCAGCGCGGTGACCAGGGTGGTCGGGATCAGCGGCGAGAACCGCACCGGTGCCCCGTGGAAGACCATGGCCAGGTGCACCACCGACAGCGACGTCAGATCGGCGACGACGAGGGCGATGCCGGCCGCCAGCCAGCTGCGGGGTTGGGTGATGTCCGCGCCGTCGGACACGACGTGGAACACCAGGAACGCCACGATGCACTCGGCGCCGGTGGCGGAGACGTTGAGCAGCGTCTTGCGCGGCATCTGCCGGGTGACCAGCACCAACACCAGAAATGTCCCGCCCAGCCGGGCCAGGAGCACCGGCAACGGACTCGACACGAACAGGCCGACGACGAGGGGGATCTCGGCGAAGGTGAAGGTGATCTGTTCCCGGTCGAGCTCGATGTCGAAGATCGCCAGCTCGGTGGCGGCGAAAGCCAGCGCGAATACCCACCAGGCGAGCACGGGGCCGAGCGTGGCCGGGTTGTCGCGATCGACCAACCAGGCGAGGCCGAGCTCGATGCCGATCACCAGGGCGAGCGACAGGTTGATGGTGCGCAACAGGGCGTGATCGATCCTCGGTCGACGCCCGGAGGCAGGCGTGACGCGGTCGGCCGGCGCGCCGGCATCGGTGGGATCGGATCGTTCGGTCATGTTGTCGAGGGCAGACTCAACGGGTGGCTCCGGTGCTCGCCGGACGCCGAGTTGCGTCGTGCGTTTGCGCTATCGGCGCGATGGCCCCCGAACCGAAGCAGAACTTCGGCGGACGTCGCATCGCCGACGCCCGCCGAGCGTCTTGCACGACCGGCCGCTACCGCCACACCCTGCCGTCGGAGACGCAGCCGTTCCCGTACCAGTACGCCCCCTCCGTGCACCCATGGTTCGGTTCCTCCCAGGGGTTGGGCACCGCGAGTTCTTCCGGGACCTCGGTCGTGGTCGTGGTGATCGGGACCGCGGTGGGGACGATCGTGGTGGTCGGGATCGCAGTGGTCGTGATCGCAGTGGTCGTGGTCGCAGTGGCCATGGTCGTGGTCGTGGACGGCGGTGGCGCACACGTCCCGCCGACCTGGGTGGTCGAGGTGCCCGACAGATCGCACGGCACGCAGCCGGGTCCCTCCACCTTCCAACGCGGGCCGCACTCGGGTCCACCGCCGGTGGTCGTGCTCGTCGTCGTCGTGGTGGTGGTCGGCCTGGTGATCAGGGTCGTGTTCGACTGGACGGTGGTGGTGGGCACCGCCGCGATCGTGGTCGTCGTCTCGACGCTCGGCCGTTCGGGACGTCCGTGGCGTTCGCGCTCCTTGCCGGGCTTGGCGGTGGCCTGGCCGGCGAAGAGCAGCGCGGCCGCGGCGACGGCGGCGAGGGCGATGGCGATCTTGCGGCGGCTGCCCCCGGTCGGTGCGGGACCGTTCGACGAGGTGATCTTCATTCTGGTGTGGACCTGCTCGATGTCGCTTCTGTGCCGGTGGTGTTCTTCTGGCCGGCTCAGCGCCAGCGCACGCCCTCGACCTCGCCCCAACCCAGCGCGGCAAGGGTCGTGGAGGTGCTCGGCGGCATCGTGGTGACGCCGACGATCGACTCGGTCTGCACCCCGCCGCCGGACCGATCCTTCTTGGCCTTGCCGGGCTTGGCGGAGGCCTGGCTGGCCAGCACCAGTGACGTCACGGCCACCGCAGCGAGCGCCAGGGCGATCTTGCGGCGCCCGTTGCCCGGTTCGGGGTTGTGGATGAGGTTGCTGTCCATGATCGTCGTCCCTTCCGGACTTCGCGTCCGACCGTTCCCATGGAACCGGTTCGGGCCGGGTGACGTCCTCCCCTGTCTGGATGAGAAGGAACGGATGGGGACGCTCGGGTCCACCTGCACCGGCCGCCCCGCCCCGCCCCGCCCCGGCCGGCCCCGCCCGGGCAGCGGTCGACGCTTGCGTTGAGGCTGACCGCTACGGGCCAACTACGATCCGACCGGGTACTGAGACCAAGGGAGCGACCATGGACCCGCGTTACTCAGCAGAAGCGGAGTCATTCCGCACGAGGATCCAGGCGTTCCTGGGCGACAACCTGCCCGCCGGCTGGAGCGGGGTGGGCACCCTGGAGGCCGAGGAACGCGACGCGTGGGTAGCCCAGTGGCGTCAGCGGCTGGTCGACAACGACCTGATCGCCCCGGCGTGGCCCAAGGAGTACGGCGGCTCGGGTCTGTCCGCCATCGAACGGGTGGTGCTGCACGAGGAGTTCGCCAAGGCTGCGGTTCCCACCGGGGGACCCAACGACGGCTTCGGCATGTCGATGATCGGCCCGACGATCATGGTGATGGGCACCGAGGAGCAGAAGCGGTACTACCTGCCGCGCATCCTCTCCGGTCAGGATCGCTGGTGCCAGGGCTACTCGGAGCCGAACTCGGGTTCCGACCTCGCCTCGTTGGGCACTTCGGCGGTGCTCGACGGCGACGAGTGGGTGATCAACGGCCAGAAGATCTGGACCTCGGAAGGTCACACCGCGAACTGGATTTTCGTGCTGTGTCGGACCGATCCGACCGCCATCAAGCACAAGGGCATCTCGTTCCTGCTCTGCCCGCTCGACCAGCCCGGTATCGAGGTGCGGCCGATCATCAACATCACGGGCAGCCACGATTTCAACGAGGTGTTCTTCAGCGACGCCCGCACGGCCAAGGACTGCATCATCGGCGGGGTCCACGAGGGCTGGCGGGTGGCGAACCAGCTGCTGGCCTACGAACGGGGCGACGACGCCACGACGGTCTCCTACCGGATGAAGGCGGTGGCCGACGGCCTGGTGCGCATCGCCCGGGACAAGGGCCTCGACAACGACCCGGTGATCCGCCAGCAGCTGGCGTGGTGCCAGTCCAAGGCCGAGATCCTCCGCTTCTACGGTCTGCGGACGCTGACCTCGGTGCTCAAGGACGACGTGCTCGGCCCGGAGTCCTCGATCAACAAGCTGTTGTGGAGCGAGCTGTTCCAGAAGATGACCGAGCTGGCCACGAACCTCCTCGGTGCCGACGCCATGGCCCCGAGCGGTGCGTCGCCGCTGTCGACCATCGCGCCGGAGGCGGCGGGCGATCCCGATTCGTCCTACCGCTGGGTGACCCACTTCCTGGGTGCCCGTCCGGCGTCGATCTACTCCGGCTCGAACGAGATCCAACGGAACATCCTCGGTGAACGGGTGCTCGGCCTGCCCAAGGAGCCCCGTTCCGACGAAGGCCCCTGGAACGAGACCCGCCGCTCCTGAGCGACACGGTCCGACGTCCGACCGACGGCCCCGGGTGCTCGCACCCGGGGCCGTGTCGTTGCCGTCGTGCCGCGGCCTGCCGGAGGGCCCCTCCCGTAGCGGCCGCGACAGCCGAGCGTCAGTCGTCCCTCCAGACGGCCGGATCCACCGCTACGCTCCTGCGACGTGACCGATTACGTAGCGCCGCTGGCCGATCTGGCATTCGTGCTGGAGCACATCGTGGGGTACCGGGAGCTGTCGGCCCTGCCGAGCTTCGAGCACGCCGACCTCGACACCGTCATCGGTGTGCTCGAGGAGTGTGGCCGGTTCATGGCCGAGGTGGTGGCGCCGACCAACCGGCCCGGCGACCTCGAGGGCAGCCAATGGCAGCCCGACGGCTCGGTGGTGACGCCGAGCGGGTTCAAGCAGGCCTACCAGCGCTATGTCGATGCCGGCTGGCCGTCGGTCCCGTTCCCGCCGGCCTACGGCGGCGGCGGGTTCCCCTGGGTGGTCGGGGTGGCCATGCAGGAGATGCTCACCTCCGCCAACATGGCGTTCTCGCTCTGCCCGTTGCTCACCCAGGGTGCCATCGACGCCCTGCTGCACTACGGCGACGAGGCGCAGCAGGAGACCTACCTACGCCAGATGGTGAGCGGCGCCTGGACCGGCACGATGAACCTCACCGAGCCGCACGCCGGCTCCGACGTGGGTGCGCTGACCACCAAGGCCATCCCGCAGGACGACGGCTCGTACCGCATCACCGGGCAGAAGATCTACATCACCTACGGCGAGCACGACATGGCCGAGCAGATCGTCCACCTGGTGCTGGCCCGGACCCCTGGCGCGCCGGCGGGCACCAAGGGCATCTCCTGCTTCATCGTGCCCAAGTTCCTGCTCGCCGAGGACGGGTCGCTCGGCGAGCGCAACGGGGTCAGCTGCGTGTCGATCGAGCACAAGCTGGGCATCCATGGCTCGCCGACCTGTGTGCTCGCCTACGAGGACGCCGTCGGCTACCTCATCGGCGAGGAGAACACGGGCATGCGGATCATGTTCGTGATGATGAACAACGCCCGGCTCTCCGTCGGCCTGGAAGGTCTGGCGCTGGCCGAACGCGCCTACCAGCAGGCGTTGCAGTACGCCCAGGACCGGCGGCAGGGCAAGGCGGTGGGCGCGACGGGTGCCGATTCGCCGATCGTCGACCATGCCGACGTGCGCCGCATGCTGATGACCCAGAAGGCGTACATCGAGGCGCTGCGCTGCCTGATCCTGCTGAATGCGTCGTACATCGACCGCAGCAATCACCACCCCGACGAGGCGCTACGGAGCCGCTCCAACGAACTGGTCGGCCTCCTCACGCCGATCTGCAAGGGGTTCGGGACCGATCTCGGGGTCGAGTTGACCTCGCTGGCGCTGCAGATCCACGGCGGTATGGGCTTCGTGGAGGAGACCGGGGTGGCGCAGCACTTCCGTGATTCGCGCATCGCCCCCATCTACGAGGGGACCAATGGCATCCAGGCCGCCGACCTCGTGGGCCGCAAGCTGGGCATTCGCAGCGGTGCGTCGGTGCGCGAGTTCATCGACACCATGCGCAGCGTCGGGGCCGAGCTCGAGCTCGCCGGGGCCGGCTACGAGTCGATCCGTACCAACCTCGATGCGCAGCTCGACGGGTTGGCGGAGGCCACCGAGTGGCTGCTGGCCCGCGGTACGTCCGACCCCAACGCCACGCTGGCAGGATCCACCCCGTACCTGCGCATGTTCGGTCTGTGCGTCGGAGGCTGGTTGCTGGCCCGCTCGGCCACCGCAGCGGCAGCGACCGGCGATGCCGACCTCGCGCACGACAAGCTCGTGACGGCGCGCTTCTACGCCGAGCAGCTGCTGCCGCAGGCCGGCGGGCTGCACAGCGCCACCACGGCCGGTGCCGGCGACCTGTTCGCCCTGCCGACCCACCGGCTGCATCCCTGAACCGGTGCTGAGCGCCATCGTCGGGTCGATCCCGAGCCCTTCGTCGGGCCAGCTGCACCTCGGGCCGCTGCGGCTCACCGCTTACGGCCTGATGATCGCCCTCGGGGTGATGGCGGCCGTCGAGATCGCCCGGCGACGCCATGCGGCGCGTGGTGGCGATCCGGACGACTTCTCCCAGATCGCCGTGTGGGGGGTGGTCGCCGGGCTGATCGGCGCTCGTCTGTACCACGTCCTCACCGACCTCGATCGCTTCCGGGGTCACTGGGGGGACACCGTCAAGGTCTGGGAGGGCGGCCTCGGCATACCCGGTGGTCTGCTGCTCGGGGTGCTGGTCGGACTGTGGGCCGCCCGTCGCCGGGGGATGACCGCGGGGTATGCGCTCGACATCGTGGCCCCGGCCATCCCGGTGGCGCAGGCCATCGGACGCTGGGGCAACTGGTGGAACCAGGAGCTCTTCGGCGGACCCACCGACCTGCCGTGGGGCTTGCAGATCGACCCCACCCACCGGCCCGCCGGCTACGAGGACGTCGCCACGTACCATCCGACCTTCCTCTACGAGGGCCTGTGGAACCTGGCCCTGGCCGGCTTCATCGTGTGGCTCGAGCGGCGCACCCGGGGCCGGTTGCGTCCGGGCAGCATGTTCGCGGTGTACGTGGCGGGGTACGGCATCGGCCGGTTCTGGGTGGAGTCGTTGCGGATCGACCCGGCCCAGCAGCTCTTCGGGGTCCGCTTCAACCTGCTGATCGCAGCGTTGGCCACGGTGCTGGCGCTCGGATGGTTGGCGGTGTTCGGCCGGCGCGGACCCGTCGTGGCCGGGCACGCCGCTGGCGCCGACGCCGACGCGGGTGATGACGGCGCGGGTGATGACGGCGCGGGTGATGACGGCGCGGGTGATGACGGCCCAGGGTCCGGAGGCGGAGGCGCCGGGGGCGCCTAGCTGCGGCGCAGCTCGGCCAGGACGGCGTCGGAGAGTTGTGGCCACGCGATGGCGGCCCACGGGCCGAAGGGCAGGTCGCCGAGCCCTGCGACGGCCAGCCCGGCGACGGGGTCGACCCACAGGAACGAACCGCTGCGCCCGAAATGACCGAACGTCGCCGGGCTGTTGCGGCGACCGGTCCAGTGCGGCGTCTTCTCGCCGCGCACCTCGACCCCCAGGCCCCACGGGTTGGGGTCGTGGTGGCCGAAGCCCGGCAGAACTCCCGCAAGGTCGGGGAACTGCGGTGCGGTCGCTGCGCGCCAGGTGCTGTGGTGCACGAGTCGGGGGGCGAGCAGTTCACGGCCGATCGTCAGCAGGTCGTGCACCGTGCCCCGGCCGGCGTGCGCCGGTGACCCCTCGAGGCGGAGGTCCCGGCAGCCCAGTGGGTCGAGTACCGCCTCGGTGAGATAGGTCGCCACGGTGAGGCCCGATGCCGCTTCGAGATGGGCGGCGAGCACCTCGAACCCGGCATTGGAGTAGATCCGGCGGGTCCCCGGGGCGGCCAGCACCCGAGCGTCGTCGGGGGCGAGCCCCGAGGCGTGGGCCAGGAGATGGCGGACCGTCGAGCCCGGCGGCCCGGCCGGCTCGTCGAGGTGCAGGGTCTCCTCCTCGAGGGCGACCCAGCAGGCCATGGACACCAGCAGCTTGGTCACCGAGGCCAGCGGCAGCACCCGGTCGGTCGGGCCGCTGACGGCCAAGGTGCCCGCGGCATCGGTCGCCCCGACGGCCACGGTGGTGGCCGGCCAGGTCCGTAGGTGGTCGTCCAGCCAGCCCTCCTGCAGCACAGTCCAGACGGTAGCGGTCGCGGTCGCGGCGGCGGGGCGAGGAGCGGGCACTCGGTGGTGGCGCAGCGGTCAGCGCGCGGGCGTGATGAGGCGCGGAGCGGGCCGGCCGCCGGCACGGTGCGCGAACATCGGTCCATGCTCCCGTTGCCCGATGCGATTGCCGCCGTCCTGCGCTCGCTCGCCCCGGGCGATGTCGTGACCTACGGCGAGGTGGCCGAGGAGGCCGGCTATCCCCGCCGGGCCCGTGCCGTCGGGCACTTCCTTGCTGCCACGGACGGTGAGTTTCCGTGGTGGCGGGTGGTGGCGGCGAACGGTCGGCTGGCCCCGGGGCACGAGCAGGAACAAGCGGCTCGGTTGCGGGCCGAGGGCGTTGAGGTGGACGAGCGCGGCGTGAGCGGGATGCGCGTCCGCTTGCGTCGCCACGCAGCCGGCTCTGCGGTGCCGCGCCGATCGTCACGGTGAGCGGTACACTGGGCTCGTCGCCCGGCAGACGGCTGGGTGGACGGTTGGCATCTGGGCCGGACTCGCCCATCAGGTTGCCCAGCCGGAGCCGTTCGCGGGGTCGAAGCGAGCGGCCGCCCCCGTAGCGGTTCCGAGCGAAAGGTGCCTTCGTGCCCTCCAGTGGTTTTGAAACACTCGGCGTGTCCGCCGATCTCTGTGAGGCGCTGCGCGCCCGCGGAATCGAGCAACCCTTCGAGATCCAGTCCCTCACCATCCCCGACGCCGTCGCCGGCAAGGACGTGTGCGGGAAGGCCAAGACCGGCTCGGGCAAGACCCTGGCCTTCGGGCTGCCGGTGCTGCAGAACCTGGCCAAGGCCCAGCCGCGCCGGCCCCACGGCCTCACGCTGGTGCCCACGCGCGAGTTGGCGTTGCAGGTCCACGACGAACTCGAGCCGCTGGCCACCGCCCGAGGGATCAGCATCGCCGCCGTCTATGGCGGGGCGCGTATCGAGACCCAGATCAAACGCCTGGTCGACGGGGTCGACCTGGTCATCGGGACGCCTGGGCGGCTCATCGACCTGATCCAGCAGGGCGAGCTGTCGGTGGCCGATGTCGACCACGTGGTCATCGACGAGGCCGACCGGATGGCCGACATGGGGTTCCTGCCCCAGGTCGAGTGGATCCTGCGCCACATCGACGGCCGGCACCAGACGCTGCTGTTCTCGGCGACGCTCGACGGGGTCATCGGTAGCCTGGTCCGCCAGTACCAGACCGATCCGGTCTTCCACGAGGTCGAGTCCCGTCAGGTGACCGTCGACCAGATGGTGCACCGCTTCGTGCTGGTGCACGAGCTCGACAAGGTGAAGGTGACCGCGGCGATCGCCCGTAACGCCAAGCGGGTGCTGGTCTTCAGCCGCACCAAGCGTGGCGCCGACAAGGTGGCCGCCTCCCTGCTCAAGGAAGGCGTCGAGGCGGCGGCGATCCACGGTGATCTGCGCCAGAACCTGCGGGAGAAGGCCCTCGCCGACTTCGCTGCCGGCAACGTGCACGTGCTCGTGGCGACCGACGTCGCCGCCCGCGGGATCCACGTGGACGACGTCGACGTCGTGGTCCACTACGACCCGCCCGAGGATCACAAGGCCTACCTGCACCGTTCCGGACGAACCGCCCGTGCGGGCGAGGCCGGTATGGCGGTGTCGCTGGTGCTGTGGAATCAGGAACTCGAGGTGCGGCGGTTGCAGAACCGGCTCAACCTCAAGCTCCCGATGGTGGAGATGTTCTCCAACGATCCCCGCCTGAACGATCTCGCTGCGTGGGATCCGATGGCCACCGCCGGCCAGTCCTGAGCGATCTGCGGGCGCCGGACCGCGGGCGGGGGTGGGCTCAGCCGCGCTCGAACAGCCCGAAGCTGAACGCCCACAGCAGAGCGGTCAGCGACAGGCCGTCGTGGATCTCCCCGGCGGTGATGAGCTCGCGCACGGCGCTAGGGCTGAACCAGGTGATGCGTTCGGCCTCGTTGGGGTCGGTGGGTGGGCCGACCTCCTGCAGTGCGGTCCCGAAGTACAGGTGGAACTCGCCGTCGGAGCTGCCCGACGCGAAACGGTACGACGTCAGCCGGGTGAGCACCTGCGGCTCCCAGCCGACTTCCTCGCGGGCTTCCCGGCGTGCTGCATCCGCAGGGTCCTCCCCGGCTTCCACCCGTCCGGCCGGGATCTCCCATCCCCAGAAATCGCCGATGAACCGGTGGCGGTAGAGCAGCAGCACCCCACGATCGGGACGCGGGTCGTAGAGCACGGTGCCGGCCGCCGTCGCCGCCATGCGCAGGGCGTGGTGCTCGAACCGGACGCCGTCGGGGAGTTCGACGTCCACGAGGCGGACACTCATCCACGGCGATGAGTACATCGCCCGCTCACCATGCACGGTCCAACGCATCAGAACGGGCATTGTAGGGAGATGCAGCAGGGCCCGGGAACAGGCCTCGGGCGCTGTCTCCGGGCCTGGCAGCGATGGGCATCCGGCGAGACCGGGCCGGGTCGGGTCGGGACGGCGGTACTGGCGGTCGCTGCAGTGGCCGAAGCCGCCGCCCGCCGCGATGGCGCGCCGGCCACATTGCTCGAACCGTTGGCCGCTGCAGCTGCACCACGCGCCGTTGCCCCTGGCCGGCCGGGCACTGCCGAGCTGCCCGCCGGGTTGGCCGCGGAGACGGTGCGGGCGGCGAGCGCCGATGCGGTCACGGTGCCGCACCTGCTCGGGCTGGTCTACGAGGCGGCGCTCAGCGCCTCGGCGCGGCGGCGTGGTGGCGTCTTCTACACGCCGGGTTCGGTGGCACAAGGGCTGGTGGGTCTGGCCTGCGACGGTGTCGCAGGATCATCGCCTGCGCTCGATGGGTCGGCCGACTGTCCGGATGGGCTGCTGGTGGTGGCCGATCCGGCGATGGGGAGCGGGGCGTTCCTGCTGGCCGCCGCCGAGCGATTCCGGCAGCGCTGCGGCGTCAGTGGTGCGGCGTGTGTTGCTGCTCTGCGGGGCTGTGACATCGACCCCGGTGCGGTGGCCGTGGCCCGTACCGCCCTCGCCTGGTGGGCCTGGACGATCGACGATGTGCCGTGGTGGCCGTCGCCCGAGGCGGTGCGGTCCGGGGACGGGCTCGCGTTGCCCGGTCCCGGCGGCCCGCCGCCGGGACCGGTGGACGTGGTGGTGGGCAACCCACCGTTCCTCAACCAGCTTCAGGGGGTGACGGCTCGGTCGGCAGCGTCACGGAAGCTCCTGCAGGGACGATTCGGCGACGCGGCCAAGGGCTACGTCGACACGGCCCTGTTGTTCCTCCTCGCAGCGCTGGACCTGGTGGCCGAGGGCGGCAGGGTGGTACTGGTCCAACCTGAGTCGACGTTGGTGGGCGCACATGGCGCGCGTGCGCGTGCCGACATCGAGCGACGTGCCCGGCTCGAGGGCCTGTGGATCGGTGGGGGCGACGTTTTCGCCGCCGGCGTCCGGGTGTGCGCGCCGGTCCTGCGCCGGGTTCGCGAGACCGCCGGCCCCGGGGCCTCGGGCGGTCCGTTCCGGTTGTGGGCGGGAGCACCGGTGATCCCGTCGGGGCGAAAAGACGTCGATTCGCCGCGGGAGTCCGATTCGTCGTCGGCGCCGGCCGCGTCGGGGGGCGGACCGGTTCGCCCGATGGGGGAGTGGGCACCGCTGCTGGCGGTGGGACGTGGCGTTCCGTCGGTGTCGTTGCGAGGGGCCGGCCGTCTCGGTGACCTCACCACCGCAACTGCAGGGTTCCGGGACCAGTTCTACGGGTTGGCGCCCTATGTCCACGAACACCCCGGTGCGGCGCTCTCCGGCATTCGCCGACCGGCTGCACCGTCCGGCGGCTCCGTGGACGAGCCCGTAGTTCGGTGGGCGCCGTTGGTCACCTCGGGCCTGTTGCGGCTCGGCCGGTTGCGGTGGGGCGAGGTGCCGGTGCGATTCGCCGGACGACGTTGGTCGCGCCCCGCGGTCGACCTCGAGGCGTTGGCCGAGGGCGACCCGAGCCTGTACCGGTGGGTGGTGCGCCGCCTCCGACCGAAGCTGGTGCTGGCCACGCAGACGTCGGTGGTCGTGTTCGCCCCCGACCTCGGCGGTCTCGTCGTGCCGTCGGTACCGGTCGTCGCCGTCGAACCCGATGACGGGTCGGCGGCGAGGACCGGGCCGTTCGGTGCGGTGGAACCGATCTGGATGGTGGCGGCGGTGCTGGCGGCACCGGTGGTGTCGGCGCACGCAGCCACGCGGTTCGCCGGGGCCGGTTTGTCGGCCGGCGCCTTCCGTCTCGGGGCCAAGCAGGTGCTGGCCCTGCCGACCCCGATCGAAGCCGAACCCTGGCGTGAGGCGGCGCTGCTGCTGCGGGGCACCGGGGCAGTTCCGGCTGACCTCGGGGTGTGGCAACGCTGCGGTGAGCTCATGGCCCAGGCGTACGGCGTCCCCGCGGACAAGGCGGGCACGGTGCGTCGCTGGTGGGCGGCCGAGGCAGCGCGTCATCTTCCTGCCACGGATCTGTAATCGAGCAGTGCCGCTCCCGTGAAATGTCTGCGGCCGGGAGGTGTTGTACCAGCCATGACCGCATCTTCGGGTGACACCACCATGACCCTGCGACTGGTTCCGACGGCGGCTCCCGGTTCACGGAGCAAGGCGTTGCGGGACCGTGCCGAGGGACTCCGCGATGAAGCCGATGCGCTGCCGTCGGCGCTGGCCACCGCCTACCGGCGTCGAGCGGCCGAACTCGAGCTCGAGGCCTGGCTGACCGAATGGGTCGGTGGCGCAGCGGCGTGAGCCACCTCGGCCCGGCTGCATTGACGGGCCCGCATCATTCTTGGTCCAATGGAGATCCACATCCGGAGTGAACCGACCAGCCCTGCTGCGAGGTTCCGGCAACCTGGGATCGGACACCCAAGGTGCCAATCCGTGCGACGGCCCGTCTCGACGCCGCCCGACCACGGAGATGCGGCCCGGCCGGCAGGACGGGCAACTCAAGTCCGAGGAGGATCGCCCCATGAACCGAGTGCAGCCACCCGATGGCCTCGGTCGTCCCCCCGGACGCAAGCCGCTGCCCGCCAGCGGGGCCTGGACTCCCGGCCAGCCGACGCACGACCGGAGGTTCTTCTCGCTGCGGGCCGTGCCCTTCGCCCTCGAGGAGGGTGGCATCCTGCCCGAGGTCGTGGTCGCCTACGAGACGTGGGGCGCGCTCGACCCCGACGGTGGCAATGCCATCCTGGTCTGCCATGCGCTGACCGGCGACGCCCACGCCGCAGGCGATTCCGGCCCGGGGCAACCGACCGCCGGCTGGTGGGACCCGCTCATCGGTCCGGGTCGCACGCTCGACACCGACCGGTACTTCGTCGTGTGCGCCAACGTGCTCGGCGGTTGCCAGGGCAGCACCGGACCCTCCTCGATCGACCCCCGTACCGGACGTCCCTGGGGGTCGGCGTTCCCGGTGGTCACCATCCGGGACATGGTGCGCTGCCAGCGGCGCCTGGCCGACGAGCTGGGCATCGGGCGATGGCTGTCGGTGATCGGCGGTTCGATGGGCGGCATGCAGGTCCTCGAATGGGGGATCATCTATCCCGACCGGGTCCGCTCGTTGGTGTCCATCGCCTCGACGGCCGAGGCCAGCGCCCAACAGATCGCCTGGAGCGCCGTCGGACGGTTGGCCGTGGCGAACGACCCTCGCTGGCGCAACGGTGACTACTACGACGCTGCACCGGGTGACGGCCCGCAGGACGGGCTGGCCCTCGCCCGTCAGATTGCCCAGATCCACTACCGCGCCGAGCCGATCTTCCAGCAACGGTTCGGCCGCAACAGCACCAACCCGGTCGACCACTTCGGACTGTGGGATCCCTTCGAGGTCGAGTCCTACCTGACCTACCACGGCGAGAAGCTGGTGCGGCGCTTCGACGCCAACACCTACCTGGTGCTCAACCGGGCCATGGACCTGCACGACATCGGGCGCGGCCGTGGCGGGACCGATGCCGCGCTGGCCCGGATCACGGCACCGGTGTGCACCATGGCGATCCCTACCGACACGCTCTACCCGCCGTACCAGCAGGAGGCGTTGCGCGACGGCCTGCAGCGTTGCGGCGCCACGGTCGATCACGTGGTGATCGAGAGCCCTCACGGCCACGACGGCTTTCTCCTCGAGTTCGACCAGGTGGGTTCGGCCATCGAGCGCTTCCTGGCCCGGCTCTGAAGCCGGACGTCGCAGGCCGACGACGATGCCCGAGCTGCTCGAGGTGGAGTACTACCGGCGCCTGGCCGAGCGGGTGGTGGGCCGCCGGATCGCGTCGGTCGACGCGCCCGACGCGTGGTACCTGCGCGGTGGGCTGACCGCAGGCGAGCTCGGCGCGCTGCTCGACGGCGCAGTCGTGCGCGGTGCCCGACGCCAGGGCAAGCTGCTGCTGCTCGATCTCGACGGCGACGCGGTGCTGGGTCTGCGTTTCGGCATGACCGGCCGCCTCGTCGTCGACGGGGTGGCGGCGATCGACAAGCTCGAGTACAGCAGCGGCCGTCGGGAGCCCCGATGGGAACGTTTCGCCCTGCGCTTCGCCGATGGCGGTGACCTGGTGATGATCGATCCGCGCCGGCTCGGCGGTGTGGAGCTCGACCCCTGCCTCGACGCGCTCGGTCCCGATGCGGCCTCGATCGGGCCGGCTGCGCTCGGCGCCGTGCTCGACGGCGGTGTGGCGTTGAAGGCGCGGTTGCTCGACCAGAGCCGGCTCGCCGGTCTCGGGAACCTGCTCGTCGACGAGCTCCTGTGGCGGGCTCACCTCGACCCCACCCGTCCGGCCGGTGGGCTCGACGCCGCCGAGCGGCGACGGCTGCACCGCGTGCTGCGCCGGACCCTGGCCGAGCTCGACGGTCGCGGCGGGTCCCACACCGGCGACCTGTTCGTGGCCCGGGACCGTTCCACCGGTTGTCCGCGCTGCGGCCGGCCACTGGCCCGGGCCACGGTGGGAGGACGAACGACGATCTGGTGCCCGGCCGAACAACGCTGACGGGTCCGCCCCGGTCGGGCCGGGTTCGCTTCGGGCCGGGTTCGTGTCGGGCCGGGTTCGTGTCGGGGCGTGCGGTGGCGGGGGTCAGCGTGCCGCCGGCGGTGGCTCACTACACTTCGGGGTCGTTCGGGATGGCGTACCCGGCACGGGTCAGCGACGGACAAAGGAGCGCGGTGGCCGATTCTCGCTGGCGACGGGTGGGCACGGCGATGCTCCTCGCATCGGTGCTGACCGGGTTCTGGGCACCGTCGAGTGGTGCCCTGCAGAGCACCACGACCGCGCCGGAGCCGACCACGACGGTGGCACCGACCACCACGGCCGGTCCGACGACCACCACCGAGGCACCGACGACGACCGCGGCGCCGACCACCACGGCCGCCCCGACCACGACCGAATCGCCCACGACCACGCCACAGGAGGAACGACCGTCGCCGACCACGGCCCGGCCGTCGCCCACCACGGCTGCGACCGCATCCACGGCCAAGCCCACGACGACGGCGACGACCGCCAAGCCCGGTGCGACCACCGTGGCGGCTGCCGTGGCCACCACGGCCAAGGCGTCGGCCACGTCGACACCGAGTGGGTCGAAGACCTCGGTGGTGCCCGTAGGTGGTTCCTCGAGCGGTGATGACGGCGGCAGCAGGGAGAAGCGTGCGGTGTGGCTCATCGGCGCGCTGCTGTGCGTGGTCGGCCTGCTGATCGCCACGCTCACCTGGCGCTACTGGTGGTTCACCGACCCACGGCGCGGCTATACCCGGTCACGGGCCGTGCTCGGCCAGGCCTTGGCCCACGACGACGAGGACACCGGCGTGGTGCGGGTGTTCCAGGACGGTGAGGTCATCGTGCTGTCGGATCCGCCGCCGGCCCCTGCGGCTGCGATGCGCCGACCCGCCGCGAACGTGGAGCCCGCCGAGACGGACGATCCGGAACTCGACTGGCGGCGGGTGTCGCGCTCGTCGTCCAACCGTCGGCGCCCTCCGGCCCACCGCCGGACCCGCCGCTGACGGATCGGTCCACCGGGCCGGCGGTCCGCTCCGAGACGGCTCGGGCTCGAGGACCGGCGCGCCAAGGCAGGGTGGCTATGAGCCGGTCGGGTAGGGTCGGGGCATGCCAGGACTGGACCTCGAGGCAATGATCCAGCGCTTCCGCGACCGCGCCGAGGCGGTGAAGTCACGTCCGTTGCCGCCCGTCGGTGGTGACGAGCGACAGTTCTTCATCCGTCAGGCGCAGAACGACTTCCAGGACTTCGCCATCATCGGCGACGCCACCGCCACGGTGGAGGACGGGTTCCTGGTCCTCCGGGTCGATCTGCGCCCGGCCGATCAGCGAAGCTGACCCCGGATTGCCATCGCCCCGACCGTTCTTGGTAAGGTGTTGGCCCCTGCGGATGTAGCTCAGTTGGTAGAGCATCACCTTGCCAAGGTGAGGGTCGCGCGTTCGAGTCGCGTCATCCGCTCCAGGAGAAGTACCTGGTCAGAGCAGGTTTCGAGCCAAGCTCCCAGGTAAGGATCCGCAGAGCGTTAAACCATCGCGTTAAACCTCTGCGAGATTTCGTCGTAGTGCTGTCGTACTCTGGCCGCTCATGGCGGTGGAAACGGAGTTAGGTGGCGCGGGACGGCGGCGAGGCGGCAAAAAGCTGGTCCGACCTGGGGTTTGGCGAGTCGACGCCGAGCTGCCGAGGTCCCCGGGGGCGGCCCGCCGGCGGATATCTCGCACGGTGCAGGGCTCCGAGGCCGACGCCGAGGCTGCGCTCGAGCAGCTGATGGCCGACGTGGCGGGCGGTGCGGTCGCCCGGCCTCAGCCTCGCCGCAAGGGCGGCGCAGCCCGGGCCAAGCAGTCGGGGGCGGTGAGTGAACTGGGGGCCGATCGGTGGCTGGTCGGCATCGAGTCGGGCCGCGACCCGCTCACCGGAGCGCGGCGGCGCCAGACGCAGGTGGTGCGCGGCAGCCGCGAGGATGCGGAGATCGCGCTCGCTCGGCTACGGCTCATCGACAATGACGCCGTGCTGCAGTCCGCCACCAACGCCCGCACGGTGCGCGCCGCCTGCGAGCTGTCCCTGCGTGAGGTCCGCACCGAGCTGCAGACCCGGCGCACCGACCGGTCGGCCTGCAAGCGCATCGTCACCACCCGGCTGCCGGGGGGCAACCAGCTCGGCGATCTGGCGTTGAGCAAGCTGGACTGGCGCACAGTGGAACAGGTCTTCGCCCGCTGGTCGTCAGAAGGGCTCCATCCGGCGACGCAGTCTCGGTACTGCTCGGCGCTGTCGAAGGTCATCGATCACGCCAAGCGCTCGGGCTGGGTGCGCCACAATCCGGTGCGCGAGGCACGCCGGCCCAAGGTGCCCGCCCACCGGCCCGATGTGCCCCGTGACATCGAGGTGCGCGCCGCCCTGCGTGCGGCTGAGGCGAAGGACTACCTGCTCTACGCCTACGTGTTGGGCATGGCGACGATCGGGTGCCGCCGCAGCGAGCTGCTCGCCGTCCAGGTGGCCGATCTCGACCTTGTGAACGCGGTGGTCACCATCCGTGCATCGCTGGCCGACGGCGGGCCGGGGGTGGGCATCTACCGCAAGGCCACCAAACGCGACGACTGGCGTGACGTGCCGCTCACCGAGCAGATGGTCGGGGTCTTCACCGAGCTGCTCGACCGCCGCCAGGCGCTCGTGGCCGAGTTCGGCCAAGGCGAGATCAGCGCCACCGGCTATGTGTTCTCGGACGACCCGGATGGCGCCACCTGGATGCGGCCCGACTCCACCACGCAGCGGTGGCTCGCCGCCCGAGGCGACTGCACGGTCACATTCGCCATGCTCCGCCGCTACGTCGCCACCAAGCTGCTCGACGTGACCGCGGGCGACTACCGCACCGTGGCTTCGATCACCGGCAACAGCGAGGAGACGCTGCGACGGTGGTACGACGCCGGGCCGAACCTGGCCAAGAAGAAGGCCGTGGTCGCCATGGCGCGCCTGTGACCGTCACCGATCGCCGCCGCTGCCGTCGTCGGACGGCTGGCCCACCGGCGCCTCGCCGTTGTCAGAGCCGGGGAACATGGCCAGCAACTCGATGCGTTTGATCAGGATCCGACGGCCGATGCGGACCGCTGGTAGCTCGCCTCGGCCGACAGCGTCGTAGGTGGCGCTCTCCGACAGCCCGATCAAGGCCGCCGCCTCCGACACGGTCATCGTCAAGGGTGTTGCCATCGTGTCTCTCTCTCTACGGTCACTGGTTCGGACGGATGTGGGCGCACCTGAGCGGCGCACCCAGCTGGGCTAAGCGCATTGAGGGCGCCAGAGTCGACAAAGAACTTCGCTCGAAGCACGGGAACCGACCATGGCCCGGCTGTGAGATGGTCGCCCACGCCGTCGAGACCAGCGTCGAAATCGCCTGCCGAGCGCCCGCCAGCGGTCGGCGCCGGATTCCCCTTCACGTGCGGCGTAGCCGCAAGTGGACAGTCTGTGCACCCCGAAAAGAATCGTTGGCCACCGCGACGGAGGAGGTGCGCGGTCGCTCGGCAACGAGTGGTCGCAAGGGGTGGGGCCGGTGGCCGGGCGAACGAAGCAGCGCACAGGCCAGGGCCTGGCTGCAGTAGGGGTGGGCGACGGGCCGGCGGGTTCGTCCGGTGCGCCGCCGGACCCGCCCTCGAGCCCCATCACAACCGCTCCGGCGACCCGCTGCGGCTCTGCGACGTCTGCCGACGGGGCTCGCCGGAGATCAACGTCACGGTGAACCTGGGGCCGCTCGAACGAGGAGACCGTTGCCGGTGCAGGTCGGCCGAGTCGCCGGTCGGCATGCCGTCCTGCTGGTCGCTCGGCCCGAGCAGCGTGCCGTCATTGGTGGCGACCTTCGCGTTCGGGGCCGAGCACGTCCGCCCGCTTCGCAACGGCCAGCGGCCAACGGCCGACCGTGGTTGGCGGCCCGGTTGGGCCGGAGGTCCCTTGGGCTGACTGCACTGCGGGATGGCTTGTGTTCGGCCGGGGAAGTCGAGTCGCTTCGTTCAGGTCCGCTGGGCATGTATCGGATCAGATACACTGGCCCGGTGGCTTGGTCGGTGGTGTTGCGGGGGGCTCGGCGGGCTGCGCGGTTGACGCAGGCGGAGTTGGCTGGGCGGGTGGGTACGTCGCGGACTCGGTTGTCGGCGTACGAGTCGGGTTCGGTGGTGCCCTCGGTGGAGTTGTATTTTCGTTTGCTGGCTGCGGCGGGCGTGCAGTGTCGGGTGGTCGAGGTGCAGCCGCTCACGGCGGCGGAGGAGAAGAGCTTGCGGTTGCATCAGGCGATCGCCGAGCGGCTGGTGGCCGACCCGGAGGCGGCGTTGGCCAAGGCCCAGGCGAACTTGGCGACGATGCGCGCCGCGGATACCGCGCGGCATGCCACGCGCTGGCTCGATGAGTGGGAGCGGCTGCTGGCCGGGTCCTTGGTCGGGCTGGTCGACGTGCTGTTGGCGCGCTCGGAGCATGCGTGCGATCTGCGGCAGAGCACGCCCTTCGCCGGTGTGTTGAGCTCGACCGAACGTCTGGCGGCGCTGCGAGGGCAGCAACGTGCGTCGTGATCAGCTGAGCACCTGATCCGCGCTGCTGGCGCCATCGTCCAGTCCGACGACGTGGTAGCGGTTGGAAGCCAGGCGATCCTGGGCTCCTACGACGAAGCGGTGCTCCCCGGTGAAGCGACGTTCTCGGTCGAGGCCGACATCGTGCCGCCCGGCGTTGTCGACGGTCGGCGGGCCGAACTCATCGACGGTGCGATCGGTGAGGCGTCGATGTTTCACGAGACGTATGGCATCTACGCCGAGGGTGTCGGGCTGTCGACCGCCATGCTGGCGTCCGGGTGGGATGAGCGTCTCGTGCCGTTGGTGGACCGATCGACGGGCACCACGGGCTGGTGTCTGGACGTGCGCGACCTCTGCGTGGCGAAGGTCCTCGCCGGACGGCAGAAGGATCGCGACTTCGTCGCCGCCATCATCGGGGGCGCGCTTGGCCGATCCGGCCGAGGTCGCCCGCTTGCTCGAGGTCGCCCGCTCGCTCGAGGTCGCCGTCGTTGTGTCGGATCGCCGAACGACGGCGCAGGGTGTCCGTGCTCAGCTGGAGGTGGGCCCGCCAGCCTTCCCAAGCGATGACCCCCACCACCGCCACCCGAAGGCCGCACCGGCCTTTCCGAGCATGGATCGTCGCTTGGCGCCCACTGCGAACGCGATCACGGTGGCCCCACCATCCCGTTCCGATGCTTCGACCCAAGCCCCGATGGTGGTAGACAGACGCCGGATGACTGTCAATCTGATCGAGCCTGAAGGACTGCCCAAGGTCGGCTTCCACCGGCAGGTGTCCATCGCTACCGGATCGAAGCTGGTGTTCATGGCCGGCCAAGTCGCCTGGGATGCCGACGGAGCCCTGGTCGGCCGGGGCGACCTCAGCGCGCAGGTCGAGCAATGCTTTCTGAACGTCGGCGCCGCCGTCGCCGCAGCCGGCGGCTCCTTCGACAACGTTGCGAAACTGACCATCTACATCGTTGACTGGACCGCCGACAAGATGGCGCTGGTGAGTGAAGGTCGCGCCCGGGCGTTCGAGAAGCTCGGGGTCACCTCGCTCGCTCCAGGCACGCTGATCGGCGTCGCGGCGCTGTTCACGCCGGACCTCCTCGTGGAGATCGAAGCCATGGCTGTGCTCGACTGAGGGTCGGACACGTGTTCATCAGCCCGGCGAACTCGACGCCGTCGACGTAGGGGCAGACCTAGGCGGACTACCGCCATCTCGTTCCACGAACCAGCGGCAACCTCGTAACCGGTGACGGGTCCTCGTAGAGCGGTTTAACGCGTGGTGCATCGGCGCCCGGAGTGGGGCCAACTCTGCGGATCAGGCGGAGCGGCCTCCGGAGAACTTCCTGCTCAGCGGAACACAGCGACCCCAGCGGGGAGATCTCCCCGCCTTGCCAAGGTGAGGGTCGCGCGTTCGAGTCGCGTCATCCGCTCCACGTCGAAGTCGAGGTCGGCGGCCCTTTCGGGGGCCGCTTTTGCGTGGTGAACGCGACGGTCCGGCCCGTCTTGGCCGGAATGGATGAGCTACGTGCCTGCGAACCGCCCGGGGCGACGTCCCGTGGTGCAGGGCCACCGTCGCCAGTCCGCCCGCGCACGACGGCTAGGGCTCGACTGAAACCTGGGTCGGTTCTGCGGCGAGGTCCCGGCTGTGCCGGTCGGTGTCGGTTGCGGCCGGTTCGGCTGCGACCGGAGCCCGGCGGGGTCGCCGGAAGGATTCCTGCGTTACCGCTGCGGCCCGGCCCGACAGGGTGAGCAGCGGCGCAGGGACCTTGGCGTTCTTCAGCCGGAGGAAGGGCCGCTCGACGAGGTAGTAGCTGGCGATCGACATCGGTACCACGAGCGCAAAGGTCACCAGCACGTACCACAGCTGCCCGTGGCCGACGGCCTGGGGATAGATGGCCAGCAGCTGTTGGACGGGGAAGGCGTACAGGTACAGGCCGTAGGAGAAGTCTCCGTAGCGGTCGAACCACCTGAACGGCAGCCGCCACCCGGCCCACAGGAGCGCGTAGGCGAGTGCCGCCTGACCGATCACGAAGTAGACGTGGTAGCGGAACGACAGCAGCAGCAGGCCGGTGGCCAGCACGCCGGCCCGATCGTCCATCGGCACCCGGTCCCGGTACAGGAACAGGCAGGCGCCCAGCCCGAACAGGAACGACAGGCGGACCAGGTAGAGGTCGGCCGGCATCAGGGTGCCGCCACCGCCCGGGGCGGCGATGACGACGAGCTGCAGCACCCACAGCATGGCGGTGAGGCCCAACACCATTCCCCGTGCCCGGCGGAACACCCCGAAGACCCCCAGCGCGGCGACCGCGAGGTAGCAGCGGAGCTCGTAGATCAGCGTCCACAGCGACCCGTTGAGGTCCCGCGGCACCGGCGCGGTGGCCAGGAGATCCCCGATGTTGTACTGGCGCATCGCGAGCCTCGAGTTGCGCAGCACGTAGTCGAGCGGCGAGTCCCTCGAGATGTCGAGGTAGCCCGAGAACCCGCCGTGATCGGTCCGCCAAATCAACGGTCCGATCACGAAGGCGGTCACGACGAGACAGACCCAGAATGCCGGGAAGATCCGCAGGAACCGCTGCCACAGGAACCGGAACACCGAGGTGGTCGTGGTGTAGCTGCGGGTGATCAGGAACCCGCTGAGCACGAAGAAGCCACCGACGGCGATGCCCCCGAAGTTCTCCTGTCCGAGCGTCCAGTGCCAGGCGACCTCGTCGCCGAAACCACCCAACAGGTAGCTGTGGCCGACGAGCACCATCGCCGCCAGCACGAACCGGATGAAGCCGATGCTGTTGGAGCGGGCATCGAAGACGTCCTGCAGCGTGGTCGGAGTATCGGAGACGGCCGTCGTGGTCCCTGCGCCGATGGGTTCGCTGGCAGGGTTCGTGCTCACTCGCCTACCCGTCCCGGGGCTCTGGTGTAGTCAGGCTGTTGGGGCACCCGGGTGGCTTGCGGGTGGGCGCGCCGGACGACCCTTCAGTAGTACCGCCCGGAACGTAGCAGAGCCGCAGAGGTGATCGGCGTGTGTCGCGTCCCGGCAGCTAGGAGGCTGCGACCGGGTCATCGATCGGCACGTCTCCTGCGCCGGGGGGCCACCAGCGCAGCCGGCCGTCGGTCCCGAGCGCGAGCAGGCCGTGGGGGCCGGCAACGCGGTCCCACCACGTCGGTCGCAGTGCACCCGAGGCCCACGTGG
>CAIXPF010000066.1 GCA_903921205.1 uncultured Acidimicrobiia bacterium | reverse complement strand
GTGCCGGTCGATCTGGAGTCCAAGGAACGTTTCGCCGGCATCGTCGGACACGGGTGAGCGGATGCGCGTTCTCGTTGTCGGAGGCGGGGGGCGTGAGCACGCCCTGGCCTGGAGCCTGAGCCGTCACGGTCACCGCGTCTGGTGTGCACCCGGCAATGCCGGGACGCCGGGCAACATCCCGATCGCAGCGGACGACCTGCAGGGTCTGGTGCGTCTGGCCCGTGAGGGCGACATCGAGCTGGTCGTGGTCGGCCCGGAGGCCCCGCTGGTGGCCGGACTGGTCGATGCCCTCGCCGCGGTGGGCATCCCGGCATTCGGGCCGAGCGCGGCGTGCGCCGCGCTGGAGGGTTCCAAGGCCTTCTCCAAGGACGCCATGGTGCGTTGGGGCGTGGCGACCGCGGCGTCGGTGACGGTGACCACCCTCGAGGAGGGGATGGCCGCGCTCGACCGGTTCGACACGGCGCCGGTGGTCAAGGCCAGTGGTCTGGCGGCCGGCAAGGGCGTGATCGTCCCGGACGACCGGGCCGGGGCCGAGGCGGCGCTGCGCCTGATGTTCGTGGAGCGGGCGTTCGGCTCGGCGGCCGACGAGGTCGTGCTCGAGGAGCGCTTGGTCGGCCGGGAGGTCTCCGTCCTGGCGGTCTGTTCCGGTACCGAGTACCGGCTGCTGGTCCCGGCGCAGGACCACAAGCGTCTCGGCGACGGGGATCTCGGCCCCAACACCGGCGGGATGGGTGCGTTCGCCCCGGCACCGACGCTCGGTGCCGAGCTGCTCGGCACTGTCGGCGACACCGCCATCGCCCCCATACTTCATGGTATGGCCGAGCGCGGCACGCCCTATGTCGGGGTGCTCTACGCCGGGCTGATGCTCACCGACGCCGGTCCCCGGGTCCTCGAGTACAACTGCCGCCTCGGCGACCCCGAGGCCCAGGTGATCCTGCCGCTGCTGGCCGACGACCCGGCCGAGGTCTTCCTCGCCGCGGTGCAGGGCCGGCTCGGCGAGCTGACCCTGTCCTGGGAACCGGGGGCTGCCGCCACCGTGGTGATGGCCGCCGCCGGCTACCCCGATCAACCACGCAAGGGCGATCTGATCACCGGCATCGAGGCGGCGACCGCGGCCGGTTGCACCGTGTTCCATGCCGGTACCTCGGAGTCTCCCGACGGGCCGCGTACCGCCGGAGGCCGGGTTCTGGCGGTCACCGGTGTCGGGGCCGACCTCGATGCCGCGGTGGCCCGGGCCTACGCCGGCGTGGCCGCCATCTCCTTCGCCGGCGCCCAGTTCCGTCACGACATCGGCCGCACGATCCCGGAGGCAACGTGACCACTCGAGACCCTGCACCGTCAGCTCCCGGCCCGGATGGGTCCGCCTCGGAACCGACCGGCCCGCCGGTCACGTCGGCCACGTCGGTCACGTACAAGGACGCCGGGGTCGACATCGACGCCGCTACCGCTGCCGTGGCGGGCATGGCAGCTGCGGTGCGCGCCACGTACACCCCGCGGGTGCTCTCCGACGTCGGCAGCTTCGGCGGCCTGTTCTCGGTGGAGAACTGGCCCGGCAAGCCCGTGCTGGTGGCCTCCACCGACGGGGTCGGCACCAAGGTGAAGCTCGCCGCCCAGCACGAGCGCTGGCGGGGCATCGGACACGACCTGGTGAACCACTGCGTCAACGACATCCTCGTGCAGGGTGCCCGACCGCTGTTCTTCCTCGACTACGTGGCCACCGCCCGGCTGCGCTCGGAGGTGATCGTCGAGATCGTCACCGGTATCGCCGAGGCCTGCGCCGCAGTGGGCTGTGCGGTGCTCGGCGGCGAGACGGCCGAGATGCCCGGCGTCTACGTCGAGGGCGCGGTCGACGTGGCCGGCACCATCGTGGGCATGGTCGACCGTGACGCGGTGCTGCCCCGCCTGGCGGCGATGGCTCCCGGTACGTCGTTGTGGGCGTTGCCCTCGAGCGGTCCCCATACCAACGGGTATTCGATGATCCGGCATCTGATCGAGGGCCGCCGGCTCGATCCGGCCTTCGTCGACGCGCTGCTGGTGCCGCACCGCTGCTATCTCGACGTCCTGGCCGGCACCGATGCGCTGGGCCTGGCCCACATCACCGGTGGTGGTCTGGTCGACAACGTGGCCCGCGTGCTGCCGGACACGCTCAGCGCCCGCATCGATCTCGCGTCGTGGACGGTACCGGACCTGTTCGCGCAGCTGGTCGACTGGGGCCGGCTGTCCGTGCCGGAGGCGTACCGGACCTTCAACATGGGCATCGGCATGGTCGGTATCGGTGGCACCCCTCCGACCGGGGCGTTCCCGGTGGGCGAGCTGGTGGCCCGACCGGCTTCCGGCGACGCCGTGCTGCTGGTATGACCGAGGCCGGCGGTTCGACCTCCGGCCCTGCCGTTCCCGCAGGCCGCCTGGTCGTGCTGGTGTCGGGCAGCGGGTCGAACCTGCAGGCCCTGCTCGACGCCGGACTGCCGGTGGTGGCCGTGGTGAGCAACCGCCGGCAGGCCTATGCGCTCGAGCGGGCCGCAGCGCACGACGTCGCCACCGAGGTGGTGTCGCTGAAGTCCTTCACCGACACCGGACGGACCCGTCGAGACTTCGATGCCCACGTGGCCGACGTGGTGGCGGCCCACCGGCCCGACTACGTGGTGCTGGCCGGGTGGATGCACCTGCTGTCCTCGGCGTTCCTCGACCGTTTCCCCGATCGGGTGGTGAACCTGCACCCGGCCCTGCCCGGCACCTTCCCCGGCGCCCACGCCCTGCAGGACGCGTTCGACGCCTACCGGGAGGGCCGGATCACCGAGACCGGGGTGATGGTGCATCTCGTCCCTGACGAGGGGGTCGACAACGGCCCGGTGCTGGCCACGGTGACGGTGCCGATCGAACCCGGTGACAGCCTCGAGTCGCTCACCGAACGGGTTCACGCTGCGGAGCACCGGCTGCTCGTCGCCACCGTTCGGGGCTTGCTCGACGAGCTGCTCGCCCGGCCGTAACCGGGCCCGGTCCGCCCGGTCGGTGCGAACCTGGCGGAGGTAGCCTCGCCCGATGGTGCACTACGGCCTGGGAACCGCGTTGCTGGTGGTCGACGTGCAGAACGACTTCG
The DNA here is from genome assembly GCA_903921205.1 of uncultured Acidimicrobiia bacterium. GTDB lineage: Bacteria > Actinomycetota > Acidimicrobiia > Acidimicrobiales > CAIXPF01 > CAIXPF01. The sequence continues at coordinate 1,519 of CAIXPF010000066.1, read as the reverse complement.
CCGATCCCTCAGGCAGCTTGTACGTCAGCGGCGGCGAGCTGGTGGTGGCGCGGGTCAACGTCGAGGTCACCGCGGCCCGGGCGGTCGGGGCGGAGATCGTTTACACCACCGACTGGCATCCTCCGCACACCCCGCACTTCGCCGAGATGGGTGGGGTGTGGCCGGTTCATTGCGTCCGTCACAGCTGGGGCGCCGAGTTCCATCCCGACCTGGTGGTCGACGGTGACGTGATCCGCAAGGGAACCGGCGGGGAGGACGGCTACTCGGCGTTCACCCTGCGCGACCCGCAGTCGGGCGAGCGGCGATCCACCGGCCTCGCTGCGCTGCTGCGGGCGCGGGACGTGCAGGCCGTGGTGCTGGTCGGCATCGCCGGTGACTACTGCGTGCACGACTCCGCTCTCGATGCCCGGGCCGCCGGCTTCGAGGTGGCGGTGCTGCGTGCCGCCACGGCCTCGGTCAACCTGCAGCCGGGTGACGAGCAGGCCGCCTTCGCCGCCATGGAAGCGGCGGGCGTCGAGGTGCGCTGAGGTGCCCGAGCTGCCCGACGTGGTCGTGTACCTCGAGGCGCTCGAGCGCCGGGTGGGGGGCAAGGTGCTGCAGCAGGTCGACGTCCGGGGCATCTCGCTGCTGCGCAGCTACGACCCTCCGCTCACCGTGGTGCACGGCCAACCGGTGATCGGGTTGCGCCGCCTCGGCAAGCGACTGGTGTTCGCGTTCCCCGACGAGCTGTTCGTGGTGCTGCACCTGATGGTGGCGGGCCGGCTGCAGTGGCGCAAGCCTGCGGCGCCGATCCCCGCCAAGGTCGGCCTGGCGGCGTTCCGCTTCGAGGACGGGACGTTGACGCTGACCGAGGCGGGAACCAAGAAACGGGCCTCGCTGTGGACCGTCCGTGGCGAGGCCGCACTGCTGGCCGAACACGACCGGGGCGGCATCGAGCCGCTGTCGATGAGCCCCGAGGAGTTCGGCCACCAGCTGACCTCGACGAACCGGACCCTCAAACGGGCACTGACCGACCCGACGGCGTTCTCCGGTATCGGCAACGCCTACTCCGACGAGATCCTGTGGTCGGCGCAGCTGTCGCCGACCAGGCGCACCGGGCAGCTCGATGCCGAGGAGACCGAGCGGCTGTACCGCGCGGTACGGGACACGCTGGAGGTCTGGACCGAACGCCTGCGGGCCGAGGCCGGTGACGGCTTCCCCGAGAAGGTGACGGCGTTCCGTCCCGACATGGCGGTGCACGGCCGGTACCGCCTGCCGTGCCCGCGGTGCGGGGACCCGGTGCAGCGCATCGTGCACGCCGACAACGAGATCAACTACTGCGCCACCTGTCAGGTGGGCGGCAAGGTGCTGGCCGACCGCTCGCTGTCCCGCCTGCTGCGCGACGAATGGCCCCGCTCGATCGAGGAGTGGGAGGGGCTGCGGAGCGGCCGGTAGGGGTGCGGCTGCGGAGCGGCCGGTAGGGGTGCGGCTGCGGAGCGGCCGGTAGGGGTGCGGCTGCGGAGCGGCCGGTAGGGGTGCG
>CAIXPF010000065.1 GCA_903921205.1 uncultured Acidimicrobiia bacterium | reverse complement strand
CGAGCTGCTGGTGGCCCTCACCGAGGCGCCGGGCAGGCGGATGCGCTCCCGCGACCTCGGTCGCCGGGTCGGCTGGGAACGCAGCCGCCTGTCGCGCCAACTCCAGCGCATGGAGAAGCGTGGCCTGCTGCGGCGCGAGGACTGCGCCGAGGACGCCCGCGGCATCGACGTGGTGGTAACCCCCGCCGGGCTCACCGCGATCGAGACGGCGGCCCCCCTGCAGCTCGAGGGGGTTCGCCACTGCTTCGCCGACGTGTTGACCGACCACCAGCTCGACACGCTGGCCGACATCGCCGACGCCATCTCGGCCCACCTCGCCGCCGAGCACGGCGGCGACAGGAGCCCCGCAACCGAAGACTGACGGGGCCCGACCCGACCGCGCCCCGTCCGGTCGTGCCCCCTCGCGGGCGGCACGACCGGTTGGTCGCTCAGCCCTTCAGCTCCCGGTCGAACATGACCTTGGTGCGCTCGTAGGAACGGTCGGCGGCGGCGTCGTGGTAGGCCGGGCCGTACACGCCGAAGCCGTGATCGGCACCGTCGTGGATCTCGGCCTCGCCCTTGGCCAGGGCGTTCGTGGCGTCGATCAGCGGGCCGTTCGCCGAAGCGGGCTGCATCTGGTCGGCCGAGCCGAAGCCGATGTAGAGCGAGCCGGTGTAGGACGGCACCGCCAGGTGCGGCGAGTCGGCGTCCTCGGTGGTGCAGAACGAGGGGTGCAGCCCGACCGCAGCGCGGAACTGCTCGCCCCGGTCACGGATGGTGCACAGCGACGAGCGGGCGCCGATGCAGTAGCCGATGCAGCCCATGGCCCCAGCACGCGCGGCGGGGTCCGACGGCAACCAACCCAGCACGGCGCCGAGGTCCTCGGCCACCTCGGCCTCGGAGGTGCCCAGCACGAGGCCGAACATCTTCTTCATCTCCTCGCCGCTGCGGCTCTGCATCGTGTACCAGGTCTCGGCCCGGTGGTAGCGGTCGAAGGTGACCACGTAGTAGCCCCACTCGGCAATACGGGCCATGGTCTGCTTGGAGCCCTCGTCGAGGCCGGGGCCGTGGTGGAAGAACACCACGACGGGGAACGGGCCGTCGCCGTCGGGGCGCACGACGTGGACGCCCATCGGGCCGCTGGGCGATTCGATCGTTTCGGTACGCGTCTGCATGGCGTGAAGATAGGTGCTCGTCGCACCGGCCCGCTACCGATCCGCTACCGATCTGCCACCGATCTGCCACCGATCCGCCGCCGATTCGCCACCTGCCCGCACGGCACCGCGACGCCGGCCTGCGGGTCAGTACACGACGACGGGGGTCCCGCCCGGGACGTGGTCCCAGATCCAGTCCTGGTCGGCGTTGCTGACCCGGGCGCAGCCGTGACTCGCCGGATAGGCCGGCACGTACCCCGAGCCGTGCACCGCCCAGTCGCCGGTGAAGTACAGCGGCCGGTACATGTTGCCCAGCACGCCCTCGAACACCCCGTCGTAGCGGTAGTACACCGAGAAGTTGCCCGTCGGCGTGTAGGCGAGCGCCGGGGTGCCGTCAGGCCAGTTGAACGGTTCGTTGTTGCCGGTCGAGGTGTTGAACGCCCGGGTGCGGCCCGCGCCGACGACGAAGAGGACCTGCCGACCGAGGTCGATCTCGATGCGCAGGCCACCACCGCCGGGCACGGACCCCTGCGGGCGCTCGAGCCGGCCGAGGGTCTCGGGGCCGGGCACCCCGTCCGCCGACAGCCCCTCGACCTTCTGGAAGGCCATCACCGCCGAGCTGGTGCCGCCGCCGAAGGCGCCGTCGACAGACCCCGGGTTGTAGCCGAGCTCGGCGAGGCGGGTCTGCAGGGCCAGCACCTTCGGGCCCTTGGCACCCGGACCGAGCATCGGCTCGGTGGTGGTGGTCGGCGCTGCCGTGGTGGTCGGCGCGGAGCTGCTCGGGGCGGACGTGGTCGCCGGCGCGGTCGAGGCGGTCGACGGCGCCGAGGCCGGGGCGGTCGATGCCGTGCCCGACGCCGCCGCGGTCGATGCCCGCAGCGCGTCCGCCGCGTCCGCCGCGTCGCCGCTCGTGCACCCGGCGGTGAACACGGCGACAGAGAGCAGGGCAGCGGCCCACCGTGGTGCGACCGCGATCCGATCTCGAGCCATGGCGGTGAGGCTACCGACCACCGGGGGCGGGGGCAGATCGGCACGGCCCCTCGACGTACGTGGCAGACGGCGTCGCCCGGTGCTCGGCGCGACGGCGTGAGCGTGAACGGCGTTCGCCACCGGATTCGGCCGTCACGTCGACAGCAACGCAGGACCTCGACAGGAATCCACTCCGCCGGTCGTTAGCCTTGGGTGACCTATCGGGACACCTGCAGGACGGACGATGACCAACAGCACGACGGGCTCCCCGGGAACCAGCCGCAGCTACGAGCTGAGCGATCTCGCCGCGCTGGAGGCCGAGTCGATCCACATCATCCGCGAGGTGGCGGCCGAGTTCGAGCGGCCGGTGCTGCTGTTCTCCGGCGGCAAGGACTCGATCGTGATGCTGCACCTGGCCCGCAAGGCGTTCTGGCCGGCCCGCATCCCCTTCCCGGTCCTGCACGTCGACACCGGCCACAACTTCCCCGAGGTCATCGAGTACCGGGACCGCACCGTGGCCGCCATCGGTATCGAGCTGGTCGTCGGCCACGTCCAGCACGACATCGACGCCGGTCGGGCCGTCGAGGACACCGGGCCGCGGGCCAGCCGCAACCGGCTGCAGACCGTCACCCTGCTGCGCAGCATCGAGGAGGGCCGTTACGACGCGGTGTTCGGCGGGGCCCGTCGCGACGAGGAGAAGGCCCGGGCCAAGGAGCGGATCTTCTCCCTGCGCGACGAGTTCGGCCAGTGGGACCCCAAGGCGCAGCGACCCGAGCTGTGGAGCCTCTACAACACCCGCCATCGCCGGGGCGAGCACCTGCGGGTGTTCCCGCTGAGCAACTGGACCGAGCTCGACATCTGGCGCTACATCGCCACCGAGGAGATCGACATTCCGTCGATCTACTACGCCCACCGCCGCCCGGTGGTGCAGCGCGACGGCATGCTGATCGCCGTCACCCCGTTCATCTCCGTCGACGACGACGAACTCGCCTACGAGGAGGTGGTTCGTTTCCGCACCGTGGGCGACGCCACCTGCACCGGGGCCGTCGAGTCGGTCGCCGCCACCGTGTGGGACGTCATCGAGGAGGTGTCGGCCACCCGCATCACCGAACGGGGCGCCACCCGGGCCGACGACCGCATCAGCGAGGCCGGCATGGAGGATCGCAAGAAGGAAGGCTATTTCTGATGAGCGAGCTGCTCCGCTTCGCCACCGCCGGCTCGGTCGACGACGGCAAGTCGACCCTCATCGGGCGCCTCCTGTACGACTCCAAGAGCATCTTCGAGGACCAGCTCGAGTCGGTCGAACGGGTCTCACGCGAGCGCGGCGAGGACTACACGAACCTGGCGCTGCTCACCGACGGCCTGCGGGCCGAACGCGAACAGGGCATCACCATCGACGTCGCCTACCGCTACTTCGCCACGCCGAAGCGCAAGTTCATCATCGCCGACACGCCGGGCCACGTGCAGTACACCCGCAACATGGTCACCGGGGCCAGCACCGCCGATGTGGCGCTGATCCTGGTCGACGCCCGTCACGGGGTGCTCGAGCAGAGCCGCCGCCATGCCTTCCTGTCCTCGCTGCTCGGCATCCGCCACCTGGTGGTATGCGTCAACAAGATGGACCTCGTCGAGTGGAGCCAGGCCCGCTTCGAGGAGATCAGCCGGGAGTTCCGCGAGTTCGCCACCCGGCTCGACGTGCACGACCTGACCTTCGTGCCGATGTCGGCGCTGCTCGGCGACAACGTGGTCAACCCCGGCGTGAACATGCCGTGGTACACCGGCCGGCCGCTGCTCGCCCTGCTCGAGGACGTCCACATCGCCAGCGACCGCAACCTGGTCGACCCGCGCTTCCCGGTGCAGTACGTGATCCGCCCGATGCAGCACGACCACCACGACTACCGCGGCTTCGCCGGCACCGTGGCCGGCGGCGTGTTCCGGGTCGGCGACGAGGTCAAGGTGCTGCCGAGCGGCATGACCACCACGATCTCGTCCATCGACACCTTCGACGGCCCCGTCGAGGAGGCCTTCCCCCCGATGGCGGTCACCATCCGTCTCGCCGACCAGGTCGACGTGTCCCGCGGCGACCTGCTGTGCCGCCCCCACAACGCGCCGGTGGTGGCCCAGGAGCTCGACGCCACCGTGTGCTGGATGAGCGAGCGCAGCGCCCTCGTGCCGGGTGGCCGCTACGTGCTCAAACACACCACCCGCACCACCCGGGCGATGGTGGTGGACCTGCAGTACCGCCTCGACATCAACACCCTGCACCGCGACGAGCAGGCCGACGAGCTCACCCTCAACGAGATCGGCCGCATCAGGCTGCGCACCCAGCAGCCGCTGTTCTTCGACGAGTACCGCCGTAACCGCACGACCGGCAGCTTCATCCTCATCGACGAGGTCACCTCGACCACCGTCGCCGCGGGCATGCTGCGCGAGCCGCAGGCCAAGCCGACCGTCACCCCGGCGTCGAGCCCCAATGTGGTGTGGCAGACGGGCACCACCGGCCGCGAACGCCGCTGGGAGACCCTCGGCACCACCGGCATGACGGTATGGCTCACCGGGCTGAGCGCCTCGGGCAAGACGGCGATCGCCGGTGAGCTGGAACGGCTGCTGCTCGACGAGAGCCGCAACGCCTTCCTGCTCGACGCCGAGCTGCTGCGTTTCGGGCTCAACGCCGATCTCGGCTTCAGCAACGCCGACCGCAGCGAGAACACCCGGCGCATCGGCGAGGTGGCCAAGCTGTTCGCCGAGGCGGGCACCGTGGCCATCGTGCCGGTGATCAGCCCCTACGCCGTGGACCGGGCCCGGGTGCGCCGTCTGCACGAAGAGGCGGGGCTGGCCTTCGTCGAGGTGTTCGTCGACACCCCACTCGAGGAGTGCGAACGCCGCGACCCCAAGGGCCTCTACCGGCGGGCCCGCGCCGGCGAGATCGCCGGGTTCACCGGCGTCGACGACCCCTACGAGCCGCCCACCTCGCCGGAGCTGGTGTTGCGTCCCACCAACGGGACGCCGATGCAGCAGGCCCGGTTGATACTCGACCGGCTCCCCCGCCCGGAGTAGCGACGGCGGGTCGACGCTCAGGCGTAGCGTTCTATGACCCGTTTGCCGTACTCGAGGACCTCCTCGGGGGTACGGACCAGCGGGGGGAGCCCGGCCGCGCCGTTGACCGGCACCATCACCCGACCCACCCCGGCCGCGGCCAGGGCCGTCAGCCCGTCGGGGTCGGCGGGGGCCGCGGCGCTGATCTCGATCGCCTCGGGGTCGCGCCCGGCGGCCTCGGCCGCCCGGCGCATCTCGTCGTACAGCTCGACGGGGTTGCCGCGGGCCGGGAAGTACCCGTCGCCGAGCCGGCCGGCCCGCCGGGCCGCGGCCTTGGTGTCGCCGCCGACGATGATCGGGATGTGCCCACCGGCGGGCTTGGGCCGGCAGTACACGTCGCGGAAGGACACGAACGGGCCCTCGTGGGTGGCGCAGTCCTGGCTCCACAGCGCCCGCATGGCCGCCACGTAGTCGTCGGTACGGGGGCCGCGGTCGGCGAAGGGCACGCCGATGGCGGCGAACTCCTCCTCCAGCCAGCCCACGCCGATACCGAGCAGTACGCGGTTGCCGCCGGCCATGTCGTCGAGGGTGGCCAGCGACTTGGCGGTGACCACCGGGTTGCGCTGCGGCACGATCAGGATGGCCGTCCCCAGCTTGATGGTGGTGGTGGCCGATGCCACATACGCCATCCAGATCAACGGGTCGGCGATGGGGAAGTCCTCGACGGCGCCCATGCGGCCGTCTTCGGAGTACGGATAGCGCGACGTGTAGGCCTTCGGCACGACCACGTGCTCGACGGTCCAGATCGACTCGAAGCCGGCCTCCTCGGCGGCCTGCGCCAACTCGACCGCCGCCGGACCCTGCCCGAACCGGCCGAGGCTTGCGTAGCGCAACCCGAACTTCAGTCCCATCCAAACGCCCCCTTCGCACGGCGCGGGGACCCTTCCCCGCACCTCCCGCGGAGCGTACTCGTGCGCATCCCTGCCGGTCTCCCGGCGATGGCCCGGGCGCTGTGGCACGGTCCCCGCCTGCGGCCGGACGACCGCCGGCCGGCACTGGGACGTCCCGGTGCCGGCCGGCGCCGAGCTCAGGCGTCGAAGCTGTCGTAGGCGGCGTCGACGAGGGCGTAGCTGCGGGGCCCGCCGACGGTGCCGAGCTCCATCTTGTTCATCACGAAGGCGATGGTCATGCGGCGATCGAGGTCGTTGACGATCAGCGAGCCGCCGTAGCCGCCCCAGAACGCCACGGCGTCGCCCCGGCCGATGGGCAGCTCCGGCGAGTTGAGGCCGTAGCCGATGCCGAAGCGCAGGTGGTCGCCGAGCACGCCGTCGTTGCCGTAGGCCTGCGGCTCGAGCACCCGGCGGGCGGTGGCCTCGGAGAACAGGCGCACCCCACGGGCCTCGCCCCCGTTGGACAGCACGGACTGCACCGCCGCCACCGACGCCGCGTTGCCGTGGCCGCCGGCGGCGGGGATCTCGGCCCGGCGCCAGTCGAGGTCCCACGACTGCTTGGCGTTGAGCATCGGGTTGGTCATGGTCTTGACCAGGAACGGCGGGAACACCTCGGGCCGCGGCGGGGCCGGCGGGGTGATGACCAGCGCCACCCGGTCGTCGAGCTCGGGGCCGAAGCCGACATGGAAGTCGGCACCGAGCGGCTCGGCGATCTCGTTGCGGAAGAACGTGCCGAAGCTCTGTCCGGTCACCCGGCGCACGACCTCGCCGATGAGGTAGCCCTGGGTGATGGCGTGGTAGCCCGACGCCGTGCCCGGCTCCCACCACGGCTCCTGGGCGGCGAGCAGCGACGTGCACTTCTCCCAGTCGTAGAGGTCCTCGCCGGACACCTTCTCCTGCCACCCCGACAGGCCGGCGGTGTGGGCCATCAGGTGGCGGACGAGCACCTGCTCCTTGCCGTTGGCGGCGAACTCCGGCCAGTAGCGGGCCACCGGCTCGTCGATGCCGATGAGGCCCTGGTCGGCCAGCATCAGCGCAGCCACGAAGGTCATGGTCTTGGTGGTCGACCACACGTTGATGATGGTGTCGCGTTCCCAGGGCTTGGTCTGGTCACGGTCGGCGAAGCCGCCCCACAGGTCGACGACCGGCTCGCCGTCGACGTAGACGGCCACCGAGGCGCCGACGTCGTAGCCGGCGGCGAAGTTGGCGGCGAAGGTGGTACGCACCGCTTCGAAGCGGGGGGCACAGGTTCCATGGATCTCGGTCACGGCCCGAACCTATCCGCCACACGGCCGACGCGCCCGCGAAGGAACTGACGAAAGGCCCTACGCGAAGGCGGGGTCGTGGCTTCACTCGAACGGCAGGCTGGTGGGAGGATGGGCGCAAGCATCGTGCGCGGTGTGGCACACGGGGGAAGAAGGAGCATGTCGTGACTGATCAGGCCGTTCTCGAGACAACCGAGCAGGTCGGCGCAGGGACGCCGCCCCAGTTCGAGGTCGTCGTCATCGGATCGGGGGTTTCGGGCATCTACCAGATCAAGCGTCTGAGCGACCTCGGCGTCAATGCCGTGGTCCTCTCCTCCGATGCCGGTCTCGGTGGCACCTGGTTCAACAACCGGTACCCGGGTGCCCGCTTCGACTCGGAGAGCTACACCTACGGCTACTCCTTCTCCAAGGAGCTGCTCGAGGAGTGGCACTGGAAGGAGCGGT
>CAIXPF010000064.1 GCA_903921205.1 uncultured Acidimicrobiia bacterium | reverse complement strand
CGCCGTCGCCACCCTGCTCGGTTCGGCCACCTTGCTGGCTGCCGGCCAGCGCAGCGCCGCCGATCTGCGGGCCGACGTGACCTCGCCCGGTGGGACGACCGCCGCCGGACTGCGGGTGCTCGAACAGCGGGCGGTTCGTGCGGCCTTTCTCGACGCGGTGGCGGCCGCCACCGCCCGCTCGGCCGAGCTCGGCCGGTCCTGACGCGCATCGTCGAGGTGCGGGCCCGGTTGGGGCGTCATGCACGACCGGGGCGGTCGATCGGGACAAGGTTGTGCCGAACCAGCGATGGACCTCTAGATTGATGGTGCGGAGTGAAGGGGTTCCTTCCATGTCCTTTGTTGGCGCGCTCGTCGGGTTGTCCACCGCGGTGGACGGCTTCGTGCAGTCCCGAATCGCCTCCATGACCGTTGCGGCCTCGAGCCCCCACCAGACAGGGTGAGTCCCGTTCCCGTGTCCAGCTTCGACACCGTCACCCTGCTCACCGACTACGGCACCGAGGACGAGTTCGTCGGGGTCCTCAAGTCGGTCATCTGGTCCCTGGCCCCGCACGTGCGGATCGTCGACCTCTGCCACGAGGTCGCCCCGTTCGACGTGCGCGGGGGAGGCCTGATGCTGGCCCGCTCGGCCCAGTACCTCTGCCCCGGGGTGGTGCTCGCCGTGGTCGATCCCGGTGTCGGTACGGCCCGTCGGGCCATCGCGGTCGAGGTGGGTGGCGGCCAGTCCGTGCTGATCGGTCCAGACAACGGCCTACTGGCGCCGGCGGTGGCCATGGTCGGCGGGGCCGGCAGGGTCGTGGAGTTGACCAACCCCGACGTGCAGATGCCTGCGCCGAGCGGGACCTTCGCCGGTCGCGACATCTTCGCGCCGGCCGCCGGCCATCTCTGTGCCGGCCTGCCCTTCGAGTTGCTGGGCCAGGCCATCGACGCCGTCACCCTGCTGCCCGGCCTGATGCCGATCAGCCGCGACGAGGACGGCGGGCTCGAGGCCGAGGTGCTATGGGCCGATCGCTACGGCAATCTGCAGCTCAACGTCGATCCCGATGACGTGCAGCCCTGGGGCGAGCAGGTCGCCGTCATCGTCGGGGGCCGGCGCCGCGTGGCCCGTAGGGTCGAGACCTTCGCCGATCTGCGCACGGGTGAACTCGGGATGCTGGTGGACAGCTACGGGTTGGCAGCGTTGGTCACCAACCGGTCCTCGGCCGGGGCCGAGCTGGCGATCGCCCAGGGTGATCAGGTCCGGCTCGAACCACTCGGCGAGGACGAGAGCGGTGGGGACACGGTCGGTGAGGTCATCGTGCCGTTCGGCCGGAGGTCCTCCTGATGCGTCCGGCGACGACGCTCGTGGTCGCCGTGTTACTGGGCCTCATCCTGGTGGCTGCGGTGGCGCAGTTCTTCTTCCTCGCTCGCTGAGCACGGGCAGCGCAACGGGTCGGTCCTGCGAGGTCGGCCCGGCCGTGTCGCCGGGTGGCTCACGGGCTCGAGCCCATCGGCTCGACGAGCGCCGAAGGTCACACCGCACACGCTTGTGAACTTGTGCACAAGCTCGGTAGGGTTGGTTCGTGGACGGTCACGCAAGGCGCATCCCCGATGCAACGGTCGCCCGTCTCCCCGAGTACCTGCGCATCCTGGTCGAGTTGGCCGAACAGCGCATCGGGACCGTCTCGTCGGAACGGCTGGCCGAGCTCGCCGGGGTGAACGCCGCCAAGGTGCGCAAGGACCTCTCCTACCTGGGCACCTACGGCACCCGCGGGGTCGGCTACGACGTCGATTACCTGCTGTTCCAAATGCGTCAGGCGCTCGGCGTCACCCAGGATTGGCCCGTGGTGGTGGTCGGAGCGGGCAACCTCGGTCGGGCCCTCGCCAACTACGCCGGCTTCAGCGATCGCGGGTTCCCGCTCGCCGCGGTGGTCGACGTCGACGACGCCAAGGTCGGTACCACGGTGGGTGAGGTCGCCGTCCGGCCGATGTCGGACCTCGCGGAGCTGGTCCGGGCCAATCAGCCGGTCATCGGCGTCATCGCCACCCCAGGACCCGTCGCCCAGTTGGTGGCCGACCAGTTGGTGGCCGCAGGGGTCACCGCCATCTTGAACTTCGCCCCGGCGCTGGTTTCGGTCCCGCCGAACATCTCGCTGCGCAAGGTGGACCTGGCCCTGGAGCTGCAGATCCTGAGCTTCTACCAGTCCCACCGCGAGTCCGGGTCCGCGTCGCGGAGCTGGGCCTGAGATGCGTCGCGGCATGGCGGGTGTCACCGCGATTGGTCCGCACTGCGGACTGTGCGGGTAGGTTCGTTTCACCGTGGTCACCATTGCGTTCGGCCTCAACCATCGCCATGTGCCGCTCGACGTGCTCGAGGCGGTGAGCGTCTCCCCTGAAGGGAAGGCCAAGCTGGCGCTCGACCTGATCGAGCCCGGCCTGGTTCGCGGTGCCGTGGTGCTGGCGACCTGCCACCGGCTCGAGATCTACCTCGATGCCGAACGCTTCCACGACTCCTTCCGGGTGGTCCGTTCGGCGGTGGCCACCCATACCGGCGCCGACCCGGCGCTGTTGTCGGACCGCTTCGTCCCGTACTTCGACGGCGAGGCCACCGAGCATCTCTTCACCGTCTCCGCAGGGCTGGACTCGGCGGTCCTGGGGGAACACGAGATCCTCGGTCAGGTGCGCAGCAGTTGGGAGGCGGCCCAGGCCGAAGGGGTCTGCACCCCGTCGCTCAACCTGTTGTTCCGCCGGGCCGTCGAGGTGGGCAAGCGGGTCCGCAGCGAGACCGCTCTGGGCCGGGGCACCGCATCGATCTCCCACGCGGCGGTGGAGTTGGCCTCGGAGGTGCTCGGCCGGCTCGACGGGCGTCGCCTGGTGGTACTCGGCGCCGGTGACATGGGCAGCGGTATCGCCACCGCCGCCGTGGCCTCCGGGGTTGCCGGCGTCGTGGTGGCCAACCGCAGCCTCGAGCGTGCCGAGGGCCTGTGCCGCCAGCTCGGTGGCGGTGGGTCGGCACGCCCAGTGACCCTCGATGACCTCGACGACGTCCTCGTCGAGGCCGACGTGGTGATCTCCTCGACCGGGTCGTCCCGCCCGGTGCTGACGGCGGAGCGTCTCGCCGAGGTCTGCGCCCGCCGCCGCGGACGTGCGCGTCTGGTCGTGGTCGACGTGGCCATGCCCCGCGACGTCGACCCGGCGGCACGTGACCTCGACGGCCTGCACCTGATCGACCTCGAGGACCTACGGGCCCACACCGATCGTGGGCTCGAGGCGCGGAGCCACGCCGTGGGTGAGGCCCGGGAGCTGGTCCGTGCCGCCATCGAGCGCTACGAGGCCGAACAGGCCGGCCGCACCGCGGATCCGGTGGTTGCGGCTCTCTACCGCCGAGGTGAGGAACTCCGCCAGGCCGAGTGGGAACGGCTCGGTGCCCGGCTCGAGCGGCTGTCCGAGCGCGATCGGGAGGTGGTCGAGGCCCTGACCCGGTCCCTCGTGGCGAAGTTGCTGCACACCCCGACGATGGCGCTCAAGGACAGCGCAGGCACCCCGCACGGTGCTCGCCTGGCCGAGTCGGCTGCAGCCCTGTTCGACCTCGAGCCCTGAGCTGTGCTGATCCGTATCGCCACGCGTTCGTCGGCTCAGGCCCTGGCCCAGACCACCTGGGTGGCCGATCGGCTGCGGGCGTTGCACCCGGGTCTCGAGACCCGTCTGGTTCCCACCGACACGACGGGCGATCTCGACAAGACCACCCCGATCTGGGAGCTCGGTGGCAAGGGCGTGTTCGCCAAGGAGGTGCAGCTCGCCGTGCTCTCGGGTCAGGCCGACATCGCCGTGCACTCCGGCAAGGACCTGCCGTCGTTGACGCCCGACGGGCTGGCGATCGCCGCCGTGCCCACGCGCCGCGACCCTCGTGACGCCTTGGTCGGTTGCCGCCTGGCCGAGCTGGCACCAGGGGCGCGGGTGGCGACCGGCTCGATCCGTCGCCGCACCCAGTTGGCCTGGCTGCGCCCCGATCTGACCTTCGCCGGGCTGCGGGGCAACATCGGCACCCGGCTCGACAAGGCGGCCGAGCACGACGCCATCGTCGTGGCCGCTGCAGCGCTCGGGTGGCTCGGGCTGACTGCCCGCGCCGCCGAGATCCTCGAACCCGAGGTCATGCTGCCGCAGGTCGCCCAGGGCAGTCTGGCGGTGGAGTGCCGCGTCGACGACGAGGATGTCGCCAACGTGCTCGCTGATCTCGAGGACCCGCTCAGCCGTCGTTGTTTCGACGCCGAACGGGCCTTCCTGGCCACCCTGGGCGGCGACTGCAACCTGCCGGCCGGGGCCTATGCCACCGCTGCCGAGGGTGGCGAGGTGCTGGTCCGGGGGCTGATCGGCTCGCTCGACGGGCACGTCGTGCTCCGGGCCGAGCGGCAGGCTGCGAATGCCTGCGAGGTCGGTCGATCGGTCGCTGAGCACCTGCTGGACCAGGGCGGACGATCACTGCTGGAGGGCTGAGCTCGTGTTGTGGTTGGTCGGCGCCGGTCCGGGTGACCCCGACCTGGTGACCCGACGCGGCGCCGAACTGCTCGCCGGGGCCGAGGCCGTGGTTGCCGACCGGTCACTCTGGCCGCTGATCCGAACGCTGGCCCCTGCCGCGGGGCTCCACGAGCCGGCCGAACCCGCGGCATGGCCGACCGGTGAGGTCGTCGTGCGGCTGTACCGCGGCGACGGGGTGGCCGTCTCGCTCGTCGACCGCGCTGCGCTCGATGCCGAGGGACGGCCGTTCGATCTCGTCCCGGGCCCGGCCGATCACATCGCCGATGCGGCCAGGTCTGCCCTGGGGACTCGGGTCGCCGAACGCCGGCCGCTGTCGGGGTCGGTCATCGTGGTCACCAGGCCGGTGGGTCAGCAGACCTCGCTGAGCACCCCGCTGCGACGCTGGGGCGCGGAGGTCGTCGAGATGCCGACCATCGCCATCGAACCGCCGCTCGACGGCGGCGCGGCGTTGTCCGCGGCCGTGCGTCGCGCCCGGTCCTACGACTGGGTCGTCCTCACGTCGGCCAACGGCGCTGCTGCGCTGCTCGACCGCGTCGCCGATGTCCGCACCCTGGCGGGGGTGGGCGTCGCTGCCATCGGCCCGGCGACGGCAGCGGTACTCGCGGGCGCTCACCTTCCTGCGGACCTGGTCCCGGCCGCCTTCGTCGCCGAGGGTCTGCTCGCCGCCTTCCCGCCGCCACCCCAGGGCCGGCCCGGCCGGGTGCTGTTGGTACGGGCCGAGGTGGCCCGCGACACGCTGCCCGAGGGCTTACGCGCCGCCGGCTGGTCGGTCGACGTCGTCGCGGCCTACCGGACCGTGGCCGCGACGGTGCCCGAGGACGTCCGCGATCGCGCCGTCACCGCCGATGCCGTGTTGTTCAGCTCGCCGTCCACCGTGCAGCAGTTCGTGGCCCGGGTCGGACCGGACCGGCTTCGCCTGGCACCACCGGCCGGGCCGACCCTGTTCGCCATCGGGCCGGTCACCGCGGAAGCCCTGGTTGCGGCAGGCCTGCGGTCGGACGTCGTCGCCGAGCGGTACGACGTGACGGGCCTGCTCGACGCCGTGCTGAGGTGGGCGAAGCGCTGAGCGCGGCGAGCAGCCCCGTCGGCATCGGTAACCTGAGGTCGTGCTGGATGCGGTGGTGTTCGACTTCGACGGGCTCATCGTGGACACCGAGTGGCCCGAATACCGGGCCATCGCCGACATCTTCGAGGAACACGGCCTGAGCTTCGCCCCCGAGCGTTGGGTGCACGTCATCGGGTCGAGTTGGGACGTCGACTGGATCTCGCAGCTCGAGGCGGGGGTGGGCCACAGCCTCGATCGGGACGAGCTGCAGGCCCAGCGACGGGAGCGAGCCCGGAGCCTGCGCGACCCCTTGGTGGTGCTGCCCGGGGTCGTGACGCTGATCGACGCGGCCGTTGCGGCCGGCGTCGGTCTGGCGGTGGCGTCGAGCTCGCCCCGTAGCTGGGTCGAGCCGCATCTCGAGGATCTGGGCCTGCTGTCGCACTTCGCGCTCACCCGCTGCCGGGACGACGTGGCCGAGGCCAAACCGTCACCCGATCTGTATCTCGCCGCCTGTGCCGGTTTGGGCGTCGATCCTGGCCGTGCGGTGGCGCTCGAGGACTCGGCAAACGGGGTCACCGCGGCGAATGCCGCCGGTATGCGTTCGGTGGCCGTCCCGAACCGTCTGACCCGCTACCTCGATCTCGGCCATGCCCACCTCGTGGTGGACAGCCTGGCGGAGATCGATCTGGCCCGTCTCACCACCCTCCTCTAGCCCCGGTCCACGGTCCCCGAAGATGGTCCGGGTCAACTGATCCGGGTCCGATCCGACCCCGGCCGCTCGGGACCAGCGGCCGCCTCGGCAGTACGATCGGCACCGTGACCTTCCCCCAACGCCGTCTGCGTCGGCTCCGACGCACGCCCGCCCTTCGTCGGCTCGTGGCCGAGACCCGTCTCGGCGTCGACGACCTGATTGCGCCGCTGTTCGTGCGGGAGGGCATCGAGCGGCCGGAGCCGATTGTGTCGCTGCCCGGCGTGATGCAGCACTCCCGTGCCTCGCTGCGCCAGGAGGTGGCCGAGTTGCGTTCGCTGGGGATCAGCGCCGTGATCCTCTTCGGTGTCCCGGCGCACAAGGACCCCGAGGGGAGCCAGGCCTGGGCCACCGACGGCATCGTCCAGGTGGCCCTGCGCGATCTGCGTGACGACGTCGGCGACGACCTGGTCCTGATGGCCGACCTGTGCCTCGACGAGTACACGTCACACGGGCACTGCGGGGTGCTCGACGACCGGGGACAACCCGACAACGACGCCACGATCGAGCTGTACGGCCAGGTGGCCGTGGCCCAGGCCGAGGCCGGTGCCTCGATCGTCGCCCCGAGCGGGATGATGGACGGCCAGGTGCTGGCCATCCGTGAGGCCCTCGACGACGAAGGATTCGATGAGGTCGCCGTCATGGCCTACGCCGCCAAGTACGCCTCGGCGCTGTACGGCCCGTTCCGCGACGCGGTCGACGTGACCATCGAGGGTGGTGGCGACCGCAAGGGGTACCAGCAGGATTATCGCAATGCCCGCGAGGCACTCGAGGAGATCCGCTTCGATCTCGCCGAGGGCGCCGACCTGGTCATGGTGAAGCCGGCGCTGGCGTATCTCGACATCATCAGCAGGGCCCGGGCGGAGGTCGACGTACCCCTGGCCGCGTATCACGTGTCCGGCGAGTACGCCATGATCAAGGCCGCCGCCGAGCGGGGCTGGATCGACGGTGACGCGGTGGCCCTCGAGCACCTCACCGCCATCAAGCGGGCCGGCGCCGACCTGATCCTGACCTACCTGGCCCGCGACGTGGCGGAGGCGCTGTGACCGCCACCAACGCCGAGTGGTTCGAGCGGGCGAAACAGGTCGTGCCCGGCGGGGTCAACTCGCCGGTCCGGTCGTTCCGCTCGGTGGGCGGGACCCCGTACTTCGTCGCCTCGGCCGAGGGTGCCTACGTCACCGACGTCGAGGGTCGCCGCTACATCGATTACGTGCAGAGCTATGGCGCCTCGATCCTGGGCCACGCCCACCCCGCGGTCATCGGGGCCATCGTCGCCGCGGCCCCGCAGGGCACCACCTACGGCGCGCCGACCGAGCGCGAGGTGTTGCTGGCCGAGGCCATCGTCGGCCGGATCGACGGGGTCGAGCAGGTCCGCCTGGTCTCATCCGGCACCGAGGCCGTCATGTCCGCACTCCGGCTGGCCCGCGGGGCCACCGGGCGCCGCAAGATCGTGAAGTTCGCCGGGCACTATCACGGTCACAGCGACTCGCTGCTCGCAGCCGGCGGCAGCGGGGTGGCCAACCAGGGCCTGTCCGGCTCGGCCGGGGTGCCCGATGCCGCCGTCGCCGATACCGTCGTGGCTCCCTTCAACGTCGTACCGGACCTCGACGAGGACACGGCGGTCGTGGTGGTCGAGCCGGTCGCCGCGAACATGGGTCTGGTCGAGCCCGAGCCCGGCTTTCTCGCCGCCCTGCGGCGGGCCTGCGACGAACACGGCGTGCTGCTGTGCTTCGACGAGGTCATCACCGGCTTCCGGCTGGCCTATGGCGGTGCCGAGCAGTGGTCGGGCGTGCGGCCCGACCTGTGGTGCTTCGGCAAGGTCATCGGCGGTGGTCTGCCGGTCGGCGCGTTCGCCGGCTCGTGCGAGGTCATGAGCCATCTCGCACCGCTGGGGCCGGTGTATCAGGCGGGCACGTTGTCGGGGAACCCGCTGGCCACCGCAGCCGGTCTCGCTGCGCTGGAGCAGCTCGACCGGGACGCCTACCGCGAGCTCGACCGGATCGCCACGCGCCTTGCCGACGGCCTCGCCGGGGCCATCGGGGGTGCCGGCCTGGCGGTGCAGGTACCGCGGGTCGGGCCGCTGGTCGGACTGTTCTTCGCCGAGGCACCGGTGCGCTCCTTCGACGATGCGCAGGCCGCGGCCGGCAACGGTCGCTACGCGGCGTTCTTCCACGCGATGTTGCGCCGCGGTGTGGCCCTGGCACCCGGGCCCTACGAGGCCCTGTTCCCGAGCCTGGCCCACCACGACGCCATCGTCGACGAGACGGTGACCCTCGCGGCCGAGGCCGCGGCCGAGGTCGTGGCCCAATCCCGCGAGGCCTGACCGGAGCGAAGCCCGACCGGCATGTCGTCCAGGTGTCGCATGGTGCCGGAGCGCCCGGCAGCGAGGTGGTCGGTTTCCCTGTTGCCGGTCATGCGGGAGCACGTACCGGGGCGCTACGGTCTGCGCGACCGTAGCCCCGGCCGAGTGGGAGAAAACCGTGCGCGCAGCAGTTCTGAACCAGATTCCCGGTGAACTGGAGATCGAGGAGGTCTCGATCGACAAGCCGGCCGCCAACGAGGTGCTGATGCGTGTGGTGGCTTCCGGCCTGTGCCACTCCGACCTGCACTTCATGGACGGCCTGTGGCAGACCAAGCTGCCGGCGGTCATGGGCCACGAGGCTGCCGGTGTGGTCGAGGCCGTCGGTGCGGACGTCACCTACGTCAAGCCCGGCGACCACGTCATCTCCTGCCTGTCGGTCTTCTGCGGCAAGTGCCGTTACTGCCTCGCCGGTCACCTCTCGATCTGCGAGAACCCCGGTGCGGTGTCGCGTCCGCGTGGAGCGGGGTCCCGCCTCAACAACGGCAAGGGCGAGGCCCTGGCCCAGTTCGCCCGCCTCGGTGCCTTCGCCGAGATGATGCTCGTCCACGAGAACGCAGTGGTGAAGATCCGCGAGGAGATGCCCCTCGACCGGGCGTCGCTCATCGGCTGTGGGGTGACCACCGGCCTCGGCGCAGTATTCCGTACCGCCCGGGTGGAGCCCGGCTCGGAGGTCGCGGTGATCGGTGCCGGCGGCATCGGTCTGTCGGCCATCCAGGGTGCCCGCATCGCCGGTGCCTCGAAGATCATCGCCATCGACGTGACGGCCCCCAAGCTCGACGTCGCCCGTCAGCTCGGCGCCACGCACGTCGTCAACGCCTCCGAGGGCGACGCCGTGGAGCAGGTCAAGGAGCTCACCGGCGGCGGCGTCGATTTCGCCTTCGAGGCCATCGGCAACAAGCAGACCGGTGAGCAGGCGTTCCGCATGCTGCGGCCCCGTGGCGTCGCCACCATCATCGGTATGGCCCCGATGGGCACCAACTTCGAGCTGCCCGCCCACGAGGTGTTCATGGGCGAGAAGACCTTCAAGGGCTCGATGATGGGGTCGAACCAGTTCCGCCTCGACATGCCGCGCTTCATCGACCTGTACCTCGACGGCAAGCTGATGCTCGACGAGATGGTGTCGCACCGCATCAAGCTCGACGAGATCAACCACGGCTATGACCTGATGCGCAACCGCCAGACCACCCGTACCGTCATCACCTTCGACTGACCCGGGTCACCGACGATGAGTGAAGCGAGACGCGATTGGCGCAACGACGGGATCAAGGTGATCCCGTCGACGGCGCTCGACACCAACACCGCGCAGACACCGGGGATGAACCGGGCAGCGGCCATCACGCAGGCCCGTGCCGGTGCCGAGAAGCTCTGGGCGGGCACGGTGGTCATCCACCCCGACGCCCGTACCGGCGCCCACCATCACGGCGCGGTCGAGAGCGTCATCTACGTCGTCAGCGGCAAGGCCCGGATGCGCTGGGGAGAGCAGCTCGAGTACACCGCCGAGGCCGGTCCGGGAGATTTCATCTTCGTGCCTCCCTATGTGCCCCACCAGGAGATCAACGCCGACCCCGATGCGGAGCTGTCCTGCGTGCTGGTGCGAAGCGGTCAGGAGCCGGTGGTCGTGAACCTCGAGCTCGACGCCGTGGACGACCCCGAGCACGTTCCCTGGGTGGACGATCTGCACACCTGATCCGGGCTGCTCCCGGGCCCGTGCGGTCCGGGAGCAACTCACGCTCGCGGCGATGCCGGCCCCGTGGGCCCGGCGATCGGGATGTGGGCGATCATCACAGGGGCCGCTGCGCCTCCGGTGAGGGCGTTCGCTCAGGCGGCGTTGCGCTCGGGGACGACCCGGGCCAGTACGGCCACAGCCTTGTAGGCCGCTTCGGCCGGACCGAGTTCGTCGGGTCGAAGCAGGTTGGCCATGATCCGCAGCACCCACTCCATGAGTGGCCGGGAGTGCAGCCCGACCCGGGTGAGCTCTCGCATCAGCGCCGGTCGGCCGATGACCTTGGCGAAGAGCCGGGCCACCTTGAAGTACCGGCCGTACTCGGCATCGAGCATGGCGGGGTAGCGGCTCAGCAATGACGGATCGTTCAGGCGGATGGCGTCGCCGATGACCCCGGCGGCCATACGGCCCGTCTCGTAGGCGTAGTCGATGCCCTCGCCGTTGAACGGGTTGACCGTGCCCGCCGAGTCTCCGGCCAGCAGCCAACCGGGGCCGGCCTTCGGCCCGACCGACCCGCCCATGGGCAACCGCCCACCGGTGGCCCGCCCGACGGCGGTCTCCGCCGAGATCCCCCAGTACGACGGGGCGGTGGCGACGTATTCGTTGAGCAGGTGCGTGGTGTTGATCTGCTTGTAGTGCTTGAAGGTGGACAGCAGGCCGACACCGACGTTGATGGTTCCGTTGCCGACGGGGAAGATCCAGCCGTACCCCGGCAGCGAATGTCCGTCACGATCGCGGAGGTCGAGCGCAGACTCGATCCACGGGTCGTCGTGAAGGGGGGAGCGGAAGTAGCCGCGGAGGGCCATGCCCTGCGGGTACCCCCGGTCCTGGACGGTGCCGAGTTCCCGCCCGAAGGTCGTCTTGGCCCCTTCGGCGACGACCACGAAGCGCGATCGGACCTCTTCGTAGCTGCCGTCCTTGCGCTTGAGCGTGGCACCGACGACGCGTCCGCTCTCGCGGATGGGAGCGACCGCCGTGGTCGCCTGGCGCAGTTCGGCGCCTGCGCCGACGGCGTGGTCGGCGACGAAGGCGTCGAGGTCGCAGCGCCGGACCACGTATCCGTAGGACGGGAAGGTGCCGTGCGACGGCCACTGCAGCTCGAGGCTACGTCCGTGCCCGGTGGCCCGGAGGCCATCGAAGCGGTGATAGCCGGCGAGGACGTCACCGAGGCCCATGTGCTGCAGCTCGTGCACCGCTCGGGGGGTCAGCCCATCGCCGCAGGTCTTGTCCCGCGGAAAGGTCGATTTCTCGACGGTGAGCACACGATGGCCTGCACGGGCGAGCCAGTAGGACGTCGAGGCACCTGCGGGTCCGGCACCGACCACGAGCACGTCATAGGTCATGTCGACAGCTTGCGTGGTCGGGGGAGGCTAGGACGACTCAGGAAGGGGACCGATGCCGAACGGCGTGCGGTCACTCGCCCTCGGGAATCGTGACGCCTTCCTGCGCCGAGATCTCCTCGAGGATCAGATCGACCTGAGCCTTGGTGTAGCCGAGGTCGGGGAACTCCTCGGGGAGCTTGCGCAGGTCGGCCCAACCCTCGGCGTCGGCCTCGGGCTTCTGCCCGGCGATCGTCTGGCGCTCGTGGAGCACCACCTCGACGATCTGGTCCAGGGTGAGGGTCTTGCCGAACGCCGGCATGCCGCCCTTGGAGTTCTTGCCTGCCTTGGCGTAGAGCTCGCCACCGCCTGCGGAACCCAGGATGATCCAGCGGACCTGGTCGACGGGGTTCGGGTAGGTGGCGATGACCGCGCCCTTGGCGAGTGCCGGCCCGACACCGCCACCACCACCGGCGCCGTGACAGCCCGCGCACCCTGCAGCGCCGTAGACCTCGGCCCCGGCCTCGACCAGCGTCAGGGTCTTGGACGGCGGCTTCGTCATCGTCCCGGCGTAGAGGAACGCCCACAGAGGGAGGATCGCCACCACGGGCATTGCCCACACCGGGATGCGGGTGCGCCGCGACGAGGCGACGTCGTAGGGCGCCGGCGGCCTCGCCGCAGCCTTGGCGGTCGTGAGGGGGCCGGAAGGTGCAGCAGGCCCCTTGGGCAGGTTCCCGCCGGTCGAAGCGACCGCACCGCCACCGCCGCCGCTAGCCGCAGGCGCCGGTGCACCTGCGTCGCCTGCGCCATCGCCTCCACTCACGGGGAGGCCGAGTGCCTGTCGACGGGACCTCGTGCGTTGGAGGAGGTGGTCGGGGATCTCGGTCACGAATGCCTCGATGGTCGTTCCTGCGGGCGGCGAGCCCGGTCGGGAGCAGGACTGCCCCGGCCGCGGTTCTCGGGCATGACGCTAGCGCCCCGGAGGACGAGCATCGCGCTCGCATCATCATCGCAGGACGATCCGGGCCTGACCAACCTGACCGTGCCAGGACCGAGCCGGCGCCACTTCCAATGCCGGCGGCAGAAGCTCCCGTCACGCGGTCGGGCCTTCGCCCGGGTGGCCGCATCGGCCCGTACTTCGTTAGACACCCATCAGGTTTGGTAGACAATGGCGGCCCCGGTTTCCGGCGGCACGTCGCATCCTGCCGTGCCCGTTCCGAAATCCGAGGACTACGCTTGTGCAGAGATTCACGAGGAGGACGGCCCCAACGTGGTAGCCCTGATCACATCGATCCTGATCGGCACGGTCCTGCTCGTCGTCCCGTTCCGGTATTTCGCCAAGCGACGCCCGGTCGGCACCCCGCTGAGCTGGGGTGAGGCGATGATCAGCGCCACGTGGGCGTTCTTCCTGATGTTCTGGTGGTATGGGGTCGTGCCCCACCAGTGGCTGACCCTGGCCGACAACGAGTGGAACTGGCGCCCCGATCGCTACTGGCACGGGCCGGCCGATGTGCTGACCAAGCTGCCGTTCACCCTGCACTACCAGCACGCCCGTGATTTCATCGCCGGCGCGATCTACGTCGTGGCGCTCGGGCTCAACGGTGCCCTGTTCGTGATGTGGCAGAACCGGGGCAAGAAGGCCACGGGCACCGAGATCCAGCGTTCGGACTACGGCCGGCCGTTGGTGCGGGCCTGAGGCCCGACGCGTTCACCGGTTTCCTCGACTCCCTTACTTCCCGACCGAGAAAGGACGGCACCAATGGCTCGCACCGATGCAAATCCGCCGATGCCAGAGTTCCGCTCGGACTACGTCTTGTACGAAGTCGACGCCCAGTGGCTCAGCGCCGCCGTGAAGCCGAAGCAGTTCATCCACATCGATCAGTCCGAGTGCATCATGTGCGAGGGCTGCGTGGACATCTGCCCGTGGAAGTGCATCCACATGGTGTCGCCCTCTGCCATCGCCGAGGCCTACGACGTCGAGAAGCCGGGTACCGACCCCGCTGACCACGTGGTTTTCACGATCGACGACGACGTCTGCACCCGGTGTGCGCTCTGCGTGGACCGCTGCCCGACCTGCGTCATCATCCTCGGCAAGCTGGTCGATCCGGGAGCGGAGGGTGACGTGCACATGCGCATGAACACCCACGGGTATGCCTACGGCATGAGGTTGGGATAACACGAGTGGTCTGGTCGGAGCGATCCGACCGCAGTGAGTTCGCCGCCGAGCGGTGGACTTACGTAATGTCAGCTCTGATGGGCCCGGGCCGGGCTCCTCAGCAGGAACTGCGAGGGTAGGGAGAGGCATCGGTGGCGAAGACGGCACCACGCCGGAGCGAGCAGCTGTCCGACAAGGTCAGCGAAGTGACCGGCAAGGTCCAAGACAGCCAGGCGTGGAACTCGATTTTCCGTCCGGGCTCCATCTTCCGGAAGGGCTACACCGACAGCCCTCGTAACCGGTCGTACGTGATCATGAACAGCGTGCTCTACCACCTCCACCCGGTGAAGGTGAAGCGTCACGCGGTCAAGGTCAGCTACACGCTGTGTCTCGGTGGGCTGAGCTTCTTCTTGTTCATCCTGCTCACGGTGACGGGCATCTTCCTGATGTTCTTCTACCGTCCCACCGCGGCCCAGGCCTGGGACGACATCTACTCCCTGCAGACGGCGGTGGCGTTCGGGCTCCTTGTGCGAAACATGCACAGATGGGGAGCGCACCTCATGGTGCTCTCCGTCTTCCTGCACATGGCCCGGGTCTTCTACCACGGCGCCTACAAGCCGCCCCGGGAGTTCAACTGGGTCATCGGCGTGATGCTGCTGCAGTTCACGCTGCTGTTGTCCTTCACCGGCTACCTGTTGCCGTGGGACCAGCTGGCCCTGTGGGCGGTGACGGTGGGTACCAACATGATGGGGTACACCCCGGTGTTCGGGAAGCAGGTTCGATTCGTGCTTCTCGGTGGGTTCGAGATCGGCTCCAACACGCTGTTGCGCTGGTACGTGCTGCATGTGCTGATGTTGCCGTTCGTCACGGTCATCTTCATGGCCATCCACTTCTGGCGAGTCCGCAAGGACGGCGGGATCTCCGGACCGCTGTGATCGAGGCTGGGAAAGGGAAAAGCGAATGACCGAGATCCCTGAGCATCTTCGGAAGCGGGCCGAGGCCGCCAAGGCCAAGGCCGAGGGCAAAAAGGCCGGCGAGGCCGCTCCGGCGGCTGCCGACGCTGCCGCAGCTCCGGCTGCAATGGCCGCCGCGGCTCCTGCCGGCGGCGGTGGCGGCGACAAGATCCCCGACTACCTGTTCGACCGTGGACGGTCCGCGGCGCAGAACGCGGGCTTGGCGGTGGCGGCACCGGCCGGCGCCGTGGCGACGGCACCTGCGGACACCCGTCCGGTCGCATCGGGCCCCGGCGGTCACACCCAGCGCCTGCTGACCGTCGTGAAGTCCGGGTCGATCCAGGACGTACGGGCCACCCCACAGGACAAGGTGCACACCTGGCCGCACCTGATCGTGGCGGAGTTCGTCGCCGCCTTGCTGATCACGGCGTTCACGTTCATCTTCTCGGTGTTCGTCAACGCGCCGCTGCTCGAGCTGGCGAACCTCAACCGGACGCCCAACCCCTCGAAGGCGCCGTGGTACTTCCTCGGCCTGCAGGAACTGCTGACCATGTTCCACCCGATGGTCGCAGGCGTGACCATTCCGGGTATGGGGCTGTTCGTCCTGGGCATGGCGCCCTACGTCGACAAGAACCCGTCGAACAAGCCGGAGGACCGAAAGTTCACCATCGCCCTCATGACCGTGTTCCTCATGTTCTGGGCGGTCCTGGTGTGCATCGGTTCGTTCTTCCGGGGGCCGGGCTTCAACTTCGTCTTCCCGTGGACCCGCGGTCTCTTCTTCGAGTTGTGACGGTCGGAGCAGCAACGTGAGCAACTACACCATCATCGTCATCGTCGCCGTCGCCCTCGTGGGCCTGGCTGCGGTCATGCTGCTCGGCACGGCCCGGCGCCGCGACCGCAACAGCGCCGTCGGGCAGATGAGCCGCGAGACGCAGCAGCGAGACGCAGGGGCTCGGCTCGGGGCCAAGGCGCCCGAGACGCCGACCGGCCGTGAGTACGAGCGGTCGGTCGCCCTCGCTCGCAGCGGTAAGGCCGAGATCGAGCCGGTTGCCGCCAAGGCACCGGTCGCCTACGTGCCGCCGGATCCCGAGACGCTGGGCGTCACCCGTCGGCAGTTCCTCAACCGGTCCATCGTGGGCTTCATGGTCATGGCGCTGTCCGGTTTCGGCGCTGCCGTCATCGCCTTCCTCTGGCCGAGTGCCAGCGGCGGCTTCGGGGCCCAGATCACCATCGGCTCGGCCGCGGATGTCCGCGCCCGGATCAAGGCCAACAACGGCTTCCTGTACGTGCCGGAAGGCCGTGCCTGGGTCACGGAGTACCCCGCAACCGCCATTCCCAAGGCAGAAGCTGCGTACCCGCCGGTGCTCATCCCGATCATGAAGGCCGGCTTCACGGCGCTGTGGCAGACCTGCCCGCACCTCGGCTGCCGGGTTCCGGACTGCAAGACCTCGCAGTGGTTCGAGTGCCCGTGCCACGGGTCGCAGTACAACCGGAACGGGGAGAAGAAGGGTGGACCGGCTCCTCGAGGTATGGACCGTTTCCCCGGCATGCTCGACCCCAAGGGCAACTTGGTGATCAACACCGGACAGATCATCCAGGGCCCGCCGATCGGCACCAACACGACCGGGCAAGAAGCTGAAGGGCCCCACTGCATCGGGTCCGCCGGGGGGCACGGGGCATGACCGCACTAGTTCTCGCATCCACCGTGCAGCGCGCCATCGGTCTGGTCGTGGCGTGGATTGTCATCGTCGGCTTCGGCGTCTACATCTTCGCCAACATCCGCAAGGCCAAGCCCGAACTCGGCCATGAGGTCGAGAACGCGCCGAACCGCAAGCCGTACTACTCCGACGAGGAACTCGAGGGGCCCCGGCTCGACCGATTCCTCACGATGGCCTTGGTGCTGCTCGGCGTGCTCGCCCTCGGTCTGCCGCTCTACTGGCTCGCCGAGCCCGGTCGCCAGGAGACTGCGATCGAGCGGTTCGATGTCATCTTCGCCAGTCGAGGCGAGACGCTGTTCAACACCAACTGTGCCGGCTGCCACGGCCGCGGTGCGGTGGGCGGTGTTGCTCCGTATGTGCTGCAGAGCAAGAGCGGCACGTTCGTCTCCAACGTGAGCTGGAAGGCTCCGGCTCTGAACAACGTGCTGCTGCGCTACACCCGCGACGAGGTGCAGTACGTGCTCGACCACGGCCGTGCGTTCTCGCCGATGCAGCCCTGGTCGACGGTCGGTGGCGGTGCCATGAACACCCAGCAGATCCAGAACCTCATCGACTATCTGGGCTCGATCGTCATCTCGAAGGGCGATGCCGAGGTGCAGGTCCGTGAGGGTCTGGTGGCACGGGTGACCGAGGAGCTGTCGGTCGGGGTGACCGACGCTGCCAAGCGCAAGGAGATCTCCGACAACGTCAAGAAGACCTTCGCCGAGACCTTGTCCAGCACGGAGGCGCTGATCACGCTCGGCGTTGCGACCAGCGAGTCGTCCGCCCAGCTCAAGCTCGGCCAACTGATGTTCAACAACGAGGCCGCGGCCGGCTCCTACTCGTGCGCCCGTTGCCACACCCCCGGGTGGTCCTACGACCGGCCCGGTAAGACGGGAGCTGGCGCATACGGTCCGAACCTGTGGGCTGCTGCTCAGAAGTTCAACGACCTTGATCAGCTGTCGAACTTCTTGTCCTACGGTTGCGAGACCGGGCTGGTGTACGGCCGGCAGTCGCAGTGCAAGAGCGGCATGATGCCGGCGTTCGGCAGCATGTACACACAGGAGCAGCTCGACGCCGTGACGGCCTACGTGGCCGCCCTCGACGGCGAGCAGCAGTACGTTCCCAACCCGCAGACGCCGCAGGAGGCGCAGGCCCAGTGAGCGCCTTCATCACCATCAACGGCCTCGACTTCGGGGTCTTCATCCGTGGTCTCCTCGTCGTCGGTGTCGGGGTGGTGGTGCTCATGGGCTCCGTCTTCCTGCTGCTCGCCACCAACACCGGGTTCCGTACCGGGATGTTCCTGGCGCTGACCGGCCTGTTCGGCTGGATGTTCTCCATGGGAATCATCTGGACCATCTACGGCATCGGCCTCCAGGGACGCCTTCCGAGCTGGAAGGTGATGGAGATGAACCGTGGGGACCTCACCGCAGCTCAATTCGAGCAAGCCGCGTCGTTGGGCCAGGGCCTCACCGAGCTCGAGGCCGGCGGAGCGACACCGACCGACGGTCTCGTGGAAGCGTTCAAGGCGGCCGAGGAGGCCGGTAAGGCTCCCGAGGTTGCCGGCTGGACCGGCATGCTGGCCTCGAACCGCTCCCGCGGCGAGGCGCAGGCTGCCGTCGACGCGTTCCTGCTGAGCCATAAGGAGTTCACCGCCGGTTCGTACATTCCGGTAGGTGCCTTCGAGATCGGCGGCAAGGAGCGGCGGCCGGACGCCGTGTGCAAGCCCCGGATCGTGAATGCCGACTTCTCGGGCTGTCCCGAGCGGGCGTGGCATCGCATCAAGATCGCGTTCACGCCGCGGCACCCTGCTCACTACTCGGCGATCATGGTGCAGGGGGCGACACCCCAGTCTCTCAACGTCCGGCCGGGTGAGGCACCTCCGGCCAAGGTGATCGACGAGACCCAGCCGATGTACACGGTGATCATGGTCCGTGACCTCGGCTCCAAGCGCGTGCCGCCGGCGAACATCACCATCGGCTCCGGCATCATCTTTGCGGCGCTGGCCTGGCGTTTGCACCGGCGGGACAAGCAGGAAGCGGAGAACCGCGCCGCCTACGCGGCGGCGAGCTGAGCCATGGGTCAGTACCTCCCGATCCTCTGCCTGGCGGTACTGGCCGTCCTGTTCGCGGTGCTCAGCTTCGCGGCGTCGAAGCTGCTCGCCCCTCGGCTGGCCACGGTGCCCAAGCAGCAGCCGTACGAGTCGGGCATCGTGCCGGGCAAGGAACCGCCCCGTCGGTTCCCGGTCCGCTTCTACCTCATCGCCATGATCTTCATCGTCTTCGATATCGAGATCATCTTCCTGTACCCCTACGCCATCGTGCACCAGGAGCTCGGCCTGTTCGGCCTGCTGGCCATCGCCGTCTTCTCGGCGTCGGTGTTCGAGTCGTTCCTGTACCTGCTGTCGAAGGGTGCGCTCGACTGGGGCCCGCTCAAGAAGGTGCAGCGTCCGGCGCACATGCGCAGCGCCGAGCGGACCGCCGCCTCGACGGTGCGGCGGGTCGGGCTCGAAGGGCGTCACAGCCCGGAGGAGACCCAGATCATGATCGACGAGGGATTGCTCGAGACGGATGAGATCCCGGCCACCAGCGGAGCGCACTGACATGGTCCAGGTTGGCGGCAAGGGAATCCTCGACAACGGCCTGGCCGGCATCGATCACAACGTTCTGACCGGTCGTCTGGAGGACGTGGTGCAGTGGGCACGGGCTCGGAGCCTGTGGCCGGCCACGTTCGGACTGGCATGTTGCGCAATCGAGATGATGGCTGCGGGCGGCGCCCACTTCGATCTCTCCCGTTTCGGGATGGAGGTCTTTCGCGCCTCGCCCCGTCAGGCCGACCTGATGATCGTCGCCGGGCGTGTCTCCCAGAAGATGGCACCGGTGCTGCGCCAGATCTACGACCAGATGATGGAGCCCAAGTGGGTGCTGTCGATGGGCGTCTGCGCCAGCTCGGGCGGGATGTTCAACAACTACGCCATCGTCCAGGGTGTCGACCAGGTGGTGCCGGTGGATGTCTACGCACCCGGCTGCCCTCCCGGGCCTGAGACCCTGCTGCATGCCATCATCACCATCCACGAGCAGATCCTCAACGGCGAGATCCTGCGTCGCCGTAGCGAGGGTGCCGGTCCGCTGGTGATCGAGCAGCGTGACGGCCAGACCGAACGCGGTGTGCGGATCGGGGTTCGGTCGTGAGCGACGAGGACAGCAGCGGTCAGTCGCCAGCGACGGAGGTCGCCGAGGCGGAGTTCGGTGCTCCCCGGTCGTGGTCGCGTGGCCAGAAGGTGTTGCACCCCACCCGGGGAGAGTACCTCGAGGTGGCCCGAGCGCTCTACGACGCCGGCTATCTGATGTGTGTGGACGTCACAGCGGTGGACTATTGCGCCGCCAAACAGCAGCGGACGCTGCCCGACGGCGTCGTCGCCGAGCGATTCGAAGTCGTGGCCGGCTTCATCAGCCACGCCGACCGCAGCCGGGTTCGGTTGCGGGTCCAAGTGCCCGAGTCCGATCCGACCTGCCCGTCGTTGTGGGAACTCCACGCCGGGGTCGAGGCGCTCGAGCGCGAGGTGTTCGACCTGTTCGGGATCAGCTTCGAGGGTCACCCGGACATGACCCGCATCCTCATGCCCGAGAACTGGCAGGGTCATCCGTTGCGTAAGGACTACGCCATGGGCCGCATTCCGGTGCAGTTCAAGGGCGCACCATCGTCGTGAGCACCGGCTGACCGGCCTCGCCCTGCCCTCAGCCCGCTCTCACCCACACCACCGGGACACGCCGTGACCGTTGTCGAAAGCCAGGACTCCATCGATTATCACGCCCGCCTGCGTAGCGGGCGTGGTGTGCTGCGCATGTCCGAAGTGCAGGCTGCCCAGCACGGCGAGATGCTCGCCGACGAGAACGACGAGACCATGATCATCAACATGGGTCCGCAGCACCCCTCGACCCACGGGGTGCTCCGGTTGATGCTCGAACTCCAGGGCGAGCAGGTGGTGCGGTCCAAGCCCATCGTGGGCTACCTGCACACCGGCATGGAGAAGACCGCCGAGGACCTGACGTTCCTGCAGGGTCCTACGAACGTCACCCGGATGGACTACGCCAGCCCGCTGTTCAACGAACTGGTCTTCTCCATGGCCGTGGAGGAGCTGCTCGGCATCGAGGTTCCCGAGCGAGGCCAGTGGATCCGCATGCTGATGTGCGAGCTCAACCGGATGAGCTCCCACCTGCTCTTCCAGGCCACCAACGGCATGGACATCGGTGCCGTGTCCGTCATGATCTACGGCTGGCGTGACCGTGAGGAGTTCCTCCGCCTGTTCGAGAAGATCACGGGCGTGCGGATGAACCACAACTTCATCCGTCCCGGCGG
>CAIXPF010000063.1 GCA_903921205.1 uncultured Acidimicrobiia bacterium | reverse complement strand
CTCGGCTCCAACCCCACCGGAGCCACCCTCTCGGGCACCCTGGCGGTCAACGCCGTCAACGGCGTCGCCACCTTCACCAACCTCAAGATCGACAAGGTGGGCAGGGACTACACCCTGCAGGCCGCCAGCCCGAACTTCACCAGCCCGACCCTGTCCGGCGCCACCAGCAACAAGTTCGAGGTCAAGGCCTGACGATCGACACGAACCACAACCCCTGACCGTACGGTCGAACGGGAACGGCCCGGCCCTCGAGGGCCGGGCCGCGTGCCGGTCGGTGGAGCGCAGCGAGCGCGCCCCACCCATCACCAGAAGTGGTGGCCGTCGTCGGGGTCGGCCGGCGCGTTCACGCCGTACTCGGCG
Source organism: uncultured Acidimicrobiia bacterium (assembly GCA_903921205.1). Taxonomy (GTDB): domain Bacteria; phylum Actinomycetota; class Acidimicrobiia; order Acidimicrobiales; family CAIXPF01; genus CAIXPF01. The sequence goes on along the minus strand of CAIXPF010000063.1, from coordinate 13,634 downwards.
CGGATCTCGGCCAGGGGCACCGAGGCGATGGCGAAATGGTCGACACGGCTGAAGTCGCCGGTGCAGCGGGCACCGCGTGCCAGTTCCGCCGCCAGCAGGTCGGCGGCGCCGGGCCGGGCCAGGATGCCGGCCTCGGCCTTGACCTTGCCGGCGTCGCCGAAACCGGCCTCGTGCACGATCATCGAGGCCAGCAGCGCCGAGCGGTTCACCTCGTCGTCGACCATCGTCATCAGGAACGCGCTGAGGGCGACCTCGGCCTCGGCGGTGGTGCTGATCCCGGCGATGACGTGGGTCATGTCGTGGGCGACGTAGAAGTGGTTCAGCGGCGAGAACTCGACGCCGGGCAGTGGCACGCCGGACCGCTCGTAGAACCGCCTGAAGGCGTGCCCGAGCGTGCCGGGCGGGTTGTCGCACGCTTCCTCGACACGGGCCACGAGCGCCGGGTCGGGCTCACCCTGCGGGATCGGGGTACCGACCAGCGACGGTTCGGCCCGGGCATCGGCACTCCAACGGAGGAACCGGGCGAAATCGGCCTTGGCCCGTTCGGCCCCCTCGTCGACCATGCTGCGGAACAGCCGCAGGTCGGGTCCGTCGAACCCCAGGGCGGCGGCCGCGCGTTCGACCGACACCAACTGCGCCTCCGTCAGCGGATGGCGGCAGCATTCCAATGCAACCAGGATCTCGTAGAAACGCAGCCGGGCGCCCTCGTCGTCGACCGCCGCGATGGTGGCCGCCAGGTCCGCACCGCCGAGGGCGCGGACGTCGAGATCGGGCCGTCGCCACAGGTGCTCGACGATGGCCTGCAGCACGACCAGCTGCTCGTCGGTCGGCCCGTCGTCGACGTCGATCGCGCCGAGCAGGCCACGAACGACCGGTTCGACCAAGGGCGGGGGCACGAGGATCGGCACGGAGACAACGTTAGCGCCCGGGTGCTGTCCGCGGTCGGCGCTCGGAGTCTCCGCTCCCGACGGTGATCAGGCCGGGGTCACGTCGCCGCCGGGGATTCTGCGGGAACTCCCAGGTTGCGGGCAGGGCGCTCGCAGGTTGTGCCACCAGGGTGATGGGATGTTCCTGCTCTACCTGCGGCGCGAGCTGTTCAACCGCAAGCGTCAGACGATGGTGGTGTCGCTCGGGTTGGGGTTGGCGATCGCCCTGGTCGTGGTGGTGAGCGCACTGTCCGCCGGTGTCGACGAAGCCCAGTCCCAGGTGCTCGGCTCGCTCTACGGCCTCGGCACCGACATCTCGGTCACCAAGGCCCCGCAGCCCGGCCAGGGCGGCGGCGGCCCGCAGCGATTCGGCGTGGACGGGGGTGAGACCGGTGGCGAGGCCCGCCAGTTCAGCCGGACCCAGGTCCGGCTCAACCGTGGTTCACGCACCTTCACGCCCGAGGAGGTCGCATCGGTGCGGACGCTCGACGGGGTCGACAACGTCGCCACCTCGCTGCGACTCACCAGCCTCACCTTCGACGGCGAGCTGCCGGACTTCAGCCAGGTCCCCCAACCCGGACAGGCCGGCGGTGGCGTGCCCCCCGCACGCGACGGCCAGGGCGGCCAGGGAGGCCAGGGCGATCAGGCCGGCCAGGGTGGACGTGGCCAGGGCGGGTTCCGCACCGGCAACGCCAACTTCTCGGTGACGACCTTCGGGCTGATGGGGGTGGAGCTCGCCGATCCCGGCCACGGCCCGCTCAGCTCGACCAAGGTGACCGACGGACGGGCCCTCGGGGTCGGGGACGCCGGCCAGGACGTCGTCGTCGTCGACGACGGCTACGCCGCCTCGGAGTCGCTGGCAGTGGGCGGGACGATCACCATCGCCGAACGGCCCTTCACCATCGTCGGCCTCGTCGGCTCGGCCACCGAGGCGGCGGAGACCGCCACCGACGTGTACCTGCCGCTCGACGTGGCCCAGGCATTGGCCGACCAGCCGGGCTCGGTGACCAACCTGTACCTCTCCACCGTCAGCGGCGATCAGACCGACACCGTCGCCGCGTCGGTGCAGCAGACCTTGCCCGACGCCACCGTGAGCACGTCGTCCGACCTCGGGGCGTCGGTGTCGGGCTCGCTCACCACCGCGTCGGACCTGCTGGGCAAGCTGGGTCGTTGGCTGTCGATCCTGGTTCTGGCCGCAGCGTTCCTGGCGGCGATCCTGTTCACCACCTCGGGCGTGTCGCGCCGTACCCGGGAGTTCGGCACCCTGCGGGCGCTCGGCTGGAAGAAGGGCCGCATCGTCGGCCAGGTCGCCGGCGAGAGCGTCGTGCAGGGCCTGCTCGGCGGTGCCGTCGGCGTGCTCGTCGGCCTCGTCGGCGTGGGCATCGTGGGCGCCGTGGCCCCGAGCCTCGAGGCCAGCACCGTGAGCGCCAACGGCGGGCCCGGCGGCTTCCCCGGCGGTCCTCCCGGCGCAGGCGGCATCGGCGGCATCGGCGGCGCCGGGTCGGGACGTGGCGGCGTTCCCGGTACGACCATTCCCGGAGGCCGGGGCGGGTTCGGGGGGCAGACGGCGAACACGTTCGAGGTCGTCCTGCACGGGGTGGTGACCCCCTCGGTGATCATCACCGCCATCGCCCTCGCCCTGCTCGGCGGTCTGCTCGCCGGGGCCTTCGGCGGGTTGCGGGCATCCCGGCTACGGCCGGCCGACGCGTTGCGGAGTGTGGCCTGATGAACCTCTACGAACTGCAGGACGTCTCCAAGATCTTCCAGCAGGGCCGCAACCAGGTGCGGGCCCTCAGCGGGGTGTCGTTGTCGATCGCTGCCGGCGAACGGATCGCCATCCGGGGCTCGACCGGCGGCGGCAAGTCGACCCTGCTGCAGCTGCTGGGCCTGCTCGACGAGCCGACCACCGGCTCGATCTGGTTCGAGGGCCAGAACCTCGCAGGGATGAACGAGGCCGCGCGGGCCCAGCTGCGGGCGAGCCGCATCGGGTTCATCTTCCAGAGCTACAACCTGATCCCCACCCTCACCGCCGAGGAGAACGTCCTGGCCGGTCTGATGCCGTTGGGCCGGCCGGCCGAACAACGCCGTCAGGCCGTGGCCGAGGTGCTGGCCTCGGTCGGTCTCGCCGACCGGGCCAAGCACCTGCCGGCCGAGCTCTCCGGCGGCCAGCAGCAACGGGTCGCCATCGCCCGGGCGCTGGTGAAGCGCCCGTCAGTCGTGCTCGCGGATGAGCCGACCGGCAACCTCGACGAGGAGACCCGCGACGAGATCGTCGACATGATGGAAGCATTGTGCGCCGAGCACGCGCTGACCATGATCACCGTCACCCACGACAGCGCCCTGGCCAGACGGGCCGGCCGCCGGCTCACCATCAAGGCCGGCAAGCTCACCGAGCACTGAGGGCGCCGGCCGGGTTCAGCCGAGGGGCATGCGGTACACGGCATCGGTGGCGGTATCGGTCATCACCAGGTCGCCCCGGCGGTCGATGGTCAACCCCGACAGCCCGTCGAGGCCGGTGTAGTACACCCGGCGCACCCGGAAGTCGCTCCAGTCGAGCAGCAGGACCCGGCCATCGGCGTGGTCGGCGACGAGCAGCCCGTCCCTGTGCGCGGCCATACCTGCTGGTACGGACGCCACGTCGGGGCCGGCGACGACGGGGTTGTCGGTACTGCGGACGTAGGCGTACTCCGACAGCACCTCGCGCGGCTTGATCCACGACGCCCCGGTGGCGGCGATCCTGGCGGCGTTGCCGTGCTCGGCGATCCAGGCGTCGACGTTGGCGGGGTCGTCGCCGTCGGGCGCGCCGGTGGCGCCCCAGTCGATGATGCCGTTGCCGGCCTCACCGTGCGGGGTCCGGGACTCGGGGTGCCAGGTGCTGACCATGACCTCGATCTGCCCGTCGAAGGCGACCCGGCGGACCGAGCCGGTACCCGAATCGGCGTAGTAGATCTGCCCGTCGTGGATCACGATGCCGCTGGTGATGCCTGCGACGCGGGTGAACGTGGTGTCGATGTAGCGGCGCACGATGCCGTCGCCGTGGAAGCCGTTGCCCTCCTGGTGGTCCTTGTTGAAGTCGTAGAACACGAGGTGACCCGCACCGTTGCAGTTCCCCTTGTTGTCGCTCACCCCACATCCGTCGAGCACCACGAACTGGGTGTCGCCCACGTAGGCGATGCCGGTGGCCCGGGGGCTCTCGTGGAGCATGTCGAGGTGGCTGCCCTCGCGGGGCCACACACAGGAGCGGATCTCCGGGGTCCAGTACTGCTCCGGACAGTCTGCCTGGGGGATCCGGCTCGGAGGCGCATGCCCGATGCCGGGCTGGGGCCAGTCCGCCGAGTACGCCTTGGACTGCCCGGCCCGGGCGAAGGAGTCGGCCGAGAACAGCGTCGGGCCCATGAAGTTGTTGTTTTTGAAGTACAGGTTCCGCTCGGGGTTGAGCTGGAAGTCGATGTTGTTGTTCTCGTTGGTGGAGTCGTTCGACAACGAGAAGCGGTCGCCCCCGTCGGTGAAGGCGATGCCCGAGGGGTTGGCCGAGAAGTGCTCGCCGTAGGCGTCGCGCCGGGTTTCGGCCACGATGCGCCCGTCCTCCCGGCGTAGCACCGTCAGGGAGTCGTCGCCCTGGTTGGTGACCCACAGCTCGCCGCTGCCGTCGGGCCGCACGGCGACCGCCGTCGGGTGGTCGAGCCCGTCGCCGCGGTGCAGCAGCTCCAACCCGCCGCCGTCGACGCCCGAGCAGGCGACCAGGGTCATCAGGGCGATCGTCATCGCCGCGACGATGGCCGCGCTGCGGCGGGGAGGGGCGCGGCGGGGAAGGGGTGACGCGGTGTCGGTCTGGTCGGCTTGGGGGGGCACGGGTGGCGGTCTCCTCGGTTGGCAGGCGGCACCGTTCTAGTGCCTGCCGGTCCAGCCGGTTCCGCCCGTCGGCCGGTCAGACCGGTGGGGGTCGGGGATCGGACGGGTCGGTGTCGAGGGTTGGACCGGGAGATTTCAGTTCAGGCCGCGGTGTCGGGGGTTCGGCCGAGTTGTGCCAGCCGCGCCGCGAGGTCCGTCGCCAGTCGCTCCACATGGGGTGGTTCGAGCATGCTGAGATGATCGCCGTCGCAGTCCACGACGCGCAGGTCGGGCACCAGACGCTGCCAGACCCGGGCAGCGCTGCTGCCGGTGGCCTGGTACAGCACCACCGGGAAGGTGGCCGGCAGGGGTGTGTAGCGGCCGACGGCGCCGCGGCCGAGCGTGTACATGGCCCGGTACCGTTCGGGCGTGCCGGTGGGCGCCCCGAGGCCGCGCAGGGCGGCGCGCCGGTCGGCCCGGCGGCGTACCCCGCGCAGCAGCGCCGACGGGCGACGGGCCCACAGCCGCTCCGGCAGTGTCCGGGTCGCCATCGCCTCCTGCCGCGCCAGACGGCGATGGAGGCTGTCGAACACGATCACGTCGACCTGTCGGCCGTCACGGCGCAGGCGCTGGGCCACCTCGTAGGCGATCACGCCGCCGGCCGAATGCCCTGCCAGCACCACCGGGCCGCTCGGTCGTGTCTCCCGCAGGACTGCCAGCGCGGAGGTGGCGGCGGCCTCGACGCTGCGGTCGACCGTCAGGTCGGTGTGGGTGCCACGGGCCGCGATGACGTGCACCGGCTGATCCGGGCCGAGCCCGGTGGCGAGCCAGCCGAAGCGCAACGCCGTGCCCCCGGCCCCGGGCAGGCAGAACAGCGGCGGCTTGGTCCCCGCTGCATTGAGCACGGTGACCTCGGAGCCGCTGGGTTCGACGGCGTTGCGCAGGCGAGCGGCGATGCGGCCGGGGGTGGTCGCGCTCAGCAACTCGTCGGGTTGCAGTCCATACCATGTGGTACTGCCGATGGCGGCGGCGAGCTCGACCGCGGCGATCGAGTCGAGCCCGAGCAGCCACAGGTCGCTGTCCATACCGAGCTCGCTCATGCCCAACGCCGCCGCACACTGCTCGAGCACGAAGCTTTCGAGCGGGTCGACCGGTGCGACGTAGCTGTCGTCACGCCACGGCTCGTAGGGATCGGTGAGCAGCTTGCGGCGATCGAGCTTGATGTTTGCGGTGTGGGGCAGCCGGTCGTGACGGACCAGCACCGCGGGGACCTGATGGCCGGGCAGCTCGAGCCGCAGCGCGGCAAAGACCTCCGAGGCGGTGATGGTGGCGCCCGGGTCGATCTCGAGATGAGCGACGAGCCTATCGCTGCCGTTCGGGCCGGTTTCGGGCAGCACAGCAGCCATCCGCACGTCGGGCAGGGCCAGCAGCGCGGTGCGCGTCACCGCGGGTTCCGCCAGCCTACCGTTGATCTTGACCAGGTCGTCGGCCCGACCGGCGAAGCGGTAGCCGCCCTGCGGCAGCGCGGCCAGGAGGTCACCGGAGCGCCAGAACCGGGTACCGTCGGGGTCGACGCCGAACCGCTTGGCCGTCTCCTCCGGATCGCCGAGGTAACCGAAGGCGACGGTTCCCCGCACGACCAATTCCACCAGCGCGTCGGCAGGGTCGCCGACCGGTTCGAGGCGCACCCGGTCCGTGCTGAGTGGTACGCCGAGCGGCAGGGTGCCCGTTCCGACCGGCTGGTCCTCGCTGACACGGAACTCGAACGCGCCCGCGGTCGCAGCCTCCGAAGCGTTGTACGAGTGGATCACCGTCCCGCCGGGCGCGATCTGGCGGAGTATCCCGGGAAGCCACGCCCAGTCGACCGGCTCGCCGGCGATCCGTACCGTCTGCACGCTGTCGAGCCTGCGCCGGCCGGAGGCGCCGGCGAGGAGGCGGGCCACCGCAGTGACCAGGGTGAGATCGGTGATGTCGGTGGCGGCGATGCGATCGAGTAGGGCGTCGGCGGTCAGCAGGGCCGGGTCGATGATGGCGAGCGGACGCCCGAAGGCGATGTTCAGCGTCCGACGGAACCCCCCGATGTGGACCAGCGACGAGACGGTCAGGTCGGTGCCGGTGCGCAGCGGGCCGAGCACCGTCGCGACCTGGGCGATGGCATCGATCACGTCCTGGCCGAGGAGCACGCCCTTGGCCCGCCCCGTCGACCCCGAGCTGAAGACCACCGCCGCAAGCTCGGGCTGTGCCGCCGGGCTTGGTCCGGCCAAGCCGAGGGCCGTCTGGCCAGGCCGGGCGTGGTGGTCCGGGACCGACTGGCGGGGCTGGATCGGTTGGTCGGGCCGGATCGGGCGCGATCGCGACGAACCGATCGCCGTGACCCCGGCGGGCAGCTCCACGGTTGCCCCCTCGGGGCCGACGAGCACGACGGGGGAGCACCCCAACCGTTCCCAGCGCCGGTGCAGTTCGGCGGTGGGCAGGGCGATGTCGAGCGGGCCCAGCGCCACCCCGGCCCGTATCGCCGCGTGAACAACGACGGCCGAGTGCCGGTCACGGCCGACCAGGACCGGTACCACCGGGTGTGCGGTGGTGGCCTCGTGATCGAGACGGTCGTCGAGACGGTCGAGGAGTTCACCGGCGATCGAACCGACCCGCTCGTCGAACGCTGCGTAGGTCAGCGTGCCGGTCGCATCGCTGACCGCCATCCGCTCGGGCGTGCGGCGGGCCTCGGTCGCCAGAGCCTCAGCAATGGCATTCCAGCCCGTCGGCCGCGGCCGCATGTTCATCGTTCTTGCCGCCCCGCTGCCGCTACGGCCGGATGCGCTTCCGGTCTGGAGGCCACGGTGACACCGTGGCGACGGTCACGACAGCGGACGATAGTCACAGGAGGAACTCTCCTGTCCGGCCCTCGCCGCGTACCGGAAGGTAGGTGGCTGCCTCGCAGCGGGTCCAAGGGTGCGGCTACAGCGGCGCACCATCCGGGCCGAGGTACCAGGTGCTGAGGTGGCCCTCGGCATCGAGCCGGCCGTAGTCCTTCTCGGAATAGCCGAGCAGCCCCTTGAAGATCGACTCGTTGTCGCCACCCATGACCGGCAGGTGCTCGAAGCGTAGCTGCGGCCCGTCCCAGTGCCAGGCGTGGGTCGGGTAGTCGTGGGTGCCGGTGTCGGCGCAGGTGTTCGGGGCGAACATTCCGCGGGCCCGCAGGTGCGGGTCGACCAAGGCCTCGAGGTCGTGCAGGACCGGTGCTGCGGGTACCCCCTCGGCCTGGCACCGGGTGAACACCGTGTAGTGGTCGAGTCCCCGGGTCCAGTCGCTGATCAGCTCGTCGAGCTCGTCGTGCTGCGCCCGGCGGCCCTCGACGGTGGCGAAACGCGGATCGGTCGCCCACGGTGGCGACCCGGCGGCGCGGCCGAGCCCGGCCCACTCCTCGTCGGAGCCGACCGAGATCACCGCCCAGGCGTCCTCGCCGGTGCAGGGGTAGCAGCCCTGCGGGGCGCGGACCCGGTGACGGTTGCCGATGCTGCCGTGCTCGGCCCCGGTGCGTTCGGCATCGATGAGGAACTCGCCGATGTGGGCCAGCATGTTCTCCGACTGCGACAGCTCGACCAGCTCGCCCACCCCACGCTCGTCGCGCCGGCGCAGGGCCGTCAGCACGGCGAACGCGCCGGCGGACCCCGATGCCGCGTCCATGTGGTATACGTTCTCCGACTCGCTGCGGTCGAGGTCGGGGTAGCCCCGCAGTGCGGTCAGCCCGCACAGGCCCTCGAAGTTAACGCCGAAGCCCAGATAGTTACGATACGGACCGGTACGGCCGGTGGAGGGCATGCGCAGCAGGATCAGCCGCGGGTTGCGGGCGTGCAGCGCCTCCCAGTCGATCCCGAGCTTCTCGAGCAGGTCGACCGAGTTGTTCTCCACCAGCACGTCGCAGTGCTCGGCCACCTGCAGGAACGCCTCGCGGCCCGAGTCCTTGCGCAGGTCGAGGGTGATGCTGCGCTTGTTGCGGGCATGGGAGTTGAACAGCCCCAGCCGGTTCCACGGGCGCTCGCCCGGCTCGCCGTCGGGGTAGGCGGCGAAGATGCCGTCGCCCTCGCTCAACATGGCCTTGGGCGGGCGGGGCATGACCCCGCGGGTGGCGGACGGGAACACCCACGGGTTGTCGACCCGGATCACGTCGGCCCCGAGATCGCCGAGGAACATCGTGGCGTACGGTCCGGCCCACACCACGGTCAGGTCGAGGACCCGGATGCCCTCGAGGGGAAGCCGCCGCTCACCGGGTGCGCCCGATCCGGGCTCGATGGTACCGGATGGTACGGTCACGGGTGCGGTCCCGGCGTTCCGGTTAGTACCAGAGGGTACGCTCGCCGATGGCACCCCTGCGGTACCGTGCGGTACGGCAACGGTGCCGGCCCGCCCGGCGGCGAGTTCGGCGGCGAGTTCGGCGGTGTGCTGGCCGAGCAGCGGTGCCGGGCGGCGAAGGGCCCAGCCGTCGGCGATACGGATGGGCGGGCCGGGCTGGCGGACGGTGCCGGCGACCGGATGGTCGACCGGCACGAAGAAGCCGCGCTCGGCGAAGTGGGCGTCGTGCAGCAGGTCGATGGGCCGGTTGATGGCGGTGATGGGCCAGCCGCCCGTCTGGGCCTGCTCCATCGCCTCCTGTCGGGTGCGGCCGAGGGCCCACATCAGGACCTGGGCGTCGACCCGCTCGGGGGTCTCGGGGTCGGTGATCCACCCCGGTTCGGCGTAGATGGCGCTCATCTCCGGGGTTTCCATCACCCGCAGCATGCGCGGGATCCAGTTCAGCAACGTGGACACCTGGATGTGTCCGTCGAGGGTGGGCCGCACGCCGATGGGGAACGGCATGATCTTGTAGCCGCCGCTGCGCAGGGTGTTCGACCGGCGGTACGAGCCGTACAGCAGGTACGCCATGCGCCGGTCGATGGAGCACACCTGGGTCTCGGTGTTGGCGAGGTCGATGTGGGTGCCCTGGCCGCTCTGCGCCGCCATCCGCAACGCCGCCATCGCCGCGGTCGCCCCGACCGAACCGCACTGGTACTGGCCGAGGTCGCCACCGAGCCGCAGCGGCTCGCGGTCGGGGTTGCCGGTGGAGGCCATCGGGCCGCCGAAGGCGTAGTGGACGATCTCCTCGCCCTTGTACCCGGCGTAGGGGCCGTCGAGCCCGAAGGCGGTCACGGTGAGGACCACCAGCCGCGGGAAGCGGGCCCGCAGCGTCGCCGGGTCGGGCACCGGCTCGCTCTGGATGACCAGATCGGCCCCGGCCAGCAGCTGCTCGACCAGAGGGTCGCCGGGGTCGGCCACCACCGAGCGCTTGTTGGTGTTGAGGTGCAGGAACAGGGCGCTCTGCTCGGGGTCGGGACCGGTGGTGGGGAACGGGCCGAGCCGGCGGCTGCGGTCGCCTTCGGCCGGTTCGACCTTGACCACGTCGGCGCCGTAGTCGGCGAACAGCTTGCCGGTGTACGGCCCGGCGATGCCCTGGGCGAACTCGACGACACGGATCCCCGCCAATGGCTGACTCATGACCCCGAACCTAACCAACTCCGCAGTGGCAAGGGTGACCTGTGCCACGCTTGATCCATGACCTTCACCGGTTCGCTGCTGCACATCCACATCTGTCCTGCCGGTGGCGAGCCGATGCAGCCGCTCGAGCTCGCCACGCTCGACGCCGGTACCGGTATCCGTGGCGACCGCTATGCGTTGCGGACCGGCACGTACTCCGAACGCCATCACCTCGACCGTCAGGTCACCCTGATCGAGATCGAGACCCTCGAGGCGCTGCGACGCGACCGCGGCCTGGTGCTCGAGGCGGCGGAGCACCGTCGCAACCTGACCACCCGCGGCGTGCCGTTGGGCCATCTGGTGGGCCGGTATTTCCGGGTGGGGTCCTGTGTGCTGTACGGCGGCCGGTTGAACATCCCGTGCAGGTACCTCGAGGAACTGGTGGCCAAGCCGGTGTTCCGGCCGCTGCTGAACCGTTCGGGCCTCAACGCCCGCATCGTGGTGGGCGGCACCGTTGCGGTGGGCGACGCCATCGTCCCGATCGACCGGGCCGAGCTCGACCCGTCACTGGTGGCCGACAACGAGCGGACCCCGGTCGAGCCCGCGCCCGACGTGTCCTGACGCGGCCCGCTGCACGACGCGGGTCCGGTGGGTGGGGGACGGCCGGAGGTGGGCTACCGTCTCGGCCACGAGCGATGGAGGACGAGCGATGGGTAACGAGCCGTTGATGATCACCCCGGAGCAGCGGCGCAAGGCGTTCGACCTCGGTGGGTTCCTCATCACCACCCTGGCGTCGAGCGAGCAGACCGCCGGCTACGAGGTCTTCCACCAGTACGGACCGGAGGGGACCGGCTCCGGACAGCACTTCCATCCGTGGGACGAGTCGTTCTTCGTGGTTGCCGGTGAGGTGGCGTGCGGGATCGACGGGGTGGACACCGTGGTCGGTCCCGGCTCGTTCGTGCACATCCCGGGCGGGTCGACGCACTGGTACCGCTTCGGGCCCGGCGGTGGCGAGCTGGTGTCGATGACCTCCAAGGGCAACGCGTCGGCGATGTACGAGACCTTCGACCGTGAGGGCAGCTGGACCTCGCCGGACCGGGCCAAGCTGGTCGAGCTCGCGGCCCGTCACGCCCAGACCATCGTCACGCCGCCGGCCGGCTGACCCACCCGACGGAGCCGACCCATGACGGCGACAGCCCAGCCGCCGACCGACCCGCCGGCGAACGCGGTGGGCGCGCCACGCGCCGTACCCCTGGGCGCTGCGGCGATCGTGGCCCGCGTCGCCACGCTCCGGGCGGCGGCGACCTCGGGCCATGCCCGGCCGCTCGCCTGGCGACGCGCCCAGCTGCGGGCGCTTGTCGCCATGCTGCGCGACCACGAGGCCGAGCTCGCCGACGCCCTGCGGTCCGATCTCGGCAAGCCGGTGACCGAGGGGTATCTCACCGACGTGGCGTTCGTGGTGGACGAGGTCCGCTCGATGCTGAGCAACCTGGGCCGCTGGAACCGCGAGGTCCGTGTTCCCACGCCGTTGATCCTGCAGCCCTCGCGGTCGCGGCTGGTTCCCGAACCGCTCGGTATGGTGCTGGTGATCGCCCCGTGGAACTACCCGGTGCAGCTGCTGCTGGTGCCCGCGGCCGGGGCCATCGCGGCCGGGAACACGGTGATGCTCAAACCGTCCGAGCTGGCCTCGGCGACCTCGGCGCTGCTGGCCCGCCTGGTGCCGCAGTACCTCGACCAGGCCGCTGTCGGCATCGTCGAGGGTGGCCCGGCGGAGACCACGGTCCTGTTGGAGCAGCGGTGGGACCACATCTTCTTCACCGGCAACGCCACCGTGGCCCGGGTGGTGATGACCGCGGCGGCGAAGCACCTCACCCCGGTGACCCTCGAGTTGGGGGGCAAGAGCCCGGCCGTCGTCGATGCCTCGGCCGATGTGCGGCTGGCGGCGAGGCGCATCGCCTGGGGTAAGTGGCTCAACGCCGGCCAGACCTGTGTGGCGCCCGACTACGTGCTGGTGCATCGCAGCATCCGCGACGCCTTCGTCGAGGAGGTGCGCCGTGCCGTTGTGGGGTTCTACGGCCCGGACCCGCAGCGCAGCGACGCCTACGGCCGCATCATCGACGACCGCCATGTGCAGCGGCTGTTGGACCTCCTATCGGGCGGTACGGTCGTGGTCGGTGGCGAGTGCGACCCGGCGGATCGCTACCTCGCGCCTACGGTGCTGGTGGACGTCGATCCCGACAGTGCGCTGATGCAGGACGAGATCTTCGGGCCGCTGCTGCCGGTGCTGGACGTGGACTGTATCGACGAGGCCATCGCCACGATCGGCGCCAAGCCCAAGCCGCTGGCGTTATACGTGTTCGCCCGGGATGTGGCGGTGCAGCGGGCCGTGATCGAGCGGACCAGCGCCGGCGGGGTCACGGTGAACGGCACGATCGTGCACCTGCTCAACCCCCGGCTGCCCTTCGGGGGTGTGGGCGACAGTGGTATGGGCGCCTACCACGGTGAGGCGGGCGTCCGGGTGTTCCAGCACCGCAAGCCGGTGTTGAGCCGTCTCGGCCGTCTCGACCCCTCCATCGCCTATCCGCCCTACGGCCGGCTGAAGTCGGCCGTCCTGCGCCGCCTGTTCTGACCGCAACCCGGCCGGTGCCGGCCCCGTCGACCGCGGCCCGGTGGTACGGCCGGTCATCACCGGTTCACGCACCGATGGGTGGGATGTGGCAGGGGCTCGCGCCGAGGGCCGGGCAGGTGGTGTCGGCGTGCAGCAGCCACACGTTGCACATGCCGGCGTCGAGCGGGGTGAGGATCATCTCCCAGCGGCAGTCGCAACCGTCGCGTTCGGCGATGTGGGCGGCGAAGCGGAGGTTGTGCTGGTGGGTGTGTCGTTGTTCGGACTCGACGACGGCGGCGTAGCTGGAGTGGATGTCCCACACCTCGAACAGCGGTCGGCCCCATCGGGTGGTGTCGATGGCGCTGACGTTGAACCGTTCCGAGAGGTAGGCCCGGATGCGGTCGGGGTCGCCCTCGCGAACCTGGACCCAAAGCCGCGGCAGGGGCTCGCCGATCGGGTCGGTGTCACCGAACGGGGCCGTGTAGCCGCCGCTGATGCTGACCTGGGCGCCGGCTCGTCTGGCGGCGTAACGGACCCGGTCGGCCAACTTCGATGATGCGCTCATGGTGGACTTGCTGCTCCTCGGGTTGGGTGCGGCCCCGGTAGGGGACATGGCACAAGGAAACCAGGGTGTGCCGAAAGGCGGCGACAAGCCGCGCATCCCCCCGATGGGGGAATGTGCGTCCCCGGCCCGTCGGGCCCGATTGAGGCCCTCGGCAGGTCCGGTGCCGGCTCGATCATGGAACGTGGGCGACAGAACG
>CAIXPF010000062.1 GCA_903921205.1 uncultured Acidimicrobiia bacterium | reverse complement strand
GCCGGGGCCGGGGCCGGGGCCGGGGCCGTCAGGGGCCATCGGGCAAGGGGTCGCTGCGCGTCCGCCGGAGGCGGGCGGAACCGTGGCCCTTCCGCCGCCCCCGTTCGCGGGGGCGGCGGCCCTGGTGCTGTCGACCTACGACCTGGGTCGCCGGCCATCGGCCCTGGCCGAGCTGGCCGCGGCATTGCGGGCGGCGGGCTGGCGGGTGCGGCTCGCCGACCTTGCGGTCGACCCGTGGGACGACGCCCTGGCGGCCGGGGTCGAGCTGGTGGTGTGGTCGCTGCCGATGCACACCGCCACCCGCTTGATGGCCCCGCTGGTGCCGCGGGTCCGGGCGATCGCCCCGGGCGCCCGGCTCATGGCGGTCGGGTTGTACGCCGTGCTCAACCGCAGCGTCCTCGCCGAGGCGGGCGTCGAGGTGTCCGACCATGGCACCGGGTTGGGCGTGGCCGACCGTCGTGAGCCCGGCCGGGACGATCTGCCGTCGCTCGACCGGTACGCCAGGTTGGTCCTCGCCGACGGGACCGAGCGCCTGGTGGGTGCCACGGCGGCGTCGGTCGGTTGCCGCCATCGCTGCCGGCACTGCCCGATCGTGCCGGTGTACGGCGGGCGGTTCCGTGCCGTTGCCGTCGAGCGGGTGCTGGCCGACGTCCAAGACCTCGTCGAACGCGGCGCCGGTCATGTCAGCTTCACCGATCCCGATTTCCTCAACGGGCCGGCCCACGCCCGGCGGGTGGTACGGGCGCTGCACGAACGGTTCCCGCAGGTGAGCTTCGATCTCACTGCCCGGATCAGCCATCTCCGCGAGCACCGCCACCTCCTGGCGGAGTTGCGCGGCGCCGGCTGCGTGCTGATCACCTCTGCCGTGGAGTCGTTCGATCCGCTGACCCTGCAGCGGTTGGGAAAAGGCCATACGGCAGAAGATGTCGAGGTGGTGGTGGCGGCCTGCCGTGACGCCGGGATCGGCCTCGAGGCGACCTTCGTCGCGTTCACGCCGTGGACGACCGTCGAGTCCTACCGGCAGTTCCTCGACAGCGTCGACGCGTTGGGCCTGGTGGGCTCGGTGGCGCCCGTCCAGTACGGCGTTCGGCTGTTGGTGAGCGCCCGGTCGGCGTTGCTGGAGCTGCCCGAGATCGTGTCCTCGGTCGGGGCCTTCGACCCCGACCTCCTGGTCCACCCCTGGGCCCATACCGATCCGTATGTCGACGAGTTGTACCGGCGCGTGGGCGAGGTGGTGCGTGAGGCGGCCCGGACACCGGCCGGGCCGGGCGAACGTCGGGCCGTGCACACCCGGCTGCGTGCCCTGGTCGATGGTTCCCCGGCACCGCCGGCGCACCCCCACGTCGAGAAGGCACCGCAGCCCGTCACGATCGCCTGGCTGACCGAGCCCTGGTTCTGTTGAGCGGAGCCCACCGACGAGCAGGTCGCTCGTCTCTGACCACGCCGGCCCACACCGGCCGCCGGCCGCCGCCCGACCGCCACAGCCCGCCGGGGTGTCCGCGACAAGGGCCTGAGCGGCCACTAGCGTCCGGAGCGATGCACAGCGGTGCTGCGAGCGAGCAGCGGGGCCAGCGACGTCCGGGTGGGACAGTCGCCGAAGCGTCGGTCGTCGCGTGATCGTTCCCGGTCCCGGCGTCGATCAGCCGCAGCCGCGCCCGCCGCGGCGGCGCCGGGCCGGTGGACGCAGCTGGGGTCAACGACTCGTCATCACCTCCGGTGCGCTGCTCGCCGTGATCGCGGTGATCGGTGCGCTGGTGGTCGGCGTCGCCTGGTGGCGGCTCGGCTCGTTCGAACGCATCGATCTCGACCTCACGCCGAAGACCGACGACAAGGCCATGAACTTCCTGCTGGTCGGCTCCGACAGCCGGGACAACATCGCCCGCGAAGGCCCTGATGCCGAGGCATTCCTCGACGACGAGGTCGGTGGGCAGCGGGCCGACACGGTCATGGTCATGCGGATCGAGCCCAAGACCAACGAGATCAAGCTGCTGTCGATCCCGCGCGACCTGTGGGTACCGTTGAACGGCAACGGCCCGAAGGACCGGATCAACGCCTCGTTCGCCGAGGGCGGTGCGCAGGAACTCATCAACACCGTGCGTGGTGCGCTGGGCATCGACATCAACCATTACGTCGAGGTCGATTTCGTCGGCTTCCGCAGCCTGGTCGACATCATCGGCGGGGTGCCGATGTACTTCGACCGGCCGATGTTCGACGAGTACTCGGGCCTCGACATCCCCGAGGCAGGTTGTGTGGTGTTGCGTGGTCAGCAGGCGCTGGCCTTCGCCCGGGCTCGTCACCTGGTCTACGTCGACCCCGATACCGGCGAGTACGAGGAAGATCTCACCGCAGACCTCGGTCGGATCACCCGCCAGCAGGTGTTCCTGCGTCAGGCCCTCACCAAGCTGACCTCGCTCGGGCTGACCGATGTGAGCAAGCTGAACCGTCTGGTCGGTGTGGCGACCGACAACGTCACCTTCGACGACGGGCTGAGCAACGCCGACCTGATCGCCTACGGGCGACGCTTCGCGTCGGTCGGCGTCGATGCGCTGCAGACCTACGCCCTGCCGACCGAGCTGTACGACACACCGGAGGGCGCGTCGGTGCTGCTGCTGAAGAAGGCCGAGGCCCAGCCGGTGCTCGACATCTTCCGTGGCCTGGCCCCCGCCACCTCGACCACACTGATCGCAGCGATCGCCCCCGGCCAGATCGCGGTGTCGGTGCTCAATGGCACCGGCGTCGTCGGCCAGGCCTCCGAGGCGGCCGAGAGCCTGCGGGCCATCGGCTTCAACGTGGGCCAGGTGGGAAATGCGCCGGTGCTCGGGCAGACCCGGACGATCATTCGCTTCGCCGGTGGCGCGCAGCCCCAGGCGCAGGTGCTGGCCTCCTATCTCCAGCCCGGCGTCGAGCTCGTCGAGGACCGCGGGCTCGGTCGCGGCCTGGTGCTGGTCACCGGGGCCGATTTCGTCGGGATCACCGTGCCGGAGACCACGTCGACCGCCTCCGACGATGCGGCGGCCTCCGGCATCGGGGTCGGGGTGACCCCGCCGGGAACGCCACCGCCCGGGGTCACCTGCCGCTGAGATCCCGCCGGGGTGCGGCATGCCTCCGCGGCGGCCCAGCCGCGTGTACGAACTTCACGGCGTTCGGAGGTCCGGGTGTCGCCGGCGTTCGGCGGCGTTCGGCGGCGACACGCAACCGTGCGGCGTCGAGCCGGCGTCGCACGGGCGGGTCAACCCCAGAGGTCGACGGTCGGGAGGGCCAGGCCCATCTCGCCGGCTCCGTCGCCCCGGTTGGAGGTGTCGCCGAGCCCCGACTGGCCGACGTCGTTGCGGCCCCAGCACTTGACGGTGTCGTCGTCGAGCAGCCCACAGGTGAGGCCCCAACCACCGGTGAGCGCTTTGGCGGTGTGGCCAAGGTTGACGGTCGGCAGGTCGGATCCCATCTCGCCGGCCTCCTCGCCCCGCCAGAGGGTGTCGCCGAGCCCCAACTGGCCATAGTCGTTCCAGCCCCAGCATTTGACGGTGTCGTCGTCGAGCACCGCACACGTGTGGCTGTTGCCGGCGGTGAGGGCTTTGGCGGTGCGGCCGGGGCCGAGGTCGACGGTCGGAAGGGCGGCACCCATTTCACCGGCCTGGTTACCCTGGTCGTCCTGGGTGCCGAGTCCCAACTGGCCGTAGAGGTTGTAGCCCCAGCATTTGACGGTGGTGTCGTCGAGCAGCGCACAGGTGTGGGCCGCGCCGGCGGTGAGGGCTCTGGCGGTGTGGCCGGGGCCGAGGTCGACGGTCGGAAGGGCGGCGCCCATCTCGCCGGCTGCGTCGCCCCGGTAGGCGTTGTCACCGAGTCCCAACTGGCCCCAGAGGTTGTAGCCCCAGCATTTGACGGTGTCGTCGTCGAGCAGCGCACACGTGTGGTTGTAACCGGCGGTGATCGCTTTGGCGGTGTGGCCGGGGCCGAGGTCGACGGTCGGAAGGGTGGCGCCCATCTCGCCGGCTGCGTCGCCCCGGTAGGCGGTGTCGCCGAGTCCCAACTGTCCGTTGTCGTTGTGGCCCCAGCATTTGACGGCGTCGTTGTCGAGCAATGCACACGTGTGGACGTAGCCGGCGGTGATGGCGGTGGCGGTCCCACCCAACTGGACTACCGGAAGGTCGACGCCCATCTCGCCGGCTGCGTCGCCCCGGTTGGACGTGTCGCCGAGTCCCAACTGGCCGACGACGTTGTAACCCCAGCACTTGACCGCGCCGCCACGCAGTGCGCACGCGTGCTCCGCTCCGGCTGCGACGACGACGTCGCCGCTGTAGGCGACCGTCAACGGGGCGGACAGGCCGGACCACAGGCCAGTGCCGTAGGCGTTCACGGCGCGGACCGCGCAGCGGTAGGTCAGACCCGGCTGCACCGCGGCGGTGAGCACCGGCGAGACCGTGCGCGTGCCACGTACCACCGACGTGGTTCCTGAGACACAACGTGCCTGGTACTCGGTGATCGCCGAGGTCCCGTCGGACACCGGTGCCCTGAACGCGACCCGCAGCCGCGGGCCGTACGCCTGGCTCACCACCAGTCCGTACGGCTTCGACGGCGGGCCCGGCACGAACACGAACGGCGATCCGATCGATACCGGACCGACCCCATCGGCGTTCACCGCCCCCACCACACAGCGGTAACGGCCACCGCGGGTCAACGACCCCACCCGGATCGGCGACGCCGACCCCGCAACGGTTCGCGACACGCCACCGGTGTCGCTCGCACACGTCGCCCGGTACCCCTTGATCGCTTTCCCGCCTGTCGAGGACGGCGCCAGGAACGACACCGACAACCCATCGGCACCCGACACCACCGCCATGGCGCCGCTCGGCCGACCCGGAACCGACGCCCCTGCGGGGGACGCGCCCGCCAGGCTGATCATCAGCACCGCAACGAGACCGGCAAACCCGGCACGCGCCACCCGACCCACGATCTCACGCATCAAACCCCCAACCAAGCGATGCGCTGACCGTAGGGAGGTGTTCGGCAGCGGGTCTGGGGCCGAACGTCACGTCACACCACCGCAAACGCCCCGACCTACAGCGGATTCCGGCAGCCCGCTTCCAGCGCTGCGCCATCCGACTGGTGCTCGCCACGCCGCGGTAGCGCCTTCGGCACCCACGCGGCCCGACGCCACTAGCGACGGAACCGGTGTTCAACGGAACCCGGTGCTGCGGCGTGCGCGCCCAGAGGGCCGAGCCGACGGAACGCGACACGTGACGATGAGCGACGCCACGAGCAGACGTTCGTTGCGGTGCGTGCGCGGAACTGCTGGCCGGCGGTACCTCGAGCGACAGGGCGAGGGTCGCGGTCGCGTTGCGGCGGCGGCCCGTTAGCGTGGTCGGGATGAACGCCAACGCTGCATCCACTTCTGCCGGACGCCCGATGGTGGGCCGTGGCCGTGGCCGTGGCCGTGGCCTCGCGGCCTCGGTGGCGCTGGTGGCCGCCCTGGGTTTGACCGCTTCCGGGTGCGGCGGTGACGATGGCGCCGAGGTGTCCGACGCCCCGGGGACCGCGACCACCGCAGCTGCAGGCGCGGCGTCGGCAACCAAGGAGAACAAGATGAGCAAGCCGACCGTGTCCGTGCCCACCGGGGCCGTCCCCACCACCCTGGTCGCCGAAGATCTGGTCGTCGGTACCGGCGTCGAGGCCACCAAGGGCAAGACCGTGACGGTGCAGTACGTCGGCGTCCATCTCGACGGCAGCCAGTTCGACGCCTCGTGGGATCGCAGCGAGCCGTTCTCGTTCCGCCTCGGCGGCGGGCAGGTCATCGCCGGATGGGACCAGGGCGTCGCCGGGATGAAGGTCGGCGGTCGTCGCCAGCTGGTCATCCCCGCCGATCTCGCCTACGGGCCGCGCGGCTTCCCGCCGGTGATCCAGCCGAACGAGACGCTGGTCTTCGTGGTCGACCTGCTCGACGTCAAGTAGGTCCCTGCCCGCGCCGTGGTGGCCCTGCGCTACCCTGCGGATCGCAGGCGACCCCCGGTGATGCCGGAACCCATCGGTCGACCTGGTCGGCAGATTCGGCGCCTGGGAGGTACCACCGATGAGTGAGCAGGAAGCACCGGCCGTTGCGGCACTCGGGGTCAACCATCTGGTCCTGAACGTGCGTGACATCGAAGCATCGCATCGCTTCTACACCGAGGGTCTGGGGTTCCGGCAGTGCGGTGAGCTGGACCCGCGTTCGCGGATGACGATGCGCTTCTATCAGGTCCGTCCGGGCTCGCATCACGATCTCGCTCTGGTGCAGATGGCCGACCCCGAGGCGGCTGGGCCGGCGGCGACGTGGCGCCTGGGCGGGGCGAAGTCGACCAACGCCATCAACCACTTCGCCGTGGCATACAGCCAGGAGGACTTCGTCAAGCAGTTGGCGTACATGCGTTCCAAGGGCGTGGAGTTCGCGGTGCGCGGCGAGCACGGCATGACCCATTCCTGCTACGTGGTGGACCCCGACGGCAACGGCATCGAGATCCTCTACGAACTGCCCGCCGAGGTGTGGGAGCAGGACATCGACGGGGCCTTGAACCATTTCGTGCCCACCGCCACCACCGGTGAGGAGTCCCTGGTCGACAACACCGACTGGAAGGTGTTCGGCGCTCCGGCCGTCTGACGGCCCATCGCGGTACCGGTCCGATCGCCACGGGGCGGGTCCGCTGGGCCCGCCCCGCAACGCGCCCGGGCTCGCCGATTCACTGCCGATTCGCTGCTGCTTTCGTCGTCGGTCCTCGGCGAATCGACGGCGAATCGCTCCGAGGATGTGCGTCGAGATCATCGGAACCGCCGAAAATGGCTCCGCCATCACCCATGTTGTGACTATCGTCACAGCATGGGTGATGTTGCCAAGGGCCGCCGACCCGTCGAACCGGCGTCGCTGCACCGGGTCCGCCAGGTGACCGTCGTGTGTGTCCCCGGCGCCGGTGGGCCCCGGTTGGCCGACGAGCTGCGGCGCATCGGCGGTGACGGCGCGACCTCGGTCGACCTGATCGTGGTGCGGCCGCCGAGGGCGGTCGGCACGGTGCTGATCGGCGATCCCCTCAGCGGGGTGTTCTGCCCGATCGAACCGGTCGAGGCCTCCGGCGACGACGCCACGCCCCCCGCCGTGGCCCGCTCGGCCCGGGAGCTGCAGTGGTTCCTGTGGGAGATGGGCATCGACGCCCGCTGCGAGATCCGCTGCGGCGATACGGTGTCGGTGCTCGCCGATGCGGTCCGATGCCCCGGGGTCGAACTGGTGGTGTTCGCCGCATCGCAGCAGCGCCGATCGCGGGCCATCGCCCGCAAGGCCACCAGGCGGACCGGCGGTGCCGGGGCCGCGATCGTCTGCGCTCTCGACGTGCGGATCGGCCGGTGGGGCCGTGCCCACGCCCTGATGGCCTGAGCGGACACCACCAGGTTCGCCGGCTCGTGCGGAGTGGGACCATCGTCCGTTCAAGCCTGGTCTGATCTGCGCCGATGGCGAACCGTGTTCTCTGCTGACCATGGCGTTCGTCCCCTGCGCCGTTATCTGTTGGTCAGCCTCGTCCCGGTGCTCGTGCTCGGTGCAGCAGCCGAGTTCAGCATCCGACGTCAGACCGAGCGAACCGCTGTGGCTGCCGCACAGAGCCGAGCCGTGCTGGTGGCCGACGACGTGGTCGAGCCGGTGGTCCACCTGTCCGTCGACGAGCCCTCGGCTCTCGACGACGAGGCCCGTACCGGGCTACGGGCCATCGCCGACCAACTCGCGCTCGGCGGGTCGGTCGCAGGGGTCCGGGTCTGGACACCGTCGGGGCAGCTGCTCTTCGACGGCGCCGATCCGTCTGCGGACACCGCTCGGGTGGAGTTGGCCGAGAGTCTCTTCGATGCCGCCGAGGGCGACGCCTCGGTGCTGCGCGGCCGCGCCCCGGGTCGCATCTCGCCGTTCTACACCGCCGATTCCCGCCGTCTGCTCACCGTGTTCGTGCCGTTGCACACTGCGGACGGTGCTTCGGTGGTCGCCGTGGCCGAACTGGTCATCCCCTGGGCAGGGGACCACGCCGCCCAGGGACAGCTGGGGTTGCGGGCGACGTCCGCCGCCGGTGCGCTGTTGCTGTGGGTCAGCCTGGCGACGATCGCCGCAGTCGTCACCGCCCAGTTGCGCCGTAGCGAGTTGGCCCATCGTCACCTGGCGTTGGTCGACCAGCTGACCGGGCTGCCCAATCGCCGTTCGTTCACCGATGCGGCAGCGGGGACGCTGGCGACGTTGGCCGACCATCAGTTGCCGGCGGCCGTGGCGGTGCTGGACCTGCAGCGATTCACCGAGGTGAACAAAGCGGTCGGCCGCGAGCGGGGCGACGAGCTGCTCCGGCACGTGGCCCTGCGGCTGCAGAGCATCGTGCAGCCCGGCCAGGTCGTCGCCCGGCTCGGTGGTGACGTGTTCGCGATCCTCCTGCCCGGGGTCGACGGCGACGCCGCCATGGCGATGCTGCCGATCATCCACGACGTGCTCGAGGCCGAGATCGACGTGGCCGGGGTGCCGATCAGCTTCGAGGCGGCGATCGGCGTCGCCTCCTTCCCGGCCCACGGGCAGGACATCGACCTCCTGCTGCGACGCGCCGACATCGCGATGCAGGAGTCGAAGCGGACCCAGGCGGGTAGCGAGCAGTTCACCGTCGACCTCGACGACACCGACCACTCGCGTCTCGGTCTCGCCGTTGAGTTGCGCCGGGCGATCCTGCGCGACGAGCTGCAGCTGGCCTATCAGCCGAAGCTGAACCTGCACGACAACCGGGTCCACAGCGTCGAGGCCCTCGTCCGTTGGAATCATCCAGAGCGCGGCCCGATCCCACCCTCGGAGTTCGTCGCACTCGCCGAGGAATCGGCGTTGATCGTCCCGCTCACCGCATGGGTGCTCGATCGTGCCATCCAGCAGGCGGGCCGCTGGGCGGCCGAGGGCCTGCACCTGCGCGTCGCCGTGAACGTGTCGGCCAAGAACGTGCGAGACGACCGATTCCCCGAGCAGGTGATCCGGCTGCTCGCCCGCCACGAGGTGCCTGCACCGTACCTCGAGCTCGAGATCACCGAGACCGCCATCATCGCGGACCCCGATCGGGTGGCTCGCACGGTACGCCGTCTGCGTTCCGCCGGTATCGCCATGGCTCTCGACGACTTCGGACAGGGATCGACCTCGCTGGCGCACCTGCGCAACCTGCCGCTGAGCACCCTGAAGATCGACAAGTGCTTCGTCGACGACCTGTGCACCGACGCCATGGACGGGGCGATCGTGTACACGATGATCGGGCTCGGTCATCAGCTCGGGCTCGAGGTCGTCGCCGAGGGGGTCGAGACCCAGGAGCAGTTCTCGACGCTTGCCGCCTGGGGGTGCGACGTCGCGCAGGGCTTCTACTTCGCCCGGCCGATGTCACCGGCGCAGATCTCCGAGCAGTACGGCACCCCGTGGTACCTCGCCCCCGACCCGGTCGTGCCGAACCGCTCGGTCAACGTTCGACCTTCACCTTGATGGTGTGCCAGCCCGTGGCGCCGTCCGGCGCGACCGGGGTGACCTCACGCGGCTGTGTCGTGCCGGTGCCGTCGGTTGCCCGGCAACGCACCAGGTAGGTTCCCGGTTCGGCCTGCCAGCTGAACCACCACTGTCGCCAGGCCGCCTCGCCCAGCGACGGTCCGAGCTCGGCCTGCTGCCACGGGCCGTCACCGACCTGCACCTCGACCTTGGTGACACCGCGGATCGGTGCCCAGGCCACGCCGGCGATGGCGGTCGCCCCCGCCGGGACCGAGGATCCCGAGCGGGGCGTGTCGATACGTGACTGGGTCTTGATCGGCGCCTGGACGGCCCAGCCGCGCGGGATCCAGTAGCCCTGGGCCCGGTCGAACCGGGTCAGCTCCAACCGGGACAGCCACTTGGTGGCCGAGACGTACCCGTACAGACCGGGCACGATCAGCCGGGCCGGGTAGCCGTGAACGGCCGGCAGGACCTCGCCGTTCATGGTCAACGCCACGATGGCGTCACGCCCGTCCAACGCCGCCTCGACCGGGAAGCCGGCGGTGAACCCGTCCACGGAGTGGGTCATGATCTGATCGGCGTCGGGCTCGATGCCGGCTTCGATGAGCAGCTCGTCGAGTCGTACCCCGACCCACCGGGCGTTGCCGACCAGGTCGCCGCCGATCTCGTTGGAGACGCAGGACAGAGTGAGGTCGTACTCGTGCAGCTCCCGGTCCCACAGTTGGTCGTAGGTGAAGCGCAGCGGCTGTTCGACCATGCCGTCGATGGTGAGATCCCAGGTCTCGACCGTCACCGCCGGTAACAGCAGCGAGGTGTCGATCCGGTAGAAGTCGGCGTTGGGGACGAGCAACGGGCTGAGACCGGCGATGGTTGCCGCCGGATCCGCCGGTGGCGCAGCCAGCGGCTCGACCGGCCGGCGCAGACGGATCCCGGCCCGTTCCACCTCGGCGGCGAAGCGGCTGCGCAGGGCCCGGCCCGCTGCCAGTGCCACTGCGGTACTGACGGCCAGCGCCCCGATGCCGGTGAGGAAACGGCGGCGGTCGGCCGCCGGGCCGCCTCCGGGCGCAGCGGCCGGGCGCGTGGCCAGGCGGGTCAGCAAGGTGAGCGACGCGCCGGCGGCCACCATGGCCACCGCGGATGGCAGCCACCCCCAGCCGCCGCTGTTGTCGTCCAGGCCGGCGGCGGTCATGCCCACCAGCCCGAAGCCCGCGACGACGGCGAGCCCGCCGGCCAGGCTGCGGCGCAGGGCCACCATGCCGGCGAGTACGGACACTGCGGCCAGTACCAGCACCGTCCCCACGATCAACGCGGTCTTGTCGCCGGTGCCGAAGGTGTCGATGGCGAAGGTCTTCAGCCAGGCCGGCGCTGCGTCGACCACCCGGTTGCCGACGCTGACCACCGGTGGCTCGAGGTCGCGTGCCAGCCCTGCGGCGAGTTGTCCGGCGCCGAGCCCGGCGGCCATCGACACCAGCCCGGCGGCTGCCCCCCACGAACGGGGCGGACGCTGGTGCGTCAGCTGCGGTCCGGTCTGGACACCGTCTGCAGGCGGGCTGTCGGTTCGGCCGTCTGCGGGCGGGTCATCCTGCTCAGATCGTTCGTCCACGGGCCCTCCGTTGCGAAACTAGCCAGCTGTGGCCGTGCTGTGACCACCCGATTGCGGTGCCGGGCGTGGTGACCGGGGCATGGCGGCTCAGCCCGGGATGCGTCCGATCGTGTCGAACCAGGCCGGCAGACGGGTGGGGCGGCCGTTGGCGTTCATCGCCCCGTGCACCGTCACGGCGGTGGCCCGTACCTCGCCGGCGACGGTCAGCAGGTAGGCCAGTTGGAACGTGGTGCGGGTGACGGCCCCGATGCTGAGGTGCACGTCGACCACCTCGTCGAAGCGGAGGGCCATCCGGTACTGCACGAACGCCTCGAGAACCCCGAAGTCGACCCCGACGTCACGCACGGCGTCGTAGGGGTGGCCGATGTGTCGGAGCCACGACACCCGGGCCTCCTCCAGGTACGGGAAGTAGGCCGCATGGTGGACGATGCCCATCGCGTCGGTCTCGGCGAAGCGCACCCGTACCGCGTGGCGGAAGGGGTAGTCGGCCGGATCGGTGGAGGGGTCGAGGGCCAGGCGCATCGGGTTGCACGTTAGGCGGCGCGCTCCCGGTGGACGCGGCGAGGGGCCGGGCCCGCGGGCCCGACCCCTCGCCGATGCCGGGTACGCCCGGACCGCCCGTTCGCTCAGACGCCCAGGGAGCCGCGCAACCGGGCGAGCTCGGACTCGTAACGCTCGACGTTGCGCAGCTTGATGTCCTCGTAGCCGCGGACCATGTCGGGCAGCGCCGCCAGTTCGGTGGCCTGGGCGACGTTGTCCTCGGTGAGCTTGCGGGCCAGCTTCTCGACCACGTTGCGGTAGTCCTTGATCAGGGAGCGCTCGACCCGGCGGACCTTGGCGTAGCCGAAGGGGTCCCATGCCTTGCCGCGGAGCTTCTTGCCCTTCTGCAGGGTGCTCAGGGCCGGGGTGAACCACGGGCCGAGCCGCAGCTTCTTGTCCATGCCCATTGCCCGCAGGATCGGCGGGTGCAGGTTGTAGGACACCACCACGTCGGTGCCGACGGCGTTCTCGACGTTGAGGCGGGCGGCCTCCTCGAGGTGCAGGCGGGCCACTTCGTACTCGTCCTTGTAGGCCATCAGCTTGTACATGCCCTTCGCCACGGCGAGGGTGAAGTCGCCCTGGTCGGCGATGGCCGCCTTGGCCACCGTCGCCAGGTACTCCCGGGCGTAGGCGTCGTCCTGGTACTGCACGAGGTCGGCGGCCCGCAGGCGCACGACCCGGCCCAGCTCGCCGTCACCGAGGCCGGCGGCGACGATGGCGGCCTCGAGCTCCGCCGACGGCTTGGCCAGCTGATCCTCGGGCAGGACCGAGGCGGCCCGCACCTTCTCCGGATCGATGGTCCACTGCCGGCCCCAGCGGAACGCCAGCTTGTTGGCCTCCACGGCGGCACCGTTGAGCTCGATGGCCTGCTCGATCGATTCGGCAGAGATCGGCAGCACGCCGAGCTGATAGGCCACACCGATGAGGAACGTGTTGGCGGTGGTCGACTCGCCGAAGAGCCCTTCGGTGACGGCGATGGTGTCGACGTAGCGGTTGTGCTCGGCCCGGGTCAGCTTGTCGAGCTCGCCCTTGAGCCGGCCGAGGTCGGGGAACGCCGCGTTCGGGTCGCGCACCATGAACCCGGTCGGGGTCTTGGCGGTGGAGGTCACCGCCACGGTGCGGGTGGGGGACACGCTCTCGAGGTTGGCGGGGGCGAGGCCGACCAGCAGGTCGAACACCAGGTAGACGTCGGCGGAACCGGCAGTGAGCTTGTTGGTGCCCTCGACGGCTTCGGTGGTGATGCGCAGGTCCGACACCACCGGGCCGGCCTTCTGGGACAGGCCCGTCTGGTCGAGGCCGCCGACGTACTTGCCGTCGAGGGTGGCCGCGGTGCCGAGGATCTGCGAGACGGTGACGACGCCGGTGCCGCCGACGCCGGGCATACGGATGGTGGTGTCCTCCGCCGGGACCAGCATCGTGGGGGCCGGTAGCGAGGCCACGTCGATGGCGGGCGTGCGCCGGGCGCCACCGGACGCCTTGTTGGTCTTCGCCCCGTTGGCCCCGTTCGCCTTGGATCCGCCGAGCATGCCGCCGCCGATCGCGGCCCACTTGCCGGTGCTCTTCTTCGGCACGATGGTGAGGAACGACGGGCAGTCACCGGCGAGGCAGGAGTAGTCCTTGTTGCACGAGGACTGGTGGATCTGGGTCTTGCGGCCGAACTCGGTCTCGATGGGCTGGACCGACAGGCAGTTGGACTGCACGCCGCAGTCGCCACAGCCCTCGCACACCCGCTCGTTGATGACGACCCGCTCGGGCGGCTCGGCGATCAGGCCACGCTTGCGGTCACGACGCTTCTCGGCGGCGCACTGCTGGTCGTGGATGAGCACGGTGGTCCCGCGCACCTTGGCGAGTTCTTCCTGGGCCTCGATGATGCGCTCGCGGTCGAGGACCTGCACCCCGTCGGCGAGCTTGATGCCGCGGTACTTCTCGAGCTCGTCGGTGGTGACGATGACCTTGGCAGCGCCCTCGGCCAGCAGCCACTGGGTCAGCTGGGGGATGGGCATGGCCCCGGCGGCATCCTGGCCCCCGGTCATGGCAACCGCACCGTTGTAGAGGATCTTGAACGTCACGTTGGACTTGGCGGCGACCGCGGCACGGATGCACAGCGACCCGGAGTGGGCGAAGGTGCCGTCACCGAGGTTCTGGGTGAAGTGCGGGACGTCGACGAAGGGCTCGACGCCGATCCACTGCACGCCCTCGCCGCCCATCTGGGTGTTGCCCATGAGCGTGCCGACCCGCTTGGGGTCCATGACGGTGACCAGGCCGTGGCAGCCGATGCCGCCGCCGACCAGCTCGCCCTCGGGGGCCTTGGTCCCGGTGGAGTGGGGGCAGCCGGAGCAGAAGTACGGCGTGCGGGTGGGAAGCAGGTCGATCTTCTTGCGCACGACCTTGGGGGCCGGGGTCTGCAGGCGGCCGGCGTCGATGCGCTGGGTGAAGCGCTTGTAGAGCGGCTCGACGAGGTAGTCGGCGTCGAGGGCGCCGTGGCCGGGGATGAGCCGGTTGCGATCGGGGTCGTACTTGCCGGTGACCCGGGGGGCGTCGGGCATGCCGTAGAGGGCGTCACGCAGGTGGGTCTCGATGAAGGGGCGCTTCTCCTCGACGACGAGGATCTCCTGCAGGCCGTCGGCGAAACGGCGGGCGGTCTCGCCCTCGAAGGGGTGCATCATGCCGAGCTGCAACAGGCGGATGCCGTTGCGGCGCAGGCCGTCCTCGTCGAGGCCCAGGATGGCGGCGGCGGCGAGGACCTCGTGGTACACCCGGCCGGAGGCGACGATGCCGAGCCAGGCGTCCGGCGAGGTGATGGTGATCTTGTTCAGCCCGTTGGCGATGGCGTAGAGGCGGGCCATCTCGTAGCGGGCCTCGTAGATCTCCTGCTCGACGGGGTTTGCCGGGACGCCGGCGATACGGCCGGTGACCTTGGGCTTCCAGGGCTTGCCCTGGTACTCGAGCTCGGGGATGACCGGACGGATGCGGTCGGGGCCGACCTCGGCGGTGGCGGAGCCGTCGGCGACGGCGGTGACGATCTTGATGGCAGACCACAGGCCGGAAGCCCGGGACAGGGCGATGCCGTGCATGCCGAGGTCGAGGACCTCCTGCACGTTGCCGGGGTGCAGGATCGTGTTGTGCAGGTCGGCGAGTGCGTACTCGGAGGCCGAGGGCAGCGTCGAGGACTTGTTCGACGGGTCGTCGCCGGTGAGGGTGAGCACGCCGCCGAGGGCATGGGTGCCGGCGTAGGCGGCGTGGCGGATGGCGTCGCCGGCGCGGTCGAGGCCCGGTGACTTGCCGTACCAGATGCCCAACACGCCGTCGAAGCGCTGCTTGGGGAACACCGCCGACAGCTGGCTGCCCATGACGGCGGTGGCGCCGAGCTCCTCGTTGAGGCCGGGCTTGTGGACGATGTTCAACTGGTCGAGCAGCGCCTTGTGGGCGATCAGCTCCCGGTCGTACCCGCCGAGGGGGGATCCCTGGTAGCCCGACACGAACGTGGCGGTGCGGTGCCCGGCCTTGCGGTCGGCCCGCATCTGGTCCATCGGTACCCGGACCAGGGCCTGGACGCCGGTGAAGAAGAACGAACCGGATTCCTCCCGGTACTTGGCCTCGAGGTCGAACGCCGCGGCAGACCGCCCAGGCATCACATCAGTCATGGTTTCCCCCGATCGAGACGAATCGTCAGACGAGCGTAACCCCCGGCGTGACTCGGGGCACGGTGTCTGACCCGTTTCGGCGAAATCTCACTTTCGGTGGTCGATTCGCCGCTTCGGAATGTCCGATGTCGAGAGACCCGGTGCCGTTCGACGAAATCGTTGCGGCGAATCGACGTCGATTCGCCGCAACGAAGGTGCAGGTAGATGGGGTGCGGTGGGGGGGGATTCTGTGGTGATGTGTGCGCTGGGTGTGGTGGTCGGGTCGACGTCGATCGGTCACGGTGGGTGGTGCAATGCCGGGTTGAGGCAGGCAGGTTTGGTCGCCGGGCGCCGCGCCCGCTGACGGGGTGGTTCCGCCAGCGCGTGCTCAGCTGGGACAATGGGGTCGTGCGGTTCTGCTTCCCACCCCTCCGACGTCCCGTTGTCGTCGCCGTCGCCGTCGCCGCCGTCGCGCTGGTGAGCGTGTCGGCGGTCGGGTGCAGTTCCGGGCACCCCCCGCCACGGCAACTCGATCCGCAGCACGCCGACGTCACGGCGCCGGCGAAGGCGAAGTTGGAGGTCCAGGCCGGGCCGGAGAATGCCGGCCTCGGCGATCAGTGGCAGCTCGGTGCCATCACCCCGACCGGCGCTGTGGCCGCGGTCGACAAGCGGACCCGCACCGACAGCAACTGCCCGGCTGCGCTCAGCGGTTGTGCTGAGGGCGATGTCTATTTCGCCGTCACCCTGGCCGCCGACATCCCGACGGGGACCACCGTGCGCTTCAAGGTGGAGAACTGTCGGCGCGGCTCCTGCCCGACCGCAGGCGGCGCCCTGGTCGGCGACGATGCGCTGGTGGCCTACACCGTCACGATCACGCCGTGAGGGGTGCGGGGGGAAGCGGGAACACCCGGTTCACCCAGCTGTGGTCCAACAGGCCCATCGATTCGCGCTGGACGCACAACATCCATCGAAGCTGCTCGCACTCGCGGTACGCCTGGCGGTAACGCTCGCGCCGGGCGAGACGGGTGGCCGGTCGATCGTCGTCGCTGTGCTCGGTGAGCTCGGCGTACAACGTCCGGCAGCGTTCCAGTTCGGCCTCCAGCTTGCTGCCGATGCGGCCGAGCGTGGCCGCTCGTTCCTGCTTCAGTTCGGTCTCCAACGCGGCGAACGCCGCCTCGGTCCGGTGCCGAGACATGGCCCGAGGATACCGGCAGGCCGATCCGTCGGGCTACACGTCGGGCTACACGTCGGGCTACACGTCGGACATCCGCCGGGCAGACGGTTGGTGTGACCGGTTGCGGAACGGGGTTCGATCCGCCAGGCTGATCCCATGACCGACAAGCCTTCCTACCTCGGGCTCCTCAACGCCATCAGCAACGCCGAGGGCGATGCCCAGCAGTACCTGTCGACGTGGGCCGAGGCCACGCAGCGCGACGACGTCCGGGCCGTGATCTCCACCATTGCCCTGCGCGAGGGCGAGCACAGCCTGGCCTTCGCCAAGCGGATGTGCGAGCTGGGCTTCGACGTGCAGCGCCGGGAGGACCCCAAGTGCGCCGAGCGCTTGGCCATCGCCTCGTCCTGCGAGCTGAGCGATCTCGAGAAGTTCGAGCAGCTCGGTCTCGGTGAGCCGGAGGTCGAGGGCTGCCCCGACATCTTCGCCGGTATGTTCGCCGACACCACGATCGACATCCAGACCGGGGCGCTGCTCGGCCGGTACATCGCCGAGGAGCGCGACAGCGGCCGGATGTTCCGGGCCTGCCGCGAAGCCCTCGCCTGCGAGGCCGCCGCCGCCCCGGCCGCAGCTGCCCCCGAGCGCCTCGACCGTATCGAGGCGCTGCTCGAGCAGTTGGTCACCAAGCTCGGTTCCTGACCGGGAACGCCCGAACTGACGGGAGCGCGGGCCAGTTGGCCCGCGCTCCCGTCGCGTTCCGGCAGGCCCGTCAGCCGTCGGCGGGCTGCGGTGCGGGCCTGCCCGTGAGGCTGACCTCGTTGCCCTCGACATCGGCCAGCTCCCAGTGGCCGGACTGCGGATCGGCGTCGAGCACCACGCCACCGGCCACCGACGAAGCGGCTGCCCGTGCCGACGCCACCGGGTGCGTCAGGTCGATGCGCAGCCGCCGAACCGAGGCCGCCCCGTTCCGGACGGCCGGCGTCGCAGCCGGCCGGCGGCGCAGCACCACCCCGGGATCGAAGCGCCGGCCGTCGACCAGCATCGTGTCGCCGTCGGGGTCGGCGGAGACCCGGTAGCCGAGCACCGCCTGCCAGAACGGCAGCACCCGATCCGGTTCGTCGGCCTCGATCACCACGGTCAGCCCCTGCGCGGTGTCCGGTTCGGCGGTGAGGCCGGCCTCGGCCGCCATCGCCGACAGCCGCGACGCCAACCGGGTGTCGCGGCGGGTCAGGCCCCCGGCGTCGTGGGAGGTCACCACGATCTGCACGATGGCGGGGTAGCGCAGGTCGATGTCGGGATGGTGGTCGACCTCGTCGGCGACCGCGGCCACCGCCGCCACGAAGCGTCCGGCCGCCTCGAACGACGCGGCCCGGAAGCGGCTGCGCAGCAGGCCGGGCTGCACGCACCAGTCGGTGAGCGCAGCCAGCTCGGGGAGTTGGTCGGGGCTGAGCGGGTTGGCCATGGCGGCGACGCTAGCCAGCCCCCCGGCCGGGTCGGCTCAGCCGTCGCGTCGCAGCAGGAACCCCTGGGAGTTGAAGTAGTACCCGCCCGGGGTCACCAGCGCCACCGACGCACCGGGGACCTGGCGGACCCCGGCCTCACCGCGTAGCTGCAGGCACGCCTCGTAGAGGTGCCCGGCACCCTGGGTGCCACCCTCGGACAGGCTGCCGCCGTGGGTGTTCACGGGGATCCGCCCGTCGATCAGGATGCGCTGTTCGCGCTCCACCCAGTGCTGGCGCACGAACGCACCGCCCTCGCCACGGCCGCAGTACCCGACGTTCTCGAACCACGACAGGGCGATGTTGGAGAACCCCTCGTAGGGGTAGAACACGTCGACGTCGGCCAGCTCGAGCTCGGACTTGGCCCACAACCGTTCGGCGACCACCACCTGGCCGGCGTGGTCGAGGTCGAGCAGCTGTTCCTCGATCCCGTAGTCGGTGCTGCCCAGGCTGGACGCGTGGATCAGCACCGGCGGCCGGGCCAGGTCCCGGGCGCGTTCGGTGGTGGTGATGATGAACGCATCGGCGGCGTCGACGGGGATGTCCATGTCGTAGACGCTGAGCGGGTCGCGCACCATCCGTCCGGCCAGGTAGTCCTGCATCGTGAGCGGCTCGCGGTACACGGCGTTGTCGTTGCGACCGGCGTTGGTGCGCGAGTTGATCGCGACCAGGCCGAGCGTGTCGCGCCCGTAGCCGTAGTCGTGCAGGTAGCGACCGGCCCAGGCGGCGTAGGCGTTGGCCCCGAACATCGAGTTCGCCCCGGACTCGGCGTGGCCGGTGCCCCAGGCGCTGCGGGTCTCGGCCAGGCCGAGCATGGCCCGCCGCCGCATCGGGTCGCGGCCGGCGCTGCGCGACGCGAACGGCATGCGATAGGCGTTGTGGTACACCAGCGCGGTCTCGCACATACCGCTGTGTACGGCGGCGACCGCGGCCACGATCTGGTTGCCGATCACCGATGCCGGGTTGGCGAACCAGCTCACCCGCCCGATGCCGAGCGCGGCCTGGACGTAGGCGGTGGCCACGGTCGAGCCGCACAGCCCGTCGATGTCGGTGGCGGCGACACCGGCGTCGCGGGCGGCGGCGATGGCGGCATCGAGCACCAGCGAGCCCGGGGTGCAGCCGACCCGGTCACGCCCGTAGGGCGAGCGACCGAGGCCGACGATGGCCACCTGGTCGCGGGCGGGGTTGCGGCGCGACGGGCTCATGACATCCTCTCGAAGTCGACCCGGGGCCCGCGGCCCTCGAGCCGGCGGACCACCACACGGACCCGTTCGCCGAGCTGCAGCGTCGCCGGGTCGGCGCCGAGCACCGTCCCGCCGAGCCGCAGGCCGGGTTGCTCGTCGAGTTCGACGGCGACGAGCGGGTGGCCGGCGCTGAAGTCGGCACCTTCTTTGCGTGAGCCCTGGTGCAGCACCGTCAACAGCACGATCGTGCCGGTTCCGGCCACCGCGGTCGGGGTGAGCGACCGGGACCAGCAGCGCGCACAGGCCGAACGGGGCGGATGGTGCCAGCTCGCGCAATCGTCGCACCGGTTGACCAGCACCCGGTCCTCGAGCAGGCCGCCGTAGTAGGCGGCGTTGTCCTGATCCACCCGGACGCCGGGAAAGGCGTCCAGCAGTTCGTCCTGTGTCACGGCGACCCCCTGGCCACCCCCGACCTTAGGCCGTCGGGCCCTGCGCGGTGTCGGCGAGCGGTTCAGGGTGCGTCGCCGGTCGGCGCGTCCTAGGGTTCGGGCGTGCAGTGGTCCGCACTGTGGACTGTCGAAGGGGATCAGATGGGGGCAAGTGCGCTGGGGCACGTGAGGATCTGTGACTTCACCGGCCAGCTCGCCGGCGCCGGCGCGACGCGCCATCTCGCCGCGTTCGGGGCTCAGGTGATCCGGATCGAGGACCCGGTACGCAAGGGTCGGTGGGACATCCTGCGCGGCTCACCGCCGTTCAAGGACGAGCGGCGCGGCAACGAGTTCGGTGCCGCCTTCCAGAACCACAACGTGGGCAAGCTCGGCATCACCATCAACATGCGCACCGAGCGCGGCCGCGAGCTGCTGACCGAGCTGGTGCGCATCAGCGACGTGGTCACCGAGAACTTCGCCGCCGGCGTGCTGGAGCGGATGGGGTTCGGCTACGAGCAGCTGCGGGCCATCAAGGACGACATCATCTACGTCTCCAACTGCGGGTTCGGCCAGACCGGGCCCTACAGCTCGTTCAAGTCGTGGGGCCCCATCGCCCAGGCGGTGGGCGGGCTGACCCTCACCTCCGGCCTGGCCGGCAGGGAACCGGCCGGTTGGGGCTACTCCTACATGGACCACCACGGCGGCTACTTCATGACGCTGGGCATCCTCGCCGCCCTGTGCCATCGGTCCCGGACCGGTGAGGGCCAGTGGGTCGACATGTCCTGCACCGAGGCGGCTGCCGCGCTGCTGGGCCCGGCGGTGCTGGACTACACGGTCAACGGTCGACCGACCCGGCGCGAGGGGTCGCCCGACAGCAACCGCGACGCCACCGGCACCATGGTGCCGCACGGCATCTACGCCACCGCCGGCCAGGACAACTGGATCGCCATCTCCTGCCGTGACGATGCCGAATGGGCCGCCCTGGCCGAGGAGATCGGCGCGTCGTGGGCCACCGACGCCCGGCTGGCGAGGCTCGCCGACCGCCTGGCCCATCAGGACGCCCTCGACGCGGACATCGACCGTTGGAGCCGCGACCACGACCGCTTCGAGCTCGCGGCGCGGCTGCAGGCCCGGGGGATCCCCGCAGCGGTGGTGGCCAGGCCCGGCGAGCGCATCGACCAGGATCCGAACACCGCAGCCTGGGGCCTGTGGCCGACGGTCGACCACGCTGCCATGGGCGAGGTGCGGGTCGACGGCATGCCGGTGCACCTGTCGGAGACCGACTGGGTCATCGACCGGGCCGCCCCCGTGTTGGGGGCCGACAACGAGTACGTGTTCGGCGAGATCCTGGGCCTGTCGGCGTCGGAGATCGCCGGCCTGGCCGACGAGGGGGTCATCTGATGGGACCGTTGAACGGATTGCGGATCATCGAGCTGTCCTCCGACGGGGCGGCCTTCGCCGGCAAGCTGCTGGCCGAGTTGGGGGCCGACGTCATCGTCGTGGAACCGCCCGGTGGGAGCCCCCAGCGGGCCTACGGACCGTTCCTCGACGACCAGCCCGGCCCCGAGCGCAGCCTGTACTGGTGGCACTACAACACCTCCAAGCGCAGCGTGGTCATCGACCTCGACGACGCTGCGCCCGGCGGGGGACGCGACACCTTCCGGCGTCTGGTGGCCGGCGCCGATGCGCTGGTCGAGGCCGAACGACCCGGGCGCCTCGCTGCGCTGGGTCTCGACTACGCCGATCTGCGCGCCGTCAAGCCGGAGCTGATCCACTGTGCGATCACCCCGTTCGGGCGCAGCGGGCCGCGATCGGACGAGCACGCCACCGACCTGACGGTGCTGGCCGGCTCCGGCCCGGTGTGGAGCTGTGGCTACGACGATCACACCGTTCCGCCGGTACGCGGTGGCGGGAACCAGGGCTACCACACGGGTGGCGTGTGGGGTGCCATCTCGGTGCTGACCGCGCTGCAGCACCGCAGCGCCGGCGGCCCCGGTCAGTTCATCGACGTCAACATGCACGCCGCGTCCAACGTGACCACCGAGTTGGCCAGCTACGGCTGGTTGGTGGCCCGTCGCGAGGTGCAGCGTCAGACCGGTCGCCATGCGTCGCCACGACCCACCGATGCCACCCAGGTGCTCTGCGCCGACGGCCGCTACCTCAACACCGGGGTTCCGCCGCGCAAGCCGTCCGAGTTCAAGGTGCTCCACGAGTGGTTGGTGGAGCTCGACCTCACCGACGAGTTCCCCCTTGCGGTCCTGCTCGAGATGGGCGGGCAGTACGAGCACATCGGGATGGCCGAGATCGAGGAGGACCCGATGATCGGCGAGGTCTTCGGGGCGGGTCGCGATGCCGTGGCGCTGATCGCCAGCCGGCTGCCGGCCCATGACGCCTTCGTCGGGTTCCAGCAGCGCGGCCTGCCGGTCGGCGCGGTGTTCGCCCCCGAGGACATCGTGCACGACCCGCACTTCGTGGCCCGGGGGTTCCCCGTCGAGGTCGATCACGAGGATCTCGGCCGGAGCTTCACCTATCCCGGGGCGTCGGTGCGCCTGAACGGGTCACCGGCGGTACCGCCGCGGCGGGCCCCGCACGTGGGCGAGCACGATGCCGAGGTTCTCGGCACAGCGGGCTGAGCCGACCGACGCGCCCACGATGGCAGGTCCCGCCGGTGCGACGCGCCGGCGGGACCTGCGCGTTCTGGCCCGGTGGGTTCCGGGCTCAGCGCAACCGGTCGACCAGCAGGCGGCTGCTGGCGAACGCGCCGAGGCCCACGGCGCCGGCGTCGACCTGCACGGTCATGGTGCCGTCGGGGGAGACCGCGGTCACCGTTCCCTGGCGGCCGGGAACGATGCGGGACTGCTCGAGGAAGTCCAGCAGACCCGGCGTGAACTCCAGTTCCTCGGGGATGCGGGTCACCAGGAACGAGCCGCCTACGGGGACCTCCGACAGGGCGGTGGAACCCGATGCTCGGTAGTCCGACCCGGGAATCGGGTTGCCGTGCGGGCAGGTGGTCGGTTCTCCGAGCAGGTGGGCCATGGCCTCCTCGACCCGCCCGCTGATCACGTTGCTCCACCGTTCGGCCTCGTGGTGGGCCTCGGCCCAGGACACGGCGAGGACGTCGGTGAGGAACCGCTCGGCCAGGCGGTGGCGTCGCACGACCTGCTCGGCGAGGTCCCGGCCGGCGTCGGACAGCCGGATCTGGTTGCGCCCGGCGCTGACGACGAGCCCCTCGGCCTCGAGGCGACGGATCATCTCCGACACTGCAGGCCGAGACACCTCGAGCCGTTCGGCGATGCGTGCCTGGATGACCTCGATGTCGTCCTCGTCGAGCTCGAAGATCGCCTGGCAGTAGTGGGCGAAGGCGGGGTTGCTGACCGTCTCCACGTTGCTGATGCTACCGCCGCCCACGGCTCGTGGCGGTGATCGTCGCCGTGATCGACGCGGTGCTGGTCGCGGCGATCGTGACGCTCGGTGGCGAAAGCGCTTGAGCTCGTGCTGCGCCGGGGGGAGACTGTGCCGATGCACCCTGCCGGTCCGGACGAGGTCTCCGCCGTGCTCGCCGACGCCGCCCGGAGGGCTGCGGCCTACCGGCGTGCCGCCCCGGATCGGCCGGTGGCGCCCGGCCCGGCAGAGCTGGCGGCGTTGACGGCGTTCGACACGCCGTTGCCGCAGGAGCCGACGTCGGTCGCGTCGGTGCTCGAGCAGCTCGACCGGGTGGGTTCGCCGGCCACCGTGGTCTCCAACGGCGGCCGGTACTTCGGGTTCGTCACCGGTGGAACCGACCTGGCGGCGGAGGCGGCGGCGATCCTGGCAGGCGCCTGGGACCAGAACGTGGCCCTGCCGGTGATGTCCCCGGTGGCGGCGCAGCTCGACGCCGTCGCCGCCCGGTGGGTGTGCGAGCTGCTCGGACTGCCCGCCGGTGCCACCGCGACGTTCTGCGGCGGTGCGTCGGTCGCCAACCTCAGCGGTATCCTGGCCGGCCGAGACGCACTGCTGGCCCGGCTCGGCTGGGATGTCGGCGAACAGGGGCTGTGGGGTGCCCCCCTGTTGCGGGTGGTCACCGGGACCGAGGCCCATGTGTCGGTGCACAAGGCCCTTCGTCTGGCCGGTTTCGGACGCCGCCAGGTGGTCGAGGTGGAGACCGACGAGGCGGGCCGGGTCCGCGCCGACCGCATGCCGGCACTCGACGAACGCACGTTGGTGGTCCTGCAGGCGGGCAACGTCAACACCGGGGCCAGCGACCCGTTCGACCCGGTGGTCGGCCGCGCCCACGATGGGGGTGCCTGGGTGCACGTCGACGGGGCATTCGGCCTGTGGGCGGCGGTGTCGCCCCGACTCCGTCAGCAGCTCGCCGGCGTCGAAGGTGCCGACTCCTGGGCGACGGACGCCCACAAGTGGCTCAACGTCCCCTACGACGCCGGGATCGCCATCTGTGCCCGCGAGGAGGACCTGCGGCGGGTGTTCGCCGCGGATGCGGCCTACCTCGTGGCCGGCGCGGTGCGGGCTCCGATGCACCTGTCGGTGCAGATGTCGCAACGGGCCCGGGGCATCGAGACCTGGGCGGCGCTGCTGGCGAACGGACGCCAGGGCATCGAGGAGCTCGTCGAGCGCTGCTGCGCGCTGGCCCGGCAGTTCGCCGACGGCCTGGCTGCGGCCCAGGCCGAGGTCCTGGCACCGGTCGTGCTGAACCAGGTGCTGGTCCGTTTCGGTGACGACGCCACCACCGACGCCGTGATCGCCGCTGTGCAGGCCGGCGGGCGCTGCTGGGCGGGGGGAACGACCTGGCAGGGCCGGCGGGCGATGCGCCTGTCGGTCTGTGACGTGGCGATCACCGAGGCGGACGTCGACGCTGCGGTGGCCGAGATCCTGCGTTGCCGACGCCAGGTGGGGCGGGATTGACCAGGCTGGGATCTGGGTCGGGCGCGTCGTTCACGGGGACACGCGAGGACGCGCCCGATTCGCCGGATCCAAGCGATGCAACGTGGCGATGGACGCCGTCACACAAGGAGAAAAGTGACGAGCGGCACATCGGTTGCCCCAACGCACGATGCCATGAACTCCGTCGGATTGCAACAGATCATCGAGGTCTTTTCAGCACATATACTCGTCAAACCTTCTGACGCGTTAGACGAATGACGTAACGGAAAAGTTGGGTTGGAGACGGGTCTGCGTGCTGCGCCGGCCGAGCTGTGGCCCGTTTGCCGTTGCAGAGCTCAGCCCGCGTGCTGTCCTTCGATGCGGGCGATGGTGGCCCGGTCGGCCTGCCCCGGTTCGCCCAGCACCACGCCCACCGGCAGCTCGAGGTGGAGATCGCTGCTCACATCGAGCTGCACGACGGCGGATTCGATCTCGAGATCGAGCAGGTGGCCACCGGCCGATCGGTCGTCGCTGATGACGTGCAGGTGGTGACCGGGAACGTCGATCGCTGCGACGCCGTCGGGGAAGCGGAACCCCACCACGCTGCCCGACAGCGACTCGAGCTGCCATTCGGTCTGGTGCGCGGTGACCTCGGCCAGCGTCGGGTAGGGCGGGTGCTGGCGGTGCACGCTGCGCATCGCCAGCCGGCGGAAGCGTCCGTCGATGCGCACGGCCACGATGACGGCAGGATCGCCCACCACGGCGTCGATGCGGGTCCGCAGTTCGCCGAGGGAGGTCGGTTCGTTCACCGTGAAGCGGTGCTGGGGAGCGAAGCTGCACACCACGGCGAACGGCGTGGTCACTGCCGGCCCGGGCCGGCTGACCGTGCCGTCGCCCTCGATGACGAACGCGTCGCTGCCGATGACCACCAGCTCGCCGGCCAGGCCGGCCACGGTGCCGATGCCCAGGTCGCCGTGGCGGAGCAGGTCGACGAGGGCGAGGTCGCCGTCGAACGCTCCGTCCATCAACGCGGACAGGGTCCCGGCCTGGTAGGCGACGTGCTCGAGCGCCGGGTCGCGGGCGAGGCCCGCCCGGTCGAGGGCACGTAGGTGCAGAGCGCCCACGAGGCGGTCGTCGATGATGTCCCGGGCCATGACACGACGGTAGACCACCGGTGTGCCTGCCCGACCTACACTGACCCGCCGGAACGGCGCCGGTCGGGCGCTGACAAGGGGAGGCTTGCGATGAATCCGGGTGGCACGGTCACGGCCGGCACAGTTTCGCCGGGTACGGGTGCACGCCGCCGGGTGCGGCGGACCGTCACCGCAGTGTTGCTCGGGGTTCTCACCATGGCAGGTTTGACCGCCTGCGGTGACAGCAGCTCCGACAGCGCCCCGGCGACCTCCGCAGCGGCGGGCACGGAGAAGGCATCGGCGGCGACCACGGCCAAGGCGGCGACCGGGGTCACGACCACGACGGGCGCCGCGACCCCGGCTACGACGGCGGCAGGCGGCTCCTCGAACGCGTCCGATCTGGGCAAGCAGCTCGTCGCGGCGTTCAACGCCGCAGCCAAGGGCGATTGCGCCAAGGCGCAGGCCATCGGCGACAGCATGGACCTCGATGCCCAGTCCGGGAACTTCGCCCTGGGTAACTTCGAGGCGCTGGCGGTGGCGATGAAGGATCTGTCCTCGAGCGGTCCGTCCGAGATCCGGTCCGACCTCAAGATCCTCGCCGACGCGTTCGGCGCGCTCGTGGCCGTGTACAAGAAGTACGGCATCAACGACCTGTCCCAGATCGCTGCGGTGGCGTCCGATCCCGCCAAGATGGCGGAGGTGAGCGCCGCGCTGAAGGTGATGCAGGACCCGAAGGTCGTTGCGGCGAACACCGCCATCAGCGCCTGGGTCGACAAGAAGTGCCCCGGGATGAACGCCGGCAAGGGCTGACGGCCGAGGGGTCGCCGCCGCTGTCGCTCAGACGCTGATGCCGGCGCGCACCCGGGTCCCGAACGGACGCCCCGGCCGCACCTCGTAGGCGTCGGGATCGGGCCGGGAGGTGCGGTCGCGGTAGTCGGCCATGTCGCCGGGGAACTGGGTGACGATACGGCCCGAGGCGTTGCGGTAGTAGTGGTTGCAGTCGTGCTTCCACACCTCGAAGCGGTCGAGCTCGGCCTGCAACGTCGTGTTGTAGCGGTCCTGCACCTCGGCCTTGACGTCCAACCACACCAGGTCCTCGGCGTCGAGTCGCTGGACCTGGCGGACGAGATAGGCGACCTGGCATTCGATCATGTGGATGATCGAGCCCTGGTTGGTGTTCGGGCCGTACAGCATGAACAGGTTGGGGAACCCACTGGTGGTGATGCCGAGGTAGGCCTGGGCGCCGTCGGACCACGCGTCGCGCAGCTCGCGCCCGTCCCGCCCGGTGACGTCGAGGGCCGAGAGGTACCGCTGCACCTGGAAGCCGGTGGCGGCGATGACGGTGTCGACCTCGCGGACGGTGCCGTCGGCGGTCACCACACCGGTCGGCGTGATGCGCGCGATGGGGTCGGTCACCACCTCGACGTGCGGCAGGTTGAACGTCGGGTAGTAGTCGTTCGAGATCAGCGGCCGTTTGCACCCGTAGGGCTCGGTCGGGGTGAGCTTGGCCCGCACCTCCGGGTCGGTGACGAGGGCGAGGTTGCGCAGGCCGGCCCGTTCCGCCTTGGCCAGCAGCTGCGCGTCGTTGAACTGGGTGAACAGGTTGAGCTCCCGCCACAGCTTCCAGCGCCGCCGTCGCACGGTGATCGGGTTGGCCTGCAGCTCGGCCAGGGTCTCGCTGTCGAAGGGGGTGTCGTCCTTGGGGAGCACCCAGTTGGCGGTGCGCTGGAAAAGGTGGAGTTGCCCGCTGCGCGGGGCGATCTCCGGCACGAACTGCACGGCGCTGGCGGCACTGCCGATGACCGCCACGGACCGGCCGGTGAGGTCGTGGTCGTGGTTCCAGCGCGCCGAGTGGAACACGGTGCCGGCGAAGGATTCCAGGCCCTCGACCGCGGGCCAGCTCAGCTCGTTGAACATGCCGATGGCGCTGACCACCACGTCGGCCTCGAGTTCGTCGCCGTCGGTGGTGAGCACCCGCCAGACCAGACACTCGTCGTCCCACGCCAGGCTGGTCACCGCGGTGCCGAGCCGTAGCAGCGGGCGCAGGTCGTAGCGGTCCACCACCTGCTCCATGTAGCGCTGGATCTCGGGTTGGGTGGCGTAGGGCCTGCTCCAGGCCGCGTTGAGCTCGAAGGAGAACGAGTACAGATGGGTCGGCACGTCGCAGGCCGCTCCCGGGTAGCTGTTGTGCCACCAGGTGCCGCCGACCCCCTGGGCCTTGTCGAGGATGGTCACGTCCTCGAAGCCGGCCTGGCGGAGGCCGATGGCGGCACA
Source organism: uncultured Acidimicrobiia bacterium (assembly GCA_903921205.1). Lineage (GTDB taxonomy): Bacteria > Actinomycetota > Acidimicrobiia > Acidimicrobiales > CAIXPF01 > CAIXPF01. Next base: position 27,793 of record CAIXPF010000062.1, on the reverse strand, counting down.
GATGCCGCCCGGACCGGCTCCGATGATGACGATGCGGCGTGAAGGGCCTCCGTTGCTCATGACCGGGACCGTAGCCGCCGATGCGGGACCCTCCAACCGGCCGCGTGGATGATGCCGGGTCAACATCTGCGTCCGAAGGAATCGAAATCAGGTTCGGTTTCGGTGGGGGCGGACCGGGCCGTTCTGTAGGATGGGGCCGTGTCGCAGTCGGAGTCGCCGATGCCGCAAGCGGAGCAACCCGGGCAACAGCCACGGCAGTTGCGCAACGACGAGCGGGTGCTGCACGCCGCCCTGACCGTTGCGGCGCGCGACGGCTGGGGCGGGCTCACGCTCACCGCCACGGCGGTCGAGGCGGGGCTGTCGCGCCGGGCGGTGCATTCCCGGTTGCCGACCCGGGTCGCGCTGGGTGTGGCGGTGTGGACCACGCAGGCCGGCCCGGCGTTGTCCGACGCGCTCGAGGCCTTGCTCGACGGGGCCGGGCTCCTCGGCGGTGAGCCCTCCGAGGCAGCCGTCACCGACGCGCTCGAGGAGCTCGGCAGCGCCCGGGCGGAGCTGCGTGCAGCCGCCGAACTGCTGGTGATCGCCCACGTCGATCCTGCGGTGCGCGTCGCGGTCACCGACACCCTGGGTGCCAGGGTCGTGGCCTGGTGCAGCGATGCCAGGGCAGACCATGCGATGCGTTCCCGGCGCGGGCACCTGCTGATGGTGGGCCTGGGCCGGTGCCTGGCGGCACGGTCCCCGGGGCTGGGCCCGGTGCAACCGTCGGTGCTGGCCCGCCTGTTGATGGCCGCGGTACGGACCGACCGGCAACCGACCGAGCTGCCGCAGGAGGCCGCCCCCGACCTGGCACTCGAGTCGGTGTTCGACACGGGCGACGAACTGCTCGACGCGCTCTTGCTCGCGGTCATCAGGCTCGTCGGCGAAAAGGGCTTCGACCAGGCCAGCACGGCCGAGATCGCCGCCGCATCCGGCTTCAGCGAGGGGCTGCTCTACAGCCGCTACGACTCCAAGTCCGAGCTGTTCCTCGACGCCACCCAGCGGATGGCCGAGACGCGCCTCGCCGCCAACGACGCCTACATCGCCGCCATCGCGTCCCGTCACGGGACGGGCATCGCCGAGGCCGTGACGATGCGGGAGTGGCAGCGGCCCGGCCTGCACGTCCAGCGCACCCTCAACCTCGAGCAGATCCGCCTGAGCTGGCACGACGAGGTGCAATTCACCGCGATCGAGGCCGCCATGCGGTCCCAGTTCGACGGCCACGTCCAGCACGACGACGCCGGGGCGTCCACCGCTGTCGCGTTCGGGTTCACCCTCGGGCTGGGCGTAGTGGCCTTGCCGTTGCTGCTGCCGGAGTGCACGGCGTTGTCCTACGACGTGATGACGGTGCCGCTGGTCGCGCTCGGTCTCTGACCGGGAAACCCTTGCGGCCCGGCCCGTGCTGCGGCGGCCCAGGGCGAAGGCCAGGGTGTCGGCGTCGACACCTCCGGGCGAACCGAAGCTGACCACCAGGCCGTCGAGATCGCCGGGGCCCAATCCGGCGTCGTCGAGCGCAGCCCCGATGGCGGTGCGACCCCCGATCCCGCCGGCCATCACACCGTGGGTGCGAGGGCCAGCGAACGGATCTCGCCGAAGCCGCGGCGGCACTTCTCCCAGGTCTCGCCGCTGTCGGTCGACCAGAACAGTTGGCCGAACAGGCTGGCGCAGGCGATCACCTCGGGCCGGGCCGGATGGTTGGCCATCCAGTACACCACCGAGTTCGGCTCCTCGGGCAGGTCCGCCAGTTTCCAGGTGGCCCCGCCGTCACGGGAGATGCGCAGGCCGCCGGTCTCGCCGGGGATCGAGTCGCCGGTGCCGACGAAGACGGTCTGCGGGTCGTCGGCCTTCACCATCACCATGCGGCAGTAGGCGAACTCGTTGCGCTCGTGGAAACCCGGCAGCTCGGTCAGTTGCCAGCTCTCGCCCTCGTCGGTGGAGCGGGTCAACCCGAACGGGCCGCCGACGAAGATGGTGGAACCGTCGCCCTCGGGTCGGATGGCCACGCTGTGCACGTCGCCGTTGAGCGGTGACGGGCCGAGGTCGGTGCAGCGGGTCCAGGTCACGCCACGATCGGGTGAGCGGAACACGCCGTCGATCTCGGCGCCGGCCCACACCACCGCAGGGTCGCGGGGGTCGACGACCACGTTGGTGGTGCGCGGCTTGCCGACCAGGCACTCCTCGACCACCGGGATGGCCATCTCCACCCAGGTCTCGCCGCCGTCGGCCGAGCGGAACCCGCCGGGCTGGGTGCCGACGTACACGTAACGGTTGTCGGTGGGGTCGATCGCCACGGACCAGATCTGCCGGCCGTCGGCGGGGGAGGCCACCGGCGCCCAACGGCTGCCGCCGTCGAGGGAGCGGTACAGCCCGGCGTCGGTGCCCGCCCAGACGATGGCCGGATCGGTCGGATCGACCCGCAGGGCCCGGACGTTGCCCTCGAAGGGCACGGGCTTGAAGATCTGCTTGAAGCGGCCGCCGCCGTCGCGGCTGACGTGGACGCCGCTGCCGACGGTGCCCACCAGGATGGTCATGCCCTCGATCATCGTGTTCCCCCCGGAACTGCCGACCGCCGGGTGCCGTCGGCCCGCGGCAGCCTAGAACGTCGCAGTCGTCGCCGTCGGCGGACATGCCGGGCCGCGTGGGTCCGGGCCGCGTGGATCCGGGCCGGGCGTCAGGGCGTCAGGGCGTCAGGGGCGGCAGTCCAGGTCCTCGCCGTGGCGACCCTCGCCGGCGACGAAGCGGGCGGCTCCGCTGCGGAAGTCGAGGCCGAACACCGCTTTGCCGCTCTCGACCTCGAACCGGATGGCGTCATCCTCGGGCACGCTCCACTGGCGCAGCAACGACCGGCGGTCCGACAACATGGCCGCCGCGGGCATGGAGGCGAGGTCCTGGGCCAGCTGCTCCGCCTCGTGGCGGGCGTCGCCGTCGACCAGACGGTTCACCAGGCCGATCCGGTGGGCCTCGGTCGCGTCGATGATGCGGCCGGTCAGCATGAGGTCGAGGGCATGGCTCTGGCCGATCAGGCGGGGCAGCCGCACGGTGGCCCCGTTGGGCATCGGGCCGCCGAAACGCCGGCAGGACACGCCGAAGGTGGCGTTGCGGTCCGCGACGCGCAGGTCACACCACACCGCCAGCGCCAGCCCGGCAGCCAGGGCCGGGCCGGACACCGCTGCGATGACCGGCTTGTCGAGATAGCGGCGGGTGACGCCTTCGTCGAGCCCGGCCCAGCAGAAGCCGATGGCGGTGCCGTCCTCGATCTCGCGCAGGTCCGCCCCCGAGCAGAACGCGCCCCCGGCGCCGTACAACACGGCCACGCGGGCGTCCGGGTCGGCCTCGAACGCGGTGAAGGCCCGGTGCAGCTGACGGACCATGTCCACGGTGCAGGCGTTGCGGGCCTCCGGCCGGTTGATGACGACGGTGGTGACGGGTCCGTTGCGTTCGATCAGGACACGGTGGTCGGCGGTCATGGGGCACTCCGGTCGGGCTGGTGGGGTGTGGTGCGTGTGGCGTGTGTGGTGTGTGTCACAGGTGTGACGGGGTTGACGGGTGTCCGGGCCGGTTCGGCGCGATCCCGGCCCGCCGGAGCCGTGGCTTTGCCGAATCCTTACCTGCGCCGCGTGGGGGCCCGCCAACTGCGTCGGTAGGGTCCAACCGCCCCGCACCCGGCCGAAGGACGGCAACGCCATGGAACTCGATCAGCTCTTCTCGCTGCCTGCTCACCCGCTGCTGGTGCACATCCCGGTGGTGTTGGTCCCGCTCGCGGCCCTCGGGGTGGTCCTGCTGGCGGTGCGCCCGCGCTGGATCCGCTCCTACGGCCCGATCGTGGTGGCCGTGGCACTGGCGGGGGCCGTCGGCGCGGTACTGGCCGCCGGTTCGGGCGAGGCGCTCGAGGAGTCGGTGGCGGCGAGCCGGGCGTTGGTGCACGACCACGCCGAGGCCGGCGATCTGGCTCGTGCGTTGGCGTTGGTGCTGCTCGCCGCGGCGGTGGCCCTCGTGGCCGTGGACTGGTTCGGCCGTCGCCGTTCCGCTGCGTCGTCCGAGCCGGCCGCGGCCGGTACCGTGGCGTCGGGAGGCGGCAACGGCGGGGTCGCCGTGCCCAGGTGGGTGTCGATCGGGGTGTCGGTGATCGCCGTGTCCGCAGCGGTGGGTTCGGTGGTGGCGGTCGTCGATGCCGGTCACTCCGGCGCCAAGGCGGTGTGGCACGGTACGGACGTCTCCAGCGGCGAGTCGCGGGGTGGTGACGACGACGGGGACTGAGCGGCGGCGACCGGACCGGGTGCCGGCATCGGGTCGGTCGAAGCCGGCACGGCCACTCAGGCCAGCGTCAGCAGCAGCTCGGCGAGCTCCGCGGGACGGTTGTTGGCGATCATGTGGTTCGTGTCGATCTCGTGGTAGCCCCAGCGGCCCGACGTGCGGGCATGGTCGGCCGCCGTCCAGAACGGTCCGCCCGACGCCGGACGTGGTTCACCGGTGGCCTTGATGTAGGTCAGAGCGACGTCGTAGGCCTCCACCGGTCGGGCCAGCCGGACCGTCTCGGTGAAGCAGCGCACCGGGTGGCCGGTGCGGCGGGGCTGTGAGAACGCCGCCTCGGCCGGGTCGTCGAACTCCCGGGGGATCGGCGGGACCAGCCAGACGGCCTCGGGCCCGACCGGGTCGCCGAGCGCCATGCCGGTCAGCGAGACCACCGAGTCGCCGTCGGCGGGCACGAAGGCGTCGAGGTAGACCAGGTGGCGAACCCGTTCCGCCACCCGCTCCAACGCCGCGCTGACCACGAACCCGCCGTAGGAGAAGCCGACCAGCACGATGTCGGTGAGGTCCTCGTAGAGCAGGCAGTTGACCACGTCGGCGACATGCGTGCTCAGGTCGATCGCGGGGCTGGTGAGATGGGACCGCTCACCGATCCCGGTCAGGCTCGGGGTGAACACCTCGTGGCCGGCCGCGGAGAGGAGCCGGCGCACGTGGCGGAACCCGTGCGCACCGCTCCAGGCACCGTGGACGAGCACGAAGGTGGTCACGCGCCGAACCGTACCAGTCGGTGTGGCCGGCTCGGGGGTGTGCCGGTCGGCACCGTCGCTACTTGGGGGCGTAGACCTGGATCCAGATCGCCGAGCCCTCGACCAGTGGGATGCCGGCCTTCGGCTGCTGCGCCAGGACCGTGCCGACCGCAGCGGGCGAGGAGCTGGTCGTCACCTTCTCGATCACCAGCTGCAGCTTCTTGGCCTTGGCGAAGTCCTCGACCGCAACCTGCTGCTGGCCGACGTAGCTCGGCATCGGGGTCACCGACTGCTGGATGCCACCGATCTGGGCCCGCAGGGTGGCGACCTCCTTGAGCGCGGCGTCGAGATCGGCCTGGGCCTTGGCCAGGTCAGCCTGCGATTTGGCGAGGTCGGCCTGGGCCTTCGTCAGGTCCGCCTGGGCCTTGGCGAGATCGGCCTGGGCCTTGGCCGCGGCGGCCTCGGCTGCGGTCAGCTTGGCGGTGAGGTCGGTGACCTGCTTCTGCAGGGTCTTGACCAACTCGCCGTCGGCGCCGGCCGCTGCGGCGACCTGGTCCTTGAGCGTGGCGTTCTCGGCCTTCAGTGCAGCGTTCTCGGCCTGCAACGTGTCGATGTCGGCGGTGCTGGAGCTGCCGGCGCTGCTCCACAGCACGGCGAAGGCCACGGCGAGCACGGCGAACACCACGGCGAGGCCCAGGAAGAGGCTGCGACCGTTCTTGTCCATCCACGCTCGGCGGCGGACCACGGACACCGCAAGGACCGAACCGGCGGTGACGGCATGGCCGGCGGCCGGCTTCTGGGCCACCACCAGGCCCTCGGGCTGCTCGGCCATGGTGGGCTCGACGAACTCGGGCACCAGCGTCCATCCGGCGAGCCGGGCGGTGTCGGCGGCGGCCTCGACGCGCTGGCCGACGAACTGGGGGACCAGCGCCACCGGCGCAGAACCGGCGGGCTGGGCGATCCGGCCGGTGGTCGGCACGACCGTGGTCGGATCAGGGCCGTTGGGCGGAACTGCGGTCATGGGCGGGTCCTTTCGTGGGTCGGGCAGCGGTCGTTCGCGACGTTGCGCCGGCGCGGCACCGGATCGTGTTCGTGGTCCTGTCCCGCTCGGTGCCCGACGAGCGCCGTCACCATACCGGCGCGCATCCTGGCTGCGCGGGATGGCCCCGCTCGTCCCGCTCGTCCCGCTCGGGCGGTGCTGCCGGCCGGGCGCGCCCGGCTCGTGGCCCGGCGAGGCGCGGTGTCGGATCGCCGGGTGGCCCGTAGGCTGGTCGGATGATCCGCCGTCTGTCGTTGTCCGTCGTCGTTGCTGCTGCGAGCGTGTTCGCCCTCGCCGCCTGTGGCAGCGAGGCGGAGTCCACCGCCCCCGCTTCGGTCGAGGGAGGATCGGCGACGACGGGCGGCGCAGCGAGCGGTGGTGCGGTGTCCGGCAAGGCCACCCCGACCGAGGTCGCCGTCTCGGTGATCGGCCTGGCCGAGGCCGACGCCACCGCCAAGATCGACAAGGCCGGCTACACCTGGCGGGTGATCGGCCGTGACGGTCAGGACTTCCCGGCGACGATGGACTTCGTGGAGACCCGCATCGGCCTGAAGATCACCGCCGGCAAGGTCTCCGAGGCCCGGGTCGGCTGACCGGTCGGCCGCGGTCGCTCAGGTCGACCGGGTCGACCGGGTCGACCGGGTCACGACCTCGTCTGCGAGCGTTCCATGAACGCCAGGGTGTGCTCGAAGGACTCGACCCCGGCCTGCGAGCCCAGGCCGGTGGCGTTGAGCGCCGAGGTGGCCTGGGCGAAGCGCACCGTGGTCTCGGGGTCGAACCCGTGGCAGAGCGCCACGGCGAACCCGGCGTTGAAGGCGTCGCCGCAGCCGCACGTACAGCGCACGTCCACATCGAACGCCGGCAGGTGGAACACCGTGCCGTCGCCGTGGTGGTAGTAGGCGCCCTGGTCGCCGAGGGTGAACACGCAGCAGCGGGCACCCTGGTCGAGGAAGAACGCCGCCATGTCGGCACGGTCGGTCAGCCCGCTGAGCGCCTCGGCCTCCTCGATGGAGGGCATGAAGTAATCGGTGTGGGGCAGCACCCGGGCCACCGCCGGGAGATCCTCGGTCGAGCCGGCGAAGATGTCCACGGTGGTCACGGCACCGTTGGCCTGCGCGGCGCGCAGCACCTCGGCGGTGCGGCCGCCGTCCATGGCGTCCATCAGCCCGACCCCGCCGGCGTGCACCACGGTGGCGTCGACGGCCGCGTCGAGCAGGGCGTCGTCGACGAAGAAGTCGGCGGTGGCACCACGGCGGTGCAGCGCCGGCCGGGTGCCGTCGGCCCGGGTGGTGACGATCGACGACGAGGTCTTCCAGCCGTTCTGTTGCTGCATGCCGGCGGTGTCGACCCCGAAGTGCGCCAGTCGCTGCAGGACCCAGTCGCCCATCAGGTCGGTGCCGACGCCGCCGATGGCCAGGGTGCGCAACCCCATCTTGGCGGTGGCGATGGCGGCGCCGCCGGCCGCGCCGGAAACGGCCAGGGTGAACTCGTCGAGAAAGTTGCAGCCCCCGCCCTCGGGGACCCCGGTGAAGGGCCAGCCCAGGCAGTCGAAGGTGTAGAAGCCCATCGACGTGTAGTCGTACCGCATCGGATGTTCCGCTCCCCGGCCCCGGGCGCCGGCGAGGACGCGACGCAACTGCCCCCAGTATCGCCCGTAGCGTGTCGGGGCCGGGTCCCGACGGGTCTCAGCCGTGGGCGACGTCGAGGGCGTGCCGGTAGAAGGCGCTCGACGCAGCGACATCGGCCGGGGTGCCGATGGCGGTGAGCCGGCCCGATTCGACGACTAGGATCCGGTCGCAGACCTCGAGGGTCGACATGCGGTGGGCGATCACCACGGTCAGGACCTTGCCCCGCAGATCGTGCAGCGTCGAGCGGATGAGGGCCTCGCTGTGGGCGTCGAGCGCCGAGGTCGGCTCGTCGAGGAACAGTGCCTGCGGCGACCCGGCGAGTGCCCGTGCGATCGACAGCCGTTGGCGCTGTCCGCCGGAGAGGTTCGTGCCCCGCTCGCCCAGGAACGACGCGAACCCGTCGGGCATCCGGGCGATGTCGGCCTGCAGGTTCGCCAGGTTTGCGGCACGGACCAGCGCCTCGTCGCCGATGTCGTCGCGGAAGAAGCGGATGTTGTCCGCCACCGTGCCGGTGATCAGCCGGGGTTCCTGCGCCACGAACGCCACCCGGGCGGACCACGCGCCGCGGTTGACGTCCTGCAGAGCGATCCCGTCGACGGTGATCTCGCCGGTTGACGGCTCCCGCAACCCCAACAGCAGTTGCACCAGGGTCGACTTGCCCGATCCGGACGGGCCGATGATGCCGACCACCTCGCCCGCACGGAGCCGGAAGGACACGTCGGCGAGCACGGTGCGCCCGTCGGGGTAGGCGTAGGACACCTCCCGGGCCTCGATGGCCCCGATGCGTTCGACGACGGTGTCCCCGTCGGACGCACGAGCGGCGTCGTAGCGGGCGATCGCATCCTGCACCCGTTCCAACGGGGGCAGGAACGCCATCAGCGAACCGGCGCTGGTCTGCAGTTGCTGCCCGTAGGCGAGCGATCGCAGCAGCAGGAGCATGACCGGCCCGATGGCGCTGATCTTGCCGGCGCCGGTGGCCGCGAACACGGCCAGTCCCCCGAGGACCCCGCCGTACGCCAGGGTCGTGTACACCGGGGTGAGCATGCCCTGCATGGCGCTGGTGCGGCGGGCGGCGGCGGCGTGCCGGCCGCTCAACGCGTCGATCCGGCGGACGAACCGATCGCGTACCCCGAACGTCTGCATCTCGAGTCCCAGGGTGCTCAACTCCGACAGCGTCTCGTTGAACGTGGTGTTGGCGCGGGTGTCGGAGGTCGACCGGCGTCGGATGCGGGTCCGCAACGGGGTCATGAGCCGGCCGAGAAGCCCCAGCGTGGTGACGATGACCAGGGTGGCGAGGGGATCGACCGAGGTGGCGACGACCAGCAGGGACAGCAGGCTGAGGCCTGCGGTGATCGACGCCGAGAAGGCGTTGACGACACGGACCGCCCCGTCGGCGTAGCTGCTCAGGGTCTGCAGGCTTCCCGACGGTTCGTTCTGCTGCAGCGACCACGAGGCGTTCAGGTAGGCGGCCGACAGCCGTCCGCGGGTCGTGGTCAGCACGGCTTGTGCCAAGCCGGTGGAGAGCGTGACGACCGCGGCGTTCGCCACGAGGCGGAGCAGCAACAACCCTGCGGCCAGGGCGATGGCCCCACCGATCCCGATGCTCGCAGCCCCCCACAGCCCGAGACGCGGCTCGTCGCGGGTGACCGCGAGCGCGAGACGTGCGGCCAGCAGCAGGAACACCGCTTCGGAGGTGCCGCCGACGTAGGACGCCGCCGCCAGCGCAGCGACCCGCCAACGGTGCGGCCGGACCAGGGCCTGGACCCGCCGCCGGTGATCGGAGCGCCGGCTGCGCGCCGCTTCGCCCGTCGACGTCATGGCGTCTCCCGTGTCCCGGTGGTCGGGGCGATGCACACGAGTGTCAGCAGCAGCGGCAGCATCATGACCCGCTGGCGGGCGATGATGCCGAGGTTGTGGACACTTCCCCAGGCCAGCGAGAAGGTCACCGAGTACACCAGCACGAAGCGGATGTAACGGTTCGTGCGTACCAGGGCGATCCCCCGCCGGAGATCCGCCCGCCGGTACCACGCCAGCACGAGCAGGAACGTGCCCTCCAGCGCCGATGCCGCGGTCGTCACGGAGTCGGCCTCGACGATCAGGGGACGGAACAGCACGGTGAACGCTGCGAGCGGGTAGGCGAGCGGCGAGTTGGGGTTGCCCACCTCGAGCTCGCTGCCCCCGGTCGAGGTGAGGGTCTGGGTGCTGTCGAGGATCGCGCCGGTGGCACCGATCGGGTTGCCGTAGTCGAACCCGCCGAAGGTGTCGCCGAGCGCGCCGAGCGCCGTGGTGAGCCCGACGAGCAGCAGCCCGATGCCCAACACCTTGGGTACCGGGCCGAGCCGGCTCGCCCGATCGGACGATCGACTCACGAACGCCACGGTCGCCGCGGCGACGAGCAACACCGCGACATGGGGCCGGATCGCCCCGGCGAGGTAGAGCCCTGCGGCGAGCCACAACCAGCCGCGTGCACGACCGGTCAGGATGCGGGCGGTCCCGAGCGCAGCAAGGCCCACCGCCAGCTGGAGCGGGCCGTCCTTGCCCAACGAGGACGGCCAGTAGAGCATCGAGGGCAGGAACAGGATGAGGGCGGCGTACCGACGGGCCAGCAGCTGGGGGATCGCGGCGCGGGCTGCGTGGAGCATCAGCAACGCCCCGACGTAGCTGAGGACGGTGAACACCATGAAGCTGCCGAGGATGCTGGGCCCGATGACGACCTCGACCAGCCCCGTCAGCTGGTAGATGAACCGGGTGCTGGTACCGCGCGGTACGAGCTCGGCCAGTGTGAGGTCGCCCTGGTGGAACCGGCGCGCGATCGCTGCGCCGGTGCGGTGGTACAGGTCTGCGTCAGCCTTGGAGTAGACGTAGAAGCTGACGAGGAAGCGCACCCAAGCGCCGACCAGGCGGGCCGCGAGTGCGGCGACGACCATGCCCACCAGCGGTTCCGGCTGGCGCCGTTCGATGGCGGCCACCACCGGGGCGATCACCGCGAACAGGCCCAACGGCAGCAGCAGGCCGCCCCAGACATCGATGTCGCGATAGCCGAGCAGCACGCCGAGCAGCACCACGACGACTGCGCCGATCAGGGTTGCCGCCACCCACGGCTGCGCCGGTGAGCGCTGCGACGTCGGTGCGACGTCGTGCCTCGATGCGGTGGACAGGGCCATGACCAGCGAAGGTACCGGTCTGTCGGCAGAGCGGTATATTCCAAATGGTGCATGTCCTCGTGACCGGTGGCGCCGGTTTCATCGGGTCCAACCTGTGCCGGCACCTCGTTGCGGCTGGGCACGAGGTCACGGTCCTCGACGACCTGTCCACCGGCTCTCTCGCGAATCTCGAGGGCGTACCGGTGCGTATGGTGGTCGGCACGATCACCGATCCGGCCACGCTCCACGAGGTGACCTCCGGGGTCGACGCCGTGGTGCATCTCGCCGCCCGGGGCTCGGTGCCGCGGTCCATCGCCGAGCCGGTGGCCACCCACGAGGTCAACACCACCGGCACGCTGTACGTCCTCGAGGCCGCCCGGGCCAGGGGGGCGCAGGTCATCGTGGCCTCGTCGTCGAGCGTGTACGGCGCGAACCCCGAGCTGCCCAAGCACGAGGGGCTGGTGGCCCGGCCGGTCTCGCCCTATGCCGCATCCAAGCTGGCCACCGAGACCTACACGCTGGCATGGGGGCACAGCTACGGCCTCGACGTGTTGGCGTTCCGGTTCTTCAACGTGTTCGGCCCGCGCCAGCCCGCCGGCCACGTCTACGCCGCCGTGATCCCGCGCTTCGTCGCCGCAGCCCTCGCCGGCGAGGCGGTCACCGTGCACGGCGACGGCATGCAGTCGCGCGATTTCACCTACGTCGACTCGGTGTGCGCCGCCATCATCGACGCCGTGGGCCGCCGGGTCGGCAGCCCGACGCCGGTCAACCTCGCCTTCGGCAACCGCATCACCCTGATCGAGGTGCTCGCGTTGCTCGAACAGCTCCTCGGCCGGCCCGTCGCCCGTCACCATGACGGGCCCCGGGCCGGTGACGTGCCCCACTCGCAGGCCGACACCACGCGTCTGCGCGAGCTGTTCCCGACGATCGATGCGGTGCCCTTCGCGGACGGCCTGCAGGCCACGGTGGCGTGGATGCGCGGTCAGGCCTGAGCGACCATCGACCCCTGTCGAACGTGCCGGCCCGGGCGTACCGTGCATGCTCGTGCTGCGTTCACTGGTCGACCGGGCGTCCACCGTCGTCGACCGCGTCTGCCCGCCGCCGCCGGGGATCACGCTGTTGATCTACCACCGGGTCGGTGGCGGGACCGACGGAGCCGTGGACGTGCCCGTCGCCGAGTTCCGTGCGCAGCTCGCGCGGCTGGCCGCGGACTGCCGGGTGCTCACCCTCGAGCAGGCCGTCGCCGAGCTCGCCGCCGGTGCGCCCGTCGCCGACGGGGTGGTGGTGACCTTCGACGACGGCACGGCCGACTTCGCCGAGCACGCCCTGCCCGCCCTCGTCGAGGCCGGGGTGCCCGCCACGCTGTACCTGGCCAGTGGCTTCGTCGAGTCCGGCCGCCCCTTTCCGTGGGGCGCACCCCCGCTGTCGTGGCCGGCGCTGCGTGATGCCGTACGTACCGGTCTGGTCACGATCGGCTCGCACACCCACGACCACCTGGTGCTGCAGCACCTCGACCCGGCCGTGGCCCGGGACGATCTGCTCCGTTCGATCGAGACCATCGGCGAGCGGCTGGGGGATCGACCCGCCCATTTCGCCTATCCCAAGGCCGTTGCGGCACCGGCGGCGGTCGAGCACGAGGTGCGCAGCCTGTTCCGCACCGCCGTGCTGGCGGGCAACCGGGTCAACACCGGCCGTGACCTCGACCTGCACCGGCTCGGTCGCAGCCCGGTCCGGCGCGGCCTGACGCCGGAGGACTTCGCCTGCCTGGCGACCGGCGGCGGGCGTCTCGTGGGCGGGCTGCGGGCCGCCGTCGCGCAGGTGCGCTACCGGAACTCGGCGTCGTGAGCGCCTCGATCCGGGTGGTGCACCTCACCACCACCGACATGAGCCTCGACTGGCTGCTGCGCCCCCAGCTCGAGACCTTCGCCGCCGCGGGCTACGAGGTGATCGGCGCGTCGGCTGCTGGGGAGCACGTCGCGGCGTTGCGGGCCGCAGGCATCCGCCACGAGCCGGTCCATCACTTCACCCGGGCGTCGCGGCCGGGACGGGATCTGCTCGCCGCGGTCGAGCTGGTCCGGTTGTTCCGGCGGTTGCGGCCCGACATCGTGCACACCCACAATCCCAAGCCCGGCATCCTCGGCCGTATTGCGGCCCGCCTGTGCCGGGTGCCGCTGGTGGTCAACACCCAGCACGGGCTGTACGCCCAGCCCCACGACCGTCGCCGACGGCGCTGGCCGGTGTACGCCACCGAGCGGGTCGCCGCCGCATTCGGCCATGTCGAGTTGGTGCAGAACCCCGAGGACGTCGACACCCTGGTGCGGACCCTGCGCATTCCCCGGCGCAAGGTGCGCCTGCTCGGCAACGGGATCGACCTGGTCCGCTTCGACCCCGCGGCGGCCGCCGCGTCCCGGGAGCGGGTGCGGGCCGAGTGGGGGATCGGGCCGGGCGAGCTCGTCATCGGTGCGGTCGGCCGGCTGGTCGCCGAGAAGGGGTTCGTCGAGGTCCTCGAGGCCTGCGCCCGGCTGCGCGAAGCCGGCCGGGCCGTCCGTCTCGTGATCATCGGTCCCACCGACGACGAGAAGGGCGACCGCCTCGGCGACGAGGTCCTCACCGGCCGGCGCACCGAGGCGGTGGTGTTCACCGGACGCCGTGACGACATGCCCGACTGCTACGCCGCCATGGACTGCTTCGTGACGGCGTCGTGGCGGGAGGGTTTCCCCCGTGCGGCCATGGAGGCCTCGGCGATGGGCCTGGCGATCGTCGCCACCGACATCCGTGGCTGCCGACAGGTGGTGTGCGACGACGGCAACGGGCTGCTCGTGGCGTTGCACGATGTGGACGGCCTCACCGCGGCCCTCGACCGGGTGGTCGGTGACGGAGCACTGCGGCGTCGGCTCGGTGCTGCCGGGCCCGCCGTCGCCGCAGCGGAGTTCGACCAGGACCGGGTGGTGGAGCGCACGCTCGACGCCTATCGCCTGCTCGGCGCTCGCCGGGCTAGAGCAGCTCGACGTCGCCGAGGCTGAGCGCCCAGTTCGCCGGCGGCGGCATCGCCTGTCGGTTCACGCCCCGCCAGGTGAGGATGGGGCCCTGGCCCGGCGCGGCCATCAGCCCGTGGCGCCAGTCCGGTCGTCCCAGGCCCAGGGCGTGGTTGCAGCCGGCCAGTCGCAGCAACGTCACCGGTCCGTGCGGCGGGGTGCCGAAGGTGTCGGCCAGAACCAGCTCGGTGGTGGCGCCCCGGCGTCGTACCCGGACCACGGCCGTTCCCTCCGGTCCCGATACCGCTCGGTAGGTGACCGGGCCGTCGCCGTACCGCCACCGGAGATACGCTTCGGTACGGTCGGTGCGCAGCTCACGGTCGTGCCCGCCGTGCGGGTGCAGCGTCGGCCCGGTGTCCAGCCATGCGGCGGCATCGACCCCGATCGTGGATGGTTCCGACCACAGCGATGCGGGTACCCGCGACCGGGCCAGTCGCACCAGCGACGACGGCGCAGCGACGGCGGTGACGGTGGCGGGGCGGCCCACGACCTGCCAGCCCATCGACCGGTACCCCGGCAGGCTCTTGGTGTTGGGCGTGTTGAACACGAGGTCGACGCCGTCGGCGCGCATCTCGTCGAGGCCGTGCAGGGTCATGGCCCGGAACAGGCCCCGGCCCTGGTGGTCGGGGTGGGTGGCGGTGTCCACGGCGCGGGTGGCGTGCAGCACCTCGTCGCCGCGGCGGAACCGCCAGCGCATGAACGTGCGCAGGCCCACCACCCGCCCGGCGTCGGTCGCCACCCAGGCGTAGGACGGGCCGAAGGCGTTGCGGTCGTGCTTCCAGGCGAACAGCTCGCCGAAGCGCGGGTCGTCGTCCCAGTCGAGGGTGGCCCGGCACAGCTCGAGCACCGCCGGTCGGTCGGCGTCGGTCATGGGCCGGATGTCGAGCCCGGCGGGCCTGCTGCGGCCCGATCCGGCCGTCGCCGGGGCGTCGGCTCGGGGACCGGGAGGGGAGACGGCCGGCCTGTCGGTCCGTCCGGCGACGCCGGGGGCGAGGCGGGCGTAGGTCTCCTCGAGCACGGCGACCGCCCGGCCGATGTCGAACCGGGCGGCATGGTCCGCAGCGGCGCGTGCCATCGCTGCCCGGCGCTCGTCGTTGCCGACGACGGCCTCGAGGGCCGCGGCGAGGCGGTCGGCGTCGCGGGGCGGGACGAGCACGGCAGCGGGACTGTCGGTGAACTCCTCGGCCATGCCGCCCACCGCGGTGGCCACGATGGGCAGGCCCAGCGCGCAGGCCTCCATGGCCGCCACCGGCAGGCCTTCCCATGCCGAGGCCAGCACGAACACGTCGCAGGCTCCGAGCACGGCAACGGCATCGGGCCGGAACCCGGTGACCGTCACCCGCTCGTCGAGGCCCAGGCGGGTCACCGCAGCGCGGGTCTCCGCCTCCCCGGGACCCTGGCCGACGGCCACCAGCCGGGCGGCGCAGCCGCGTCCTGCCAGCACGGACATGGCTGCGAGCAGGTTGGGATAGTCCTTCTGGGGCCGGAAGTTGGCGACCGTACCGATGAGGATGTCGTCGGGCCCGGCGCCGAGCTCGGCGCGGAGGCGGTCGCGATGGCGGCGTTCGGCGCGGACGGTGTCGATCTCGATGCCGTGACGCAGGACGACGGCGCTGCGCCGCCCACCGCGTGCCATCGACGCCCGGACCTCGTCCGACACGGCGAAGGACGCCTGGTCGAGCCGGCCGGTCCAGCGGTTGGCCAGCCGGGTCGGGGCGACGAAGGTGCCCCAGGCGTTGTGTTCGGTCGACACCAGTGCCGGCCGTCGGGCGGAGGGCAGTGACCGCACGGCGAGCCGGGCCACCGAAGCCGGTACCGGGAGCTGCACGTGCACCACGTCGAAGCCGCCGTCGCGGACCAGCCGGGCGAGGCGCAGCGGCCAGCGTGGGTCGCCGCCGACGCAGGTGGTGCCCACGCCGAGTTGTTCGAGCCGTTCGGCCAGATGATCCTTGTGGGGCAGCACGTAGGCGCAGGACAACGCCACCTTGGTGCGGTCATGGCGACCCGCTGCGGCGACCAGCAGGGTCTCCGCCCCGCCCGGTCCGAGGCCTTTGGTCACCCACAGCACCCGCACTGCCCTGCTCGCCCCGCCGGTGCGGTCCGGATCGACTGCAGCCGCCTGTTGCGGTGTGATCGGAGCCGTCGAGCACGGGATGGACACCCTGGCACGGTACGTTGCCTGCGCCTGCCCGACCGCAGGCCGATCGGCCCGTACCGCAGCCGGCCGTCCGGGCCGTGCCGATCTGGGTCGTGACGATCTGGGCTTGACGATCTGGGCTTGACCTTCTGGGCCAATGGGGCCGTTGTGGTCGCCACGGCGGCGCCGGACAATGGGTTCCTGTTCGGTGTCGGGATCGGCCGTCACCGGTGATGTTGGAGCTGGCAGCGCGTGCGGCGAGGGTTCACGTGGTTCTACCTGGTGGTCCTGGCGGTCGGCCTGATCGCCGGTGCCGTGATCGCGGGGCGCCCGGGGGCGCCTTCCACGCTGGTCGTCGCGGCGGTGCCGACGGCGGCCTCGACCTCGACGTCGACCGGCATGGTTGCCTCGTCGAGTTCGACCTCGGGCTCGCTGCGTCCCACGACGACCCCCTCGACCCCCGCGTCGACGTCGTCGGTCCCGGCCACGAGCTCGTCCGTCCCGGTGACGACGTCGACGGCTCCAGCGCCGCCGACCACGACGACGGTGGTGGCGACCGCCCCGCCCGCGACGACGTCGGTCATCCGATGAGCCCGAGGATGTCGGCTCGTACCGAGAGGTCCCTGTGATGCATGCCGGAAGGCCTCAGGCCGCAGCGCCGACCGGGAGCCCGGGACGTGTCCCGTTCAACTCGGGCGCCCGGGCCTACTGGGCGGTAGCCGTGCGTCGGCGGTGGGTGATCGTCGTCGGCTTCGTGGCGACGGTGGCATCGGCGATGGCGATGGTGTCGCTGCACGAGCCCGTGTACCGGGCCGAGACCGAGGTACTGGTGGCCCCGCCCGCCGGTGATGTGGCGTCGGGCCCGCGCACGAACATCCCCAACGAGATCCAGATCCTGCAGTCGGCCCTCGTGCAGGACCGGGTGCGGACCCTGCTCGGCATCGACGGACCGGTGCCGCCGGTGGAGGGAAGCTCGGTCGAGCAGACCTCGGTGATCTCGTTGCGGGTGTCGAGCGGTGACGCCGGGACGGCCAAGGTGCTCGCCGACGCCTATGTGACGGCGTTCCGCGAGGTCAAGCGCGAGGAGAACGCCCGAGGCATGCTCGAGAGCGCTCCCGAGTTCCAGCGTCGTATCGACGAGCTGCAGACCCAGATCGACGAGCTCGACGCCCAGGTGCAGGCGGCGCCTGCCGCCCAGCGCAAGGCACTGGAGTCGGCGTTGTCGGCGCAACGCAGCTCGCTGGTCGGTCAGCAGACCGTGTACCGGCAGCGGCTCGACCAGGCCCAGTTCAACGCCTCGCTGTACACCCCGGTGGTCCGCGTGGTCAGCCCGGCCGTGGTGCCGACCTCCCCGATCGAGCCGACACCGTTGCGGACCGCCGCGGTGGCTGCGGTGGTGGGTCTGATGCTCGGTGTCGGGGCGGCGTTCCTGTTGGACGTCCTCGACGACTCGATCCGGGATCCGGAGCACTTCGAACGGGTCTCGGGGGGAACGCCGGTGATGACCGTGGTCCCGGTCCGGCCGGGGTCCGACCACCGTCCGGTTGCCCTGGTCAAGCCCGATGACCCGGTCGCGGAGGCCTTTCGGGGGTTGCGCACGAACCTGCAGTTCCTCGGCCTCGAGCGTCGGTGCCGGGTGCTGCTGGTCACCAGCGCGCTTCCCGGCGAGGGCAAGAGCACGGTGTCGTCGAACCTGGCCGTGGTGTTCGCCCAGGCCGGGAACCGGGTGGTGCTCGTCGACGCCGACCTCCGCCGGCCAAGCCTGCCGCAGGTGTTCGGGGTCGACGGCTCGCGCGGCATCGTGGATGCGCTGCTCGACGCGCCGCTCGAGCAGCTCCTGCAGCATGTGCCGCTGCCGGGAGGCGGTGAGCTCAGGGTGTTGCCTGCGGGCCTGGCACCGGCGAACCAGGGCGAATTGCTCGGCGGGGCCCGTATGCGGACGCTGCTCGGCACGCTGGCCGAGTCTTTCGACGTGGTGATCGTCGACTCGGCCCCGGTCCTGCCCGTGGCGGACTCGGTGGCGCTCACCGCGTCGGTGGACGGCGTGGTCCTGGTGACCCAGGCCCACCGCACGTCGGAACACCAGGTCCGTGACCTGATCGAAACGCTCGGACGGGTCAACGCGCCGGTGCTCGGCGCGGTGCTGAACCGCTTCGACACCAAGCGTACCGGTGGGTATGGCTACGGCTATGGCTACGGGTACAACGGCTACGGCGGCTACGGCCGACGGACCGCCGAGGGCGCCGTCAAGGGGCGCAACCGGCGCAAGGGCGCCGACACCTCTGCGTGAGCGATGCGACGGCGTGACCGACGGCGGTGCCGGCGAGGCTGTGCCTGCGGTGGATGAACGCATCGCGACAGCTGGCGCGTCGGCCGTTCGGTCAGGATGAACGCAAGCTGTCGAACGTTCGCTCGATGGCCGTGACCTGCTCCTTCGTGGTCGTTTCACGGATGCGCTACTCCGATTGACCCATGTCGGTCGACGCCGGGTCGGAGGACAGTGGAGGCCATGGCCTCCTCGACGGCGAGTCCCCACGCCTGGAACCGGCGCAACCAGTCCGGTCATCTGGGCCGGCTGTTGCGGGAGCGCAAGGCGATCGTGGGCGTGGTCGGCCTGGGCTATGTCGGGCTGCCGCTGGCCCATGCCTTCGTGGCCGCGGGCCTGCGGGTGATCGGCTTCGACACCGACGCCGCCAAGGTTGCCGACCTCGCCGTGGGCCGGTCGTACCTCGACCATCTGGCCGGTGCGATCTTCGCCGATCTCGCTGCCGCTGACGGGTTCGAGGCCACGTCGGACATGGGCCGGCTCGGCGAGCCGGATGTGGTCCTCGTCGCCGTGCCGACGCCTCTCGGCCGTCATCACGAGCCGGACCTGCGCTACGTCACCGGCGTGGCCCATGACGTGGCCAGGGTGTTGCGTCCGGGCCAGCTGATCGTGCTCGAGTCGACCACCTACCCGGGCACCACCCGTGACGCGGTGGCACCGATCCTCGCCGCGGCGTTCTGCGACGGGGAACGCCTGCTGATCGGCCGCGACGTGTTCGTGGCCTACTCGCCCGAACGCGAGGATCCGGGCCGGGCCATCGACTCGGTGAGCATCCCGAAGCTGGTCGGCGGTCTCGACGAGCTGTCGGCCCAGCTGGCGGTCGATGCGTACTCGCTGGCCTTCGACAAGGTGATCGCGGTGTCCTCGGCCGAGGTGGCCGAGTCGGCGAAGTTGCTCGAGAACATCTTCCGGGCGGTGAACATCGCCCTGGTGAACGAGATGAAGGTGGTTCTCGCCGACCTCGGGGTCGACGTGTGGGAGGTCATCGACGCAGCCTCGACCAAGCCGTTCGGGTTCATGCCCTTCTACCCGGGCCCCGGTCTGGGGGGCCACTGCATCCCCATCGACCCGTTCTACATGACCTGGAAGGCCAAGGAGGTCGGCCGGCCCGTCGAGTTCATCGAGCTCGCCGGCCTGGTCAACCATCGGATGCCGGCGTACGTGGTCGAGCGGGTCGCCGAGGGCCTCAACGAGGACGGCAAGGCGGTCAAGGGCTCGCGGGTGCTGGTGGTCGGCCTGGCCTACAAGGCGAACGTGGGCGATGTCCGCGAGTCGCCCAGCCTGGAGCTGATCGAGTTGTTGCGCAAACGCGGTGCCGAGGTCGACTACCACGATCCGCACGTCCCGCGCACCCACCCGATGCGCCGGTTCGACCTGCGCCTCGAGAGCGTGCCGCTCGATCGGGCGAACCTCGTCACCTACGACGCGGTGCTCATCGCCACCGCGCACGACGCGGTCGATTTCGCCGAGATCGCCGAGCACGCCTCGCTCGTCGTGGACACCCGCAATGCCATGGCCGCCCACGCCGATCGGATGGCGGGCCGACTGGTCAAGGCGTGAGCCCGGCCATGACGCAGGGCGGCAGGTAGCTCCGGTGGATCGCGTGCGCAGCGCGAGGACCGTGGTCGTCCGGCACCGGCGTGGCTTCGCCGCGTCCGCCGATGCCGTGGTGTGGGTGCTCGCCATGGTCGCCGGTGCGGCGGTGCGCGTCGGGGGCATGCCCCGGCGGCTCGGCCCCGAGTTCGTGCTGGTGCTGGCGGTGGCGGTGGCGGTACAGCTGGCCGGAGGGTATCTGACGGGTCTCTACCGTGGCCGCTGGCGGTCCGCGACCTTCGAGGAGACCTTCGGGCTCACGGTGGTGTGGTTCGCCGCTTCGTGCACGGCCATCCTGGTCAACCTGGCCTTTCCCGACCGGCCGTTCCCGATCGGTGCGACCATGACCGGCAGCGTGCTGGCCGGTGCCGGCATGGTGTTGGTGCGTGGGCTGTGGCGCATGCAGTTCGAGCGGGGACGCCGGCCGAACGTGACGGGACGGCGGGTGGTGGTCTTCGGTGCCGGCGAGGGCGGGGCACTGGCGATCCGGGCGATGATGACCGACCCGACCTCGCAGTATGTTCCGGTGGCGTTGCTCGACGACGGGCCGGGCAAGGCCCGCCGGTCGATCCACGGTGTCCGGGTCATGGGCGATCGCAACGCGCTCGCCGAGGTCGCGACGCAGACCTCCGCCGAGGTGCTGCTGATCGCAGTGCCCTCCGCGAGGAGCAGCCTGGTGCGCGAGCTGTCGCAGGCCGGTCTGGCGGCGGGGCTCGAGGTGCGGATCCTGCCGCGGCCGCGGGACCTTCCGTCCGATTTCACGGTCAGCAGCATCGCCAAGGTCACCGAGAACGACCTGCTCGGCCGCGACGAGGTCACGGTCGATCTGGGCACCATCGTGCGGTTCGTGACCGGGCGACGGGTGCTGGTGACCGGCGCCGGCGGCTCGATCGGTTCGGAGCTGTGCCGTCAGCTGGTGGCCTTCGGCGCCGAGCGGGTGTACATGCTCGACCGGGACGAGTCGGGCCTGCACGGGGTGCAGTTGTCGATCGAGGGCCGGGCGCTGCTCGACAGCGACGCGCTGATCGTGGCCGACATCCGCGACCGTGATCGGATGCGGACGCTGCTCGCCGAGATCAGGCCCGATGTGGTGTTCCACGCTGCGGCGCTCAAGCACCTGCCGTTGCTCGAGCGGCACCCGATCGAGGGGCTGAAGACCAATGTGTGGGGTACCGAGAACGTGCTCGAGGCGGCGCTGGCGGCGGGGGTCGGCCGCTTCGTGAACGTCTCGACCGACAAGGCCGCCGACCCCGAGAGCGTGCTGGGGGCCACCAAGCTCATCGCGGAGCGCATGACCGCCCGGGCTGCGGCGGCGAGTGGATGGCCGTACGTGTCGGTACGGTTCGGCAACGTACTGGGCAGCAGGGGGTCGGTGGTGCCGACCTTCCGTGAGCAGATCGCCCACGGTGGACCGGTGACGGTGACCGATCCGGAGGTGACCCGGTACTTCATGACCATCCCGGAGGCCGTCCGTCTGGTCATCCAGGCCGGGGCCCTCGGTGAGCCCGGCGAGACGATGATCCTCGACATGGGCGAGCCGGTCCGCATCGCCGATCTCGCCCGGCAGATGATCGACAGCATCGACCCCGACGTGGAGCTGGTCTTCACCGGGCTGCGGCCGGGCGAGAAGCTGCACGAGGTGCTGGTGAGCGAGACCGACAGGCTGGCTCCCAGCGAGCACGAGCGCATCTTCCGCACCACGGTGTCACCGCTGGCGAACGGCTTCGCGTTGGGTCTGCCCGATCTCCTCGGTGGCGACGAGGTCAAGCGGCTGCTGATCGCCGTGGCGACCGACGGGGGGTCCCAACGGGTGGAGGGACTGGCATGATCTACCTCTCGCCGCCGTCGATGACCGAGGTCGAGCGCCGCCTGTTGCTCGAGGCGTTCGACTCGAACTGGGTGGCGCCGCTCGGGCCGTTCGTGGACCGTCTGGAGCAGCAGGTCGCCGAGGTCGGCGGGCGGGCCCATGCGGTGGCGTTGTCGAGCGGTACGGCGGCGTTGCACCTGGCCCTGCTGCTGGCCGGGGTCCGTCCCGGCGACGAGGTGCTGGTGCCGACGTTGACCTTCGCGGCCACGGCGAACGCGGTCAGCTACTGCGGGGCGACCCCGGTGTTCGTCGACGCCGAGCCGGCGAGCTGGAATGTCGACCCGCAGCTGCTCGACGACGAGTTGCGCGTCGCCCGTCGGGTGGGCCGGCGGGTCGGTGCGGTGCTGCCGGTCGACCTGTACGGCCAGTGTGCGGACTACGAGGCGCTGCTGCGGGTCTGTGCCGATCATGGGGTGCCGTTGGTGGCCGACGCCGCCGAGGCGGTCGGTGCGTCCTTCGACGGCCGTCCGGCCGGGTCATTCGGGTTGTTCAGCGCCTTCTCGTTCAACGGCAACAAGATCATCACCACCGGTGGTGGTGGTGCGCTGCTGACCGACGATGCCGACGCCGCAGCCCGCGCCCGGTACCTCGCCACCCAGGCGCGGCTGCCGGCCGAGCACTACGAGCATGCGGAGATCGGCTTCAACTACCGCCTGTCGAACCTGCTCGCGGCGGTGGGTTGCGGTCAGATCGATCGTCTGCCCGACATCCTCGAGCGTCGGCGCGTCGTGCACGGCAACTACCGGGCGTTGTTCGCCGACGTGCCGGGCGTGTCGTTCGCGCCGGTGTCGGCCAAGGGCACACCGAATCACTGGCTGACCGTCATCGTCCTCGACGGCGCCGGCAGCTCGGACGGCACGGACGGCCCGGACTGCGCTGACGGCCGCGAGGCCGCGGTCGTACGGGTGCGGGCGGTCATCGCCGCCCTGCGCGAGCTGGGCTGTGAGGCCCGCCGGGTGTGGAAGCCGATGCATCTGCAGCCGGTGTTCGCCGGGGCGCGTGCCGTGGGCGGTGCGGTGGCCGAGTCGGCCTTCGCCCATGGCATCTGCCTACCGAGCGGTACGGAGCTGACCGAGGTCGAGCAGGAGCGCATCGTCGCCACGGTGTGCGCGGCATTGGCCACGGGACGCTGATGGCTGCGGGCCTGGTGATCGTCGGGGCCGGCGGCCACGGACGTGAGCTCTGGGAGGCCGCCTGCGCCGCCGCAGCTGCGGGGGTGGAGCCCGAGCCGGCGGGGTTCCTCGACGACGGCTGTCCCGACGGTGAGGCGCTGGTGCGTCTCGGCGCGCCGCTGCTCGGCCCGGTCGGGGCGTTGCCCGCCGGGTACCGGTTCGTGGTGGGCATCGGAGACCCGCACACGCGGCGGTTGGTTGCCGGCCGAATCGGCCCGGCCGCCGAGGCGGCGACCCTGGTGCATCCCCGGGCGATGTGCGGCCACGACGTGCAGCTCGGCCCCGGGTCGGTGCTCATGGCGGGAAGCTGCGCCACGACCAACGTCGTGCTCGGCCGGCACTGTCACGTGAACGTCAACGCGGTGATCAGCCATGACTGCCGGCTGGGTGATTTCGTGAGCGTCTCGCCCGGTGTGCTGCTCAACGGTGCGGTGACCGTCGGCGACGGTGCGTTCCTGGGCAGCGGCGCGGTGGTGCTGCCGGGTGTGCGGATCGGGGCGGCTGCCGTGGTCGGTGCCGGCGCGGTCGTGACCCGGGACATACCGGATGGTGCGGTGGTCAAGGGCAGCCCGGCGCGATGAGCGTCAGGGCGACCCGGGCCTGCAAGCGGGCGGTCGATGTCGGGGTGTCCGGCGTGCTGCTGGTGGTGTCGGCCCCCGTCGCTGCCGGGGTCGCGGTGGCGGTCCGTGCGTCGATGGGCTCGCCGGTGCTGTTCCGTCAGCAGCGGCCCGGGCTCGGTGGCCGGATCTTCACCCTGTGCAAGTTCCGCTCGATGGCCGACGGGCCCGGGCCCGACGCCGAGCGCTTGACGGGCGTCGGGCGGTTCCTGCGCAGCACCAGCCTCGACGAGTTGCCGCAGCTGTGGAACGTGCTGAAGGGCGACATGTCCCTGGTCGGCCCCCGTCCGCTGCTGCCGCAGTACCTCGATCGCTACAGCGTCCGCCAGGCCCGCCGTCACGAGGTACGGCCCGGTATCACCGGGCTGGCCCAGGTGAACGGGCGCAATGCGCTCGGCTGGCCGGAACGGCTCGAGCTCGACGTGCGCTACGTCGAGCGGCTGTCGATCGGCCTCGACCTGCGCATCATCGCCCGGACCGTGGCCTCGGTGCTGCGCCGGGAGGGCATCTCCGCTGCAGGCGATGCGACGATGACGGAGTTCCTCGGCGAGCCGGACCCGCCCGGCGATCAGCTGCGTCGGTTGGAGTCGTAGCCGTAGCCGCCGTAGGTGGCGCGGCGGTCGACGTTGGTGAGGATGGTGCCGATGAGGTTGGCGTCTGCCCGCTGCAGCAGCTCGAGCGCCGCACCGATCTGGTCGGCGGTGGTCGAGTCGGCCCGGGCGACGAGGATGGTGGCGTCGGCGCCGGCGGCGACCGACAGGGCGTCGGACACCGGCAGCACCGGTGCGGTGTCGATCAGCACGACGTCGTACTTGGCACGCAGGTCGGTGATGGTCTGGGCGAAGTCGGCTGCGCCGAGGATCTCGGCGGGGTCGTCGATGGGTTTTCCGGCGGGAAGGACGTCGAACAGTGCCTCACCGGTGATCTGCTCCGGATAGACGGGGATGTGGGCGCCGGTGGCGAGCAGGTGGCTGAGGGCGGGCCGCAGCACGTCGGTGAGCCCGGGCCGGGTGTCGTCGATGCCGCAGGTCGGCCCGATGAGCGGCCGCCGCAGGTCGGCATCGACCACGACGACGTGCTGTCCGGCGCGGGCGAGTGCGGAGGCCAGGTTGACCACCGTGGTCGACTTGCCCTCGGCGGGGTTGGCGCTCGTGAGCACGAAGCTGACCAGGTCGGGCTCGTCGGACTTGGCGAAGAGCACCGAGGAACGCAGTGACCGCAGGGCCTCGGCGAAGGGACCGGAGCGGGAGGTGACCAGCGCCCGGCGGCCCTTGGCGGTCCTGGCGTTGGGGGAGGGGAGCGTGCCGAGCGTCGGCAGGGTCGATGCGGCGTCGAGTTGGGCCTTGGTGCGGATGGTCCCGTCGAGGGTCTCGCGCAGGAACGCCCCGCCGATGCCGAAGAGCAGGCCGACGGCGCCGGCGAGCACGAGGTTGCGGGCCCAGGCCGGTTCGAACGGACGGGAGGGGGCCTCGGCGGCCTTGGTGATGCGTTGGGACCCGGCGGCGGCGAGGTCGCCGGCGATCTGGATCTCGCGCAGGTTGGCGCGCAGGCTGGTCTCCTCGGCGTCGAGGGCGTCGAGTTGGCCGGTGAAGCGGCGTTTGTCCGCCCCGCGGTCGATCTGGGCGAGCAGTTCGTCGCGTTCGTTGCCGATCTCGCCGATCCGCCGGTTCAGCGTGGTCATGGCGCCGAGCAGCTCGTCGGCGGTCGAGGCCGTGCGCTGGGCGACGAGGGTCTCGGCGTAGGTGTTCGCCCGTTTCGCCGCCTCGGCGGCCGTTGCGGCCTCGGCGGCGATGGTGAGGGTGTCCGACGCGCTGTCGGGACGCACGGTCACGGTGAAGGGCCGGCCGTAGGCGGCAGTGGCGGCCTCCTCCACCTCGTTGGAGGTGGCGAACTCGACCTCGTTCTGGAGGCGTCGCACGGCGTTGGTGGCGGCGCCGCTGGAGGGGTCGAGCCGGTCCTGGGCCGCGGTGGTGCGTACCAGCACCCGGGCCTCGGCGCGGTAGCGGACCTCGGTGCGGTAGCAGAGCAGGGCGGCTGCACCGAGGGCGGCGACGACGGCGATGACGATGATCAGCCAGCGTCGTCGGAGGATCTCGAGGTAGCTCCCGAGATCGAGGTCGTCCTCGGCGTTCATCGGCGGTCTCCTGGCGAGGTGGCGCGGGCGGCTGCGGCGAGGACCCGGCCCACGAGCTGGGCGTGTCCGGTGAGCTCCTCGGCCGTGGTGCGGAAGTGCTTGAAGCGACGGCCGTAGGGGTCGGGAAGGTCGTCGGGCCCGGCGCCGGTCAGGCTGCCGGCCGGGCGGTTGCGGTTCAGCTCGTCGAGCAGGTCGGCCAGGGGCCGTTCGTCGAACCTGCTCCGGCGTCCGAGGGCGAGGGCGAAGGAGCGGATGGTGAAGATCCGGTGGCGGGCCTCGGGCTCGAGGATGACCAGCTCACGGGCGTGGCTGCGTTCCATGGTGAGGACGAGGTCGGCCCGGCGGACCATGTCGGCGTCGACGATCCGGCTGCGGTGTGCGGAGATGTCCACGCCGAGCTCCTGCACGGCCCGCACGGCATCGGGGGCGGGCGGGCTGCCGTCGCGGAGGAAGCCTGCCGAGGACACCCGGGCGTGGGGCCCGGTGCGGCGCAGCAGGCCCTCGGCCATGGGGGAGCGGCAGATGTTGGCGGTGCAGACCACCAGCACGTCGAACGGTTCACCGTCCTGCAGGTTCATCTCCGGTCACCGCCTCGTGCCCTGTCTCGTCGCTGTCTCGGTCGGTCGGGCCATGGGCCGACGGGTTGACCGGCGCGCCGCGCCGTGCACGCGAACCGGGCTGTCCCCCAGCTTGGTCCATGCGGGCGCGCCGGGGTAGGCCCCGATAGGCCCAGACGCCCGGTCGCCGGGCCTGGTTGCGGCTTGCCCGTCGGCCGGCGCAGGTGCGTGCGTCCGGCCGAGACGGCGAGAATGACGGGCGGACGGCACGGGGTCGTCGGACGGGGGATCGCGATGGGCGCTGCAGGGGTGACGGCCACACGCCGCGGTCGACCGGGCCGGTGCGTTCGGTCGGGCCGGTGCGTTCGGTCGGGCCGGTGCGTTCGGTCGGGCCGGTGCGGTTCGGCGGGCCGGCGGTGAGCGGCGAGGTGCGGTTGCATGCGGTGGTGCACCCGGGCCGGGGGCCGTATGCGTTGCTGGTGCACGGGGCGCTGGGCAGCCGTTCGTACTGGGCGGCCAATGTGGCGGCGCTGGGGGAGGTGTGCCGGCCGGTGGTGGTCGAGCTGTGGGGTCATGGCCGCTCGCCGAGCCCGGCCGATCCGGCGGTGTACGCGCCGCAGGCCTATGTCGAGCAGTTCGAGTTGCTGCGTGCGGAGCTCGGGGCGCAGCGGTGGTGCACGGTCGGCCAGTCGATGGGGGCGGGGTTGACCTTGGCGTACGGGCTGGCCCATCCGCAGCGGGTGTCGGCCCAGGTGATCACCAACAGCAACTCGGCGTTCGCCGATCCGCAACGGTGGCAGCGCCGCCATGCCGAGGTGGTGGCGCCGATGGTGGAGCGTCTCGGCCGTGAGGGGACGGGGTTCCTGCGGGAGGCGCCGATGAACCCGGCGAGCTCCCGCAGGCTCGATGCCGAGGTGCGGCGGCTGCTGGTGGAGGAGTTCCCCGAGCACGACGCGGCCGGTCTCGCCGCGACCATGGCGTACACCAACCTGACGTTGCCGTTGGGGGAGCGGGTGCGGGAGGTGTCGGTGCCGACGTTGCTCACGTTGGGGGTGCGGGAGGAGACGTTCGTGCCGTTGGTGGAGCGGGTCCGGTGGATCGCCGGCCTGGAGGTGGTCGAGCTCGATGCCGGCCATCCGGTCAACGCCCAGCTGCCCGGTCCATGGAACGATGCCGTGGTCGCGTTCCTGGCCCGCCACGCCGGGACCGCCGAGCGCTGAGCGGGCATGATGGCCGGGCGGCAGCGGTCGGCGGCCGGGCCCGATGGCGCAGGCCCGACGGGCTCAGCGGTGGGCGTCGAGGAAGACCCGGGTGTGGTTGCTGCCCGAGTCGATGAGGAACTGCAGGTCGGCCTCGGCGAGGTCGAAGGTGGTGGTTCCGATGTAGTCGGTGTTGATGGGGATGGTGCGGCGGCGGTCGTCGTCGGTCTGGTTCGAGCGGGTGAGGTCGCGGCTGATGGCCTCGAACATGTTGCGGGCGAACTCGACGAGGTTGCGGGGCGGGTGGGGGGGGGGG
>CAIXPF010000061.1 GCA_903921205.1 uncultured Acidimicrobiia bacterium | reverse complement strand
CGCCCCCGTCAGGTGGCCGAGGCCTCCTGACGGCGGGGACGGCTGCGCCACAGCACCAGGCCGCCGGCGCCGGCGAGGAGTGCGGCGAATGCCGCTGCCATTCCGGTGGCCGCCATCCGGTCGGCGCTGCCGGCCACCGGTGCGCCCGGGCGACGCCCGGCAGGCGCCGCGGCGATCCCCACCTCTGCGGTGGACCGTTCGGCGAATGTAACGGCACCGGTACCGCCGCCCGCTGCCCGGGCCGCTGCGGGGGACCCCACGGCAGCGGCGCGGTCAGGCGCGGCAGGCGTCACGGGCGTGCTCGGCAACCCGCGTGAACCTGTGGCGAAAGGGGCGGACCCCCCGTCAGCGTGGCTGTCGCCGCCGCTCGTCACCTCGCCCCCGGCCGGAACGTCCGGCGTTGCGTCCGCCCGCAGCCCCACACCCTCGAGACCCGGCCCCGGGACCGTCGTGGGTCGGGGTTGCAGGGGCGTGTCGAGCACGTCCGACGGTCGGACCGGTCGGTAGGGCTCGATCGTGGTGCTCGTCGCCGGGGTCGTGGTGGTGGGCTCCCACCCCGACGCCGGCGGTGCGGTAGGTCCGCCGCTCACGGCCACCGGCGGCGGTCGCTGCTCGGTGGCACCAGCCGGGAGCGCCCCGGACAGCACCGCAGCGAGCGATGCGGTCAGGGCCGTAGCGGTGAACCACAGCGAGACGGACGGTCCGATCACGGCTCGCATCGGGACGCACGGTAGCCCGGTGGCCACCACAACAGGTGGACACCGGGCGAACACCGGGCGGGCCCGTGCCGGTTGCTCAGACGGCGCCGGGAGCGGAGCGGCCGACCACGTTCGGATCGTTGGGCCGCTTGATGTCCACGCCGAACAGCCGCTGGGCCACCCGGCGGATCTGGATCTCCTCCGAGCCCTCGGTGATGCGGTAGCGGCGGTGGTGCCGGTAGATGTGCTCGAAGGGCTTGTGGCGGGTGTAGCCGATGCCGCCGTGCACCTGGATCGCCAGATCGGCCGCCTCGCACACCAGGCGGTTGGCCTGATAGTTCGCCATCGACACCTTGTCCGACACCTGCATGTGGTGGTTGCGGTCGAGGTTCCACGCCGTCTTGTAGACCAGGTTGCGGACCATCTCGCAGCGGGTCTGCATCTCGGCGAGGGGGAACTGGATGGCCTGGTTGCGCCACAGCGGCTTGCCGAACACGTGGCGCTCCTGGGCGTAACGGACCGACTCGTCGACACAGAACTGCGCGGCACCGACGCCCGAGGCGGCCTGGCGGATGCGGTTCTCGTGCACGAACATGTTGGCCATCTCGAGGCCCTTGCCCTCGCCGCCGAGGATGCAGTCGGGGCCGGACACCCGCACGTTGTCGAGGGTGACCTCGGCGTGCTCCGAGGGCATGTTGAACGTGTACCACATGAAGTCCACGTTGAACCCGGGGGTGTCGGTGGGCACCACGAAACAGGTGATGCCGTTGGCCTCGCCCTGCTTGCCCGAGGTCCGGGCGAAGATCATGTCGTGGGTGGCGGTGTCGAGGCCGGTGTTGAACCGCTTGCGGCCGTTGATGACCCATTCGTCGCCGTCGCGATAGGCGGTGGTCTCGAGGAAGGTGGCATCGGAGCCGTGGTCCGGCTCGGTCAGGCCGAATGCCAGGCGCATGTCGCCGGTGATCATCGGCTCGCACCAGGTGCGCTGCAGCGGGGTGCCGACGTTGTGCACCATCAGCACGGTCGGGAAGTTGCCGACGATCGACGACTCGTTCTGCAGGTCGTTGTGCAGGCCGAGGCCGAGGTGGGCGAGGTGCTCGCGGATGACGGCCATGCCCAGGTTCGACCCGTCGGAGCCGCCGAGTTCCTTGGGCAGGGCCCAGCGCAGGAACCCGGCCTTGTCGGCCCGGTCGCGCATCTGGCGCAGCAGCGCATACCAGTCCTCGCGGGGCACGCCGCCGTTCTCCCAGTCGGTACGGGCGTACTCACGCCGATGGTCGAAGAAGCGGATGTTGTCGTCCTCGCGTTCGAGCGGCCTGATCTCGTCCTCGATGAACGTGTCGATGTCCTTGAGCAGCTGTTGCAGCTCGCCCGGAATGTCGAAATCCATGTCGTTGCCTTTGTTCGGACTCGGTCGGTCTGTGCCCGCGGTCGGTCGCAGCCTAGGGGGCGGCCAGGCTGTCGGTCAGGTGCGTTGGTGCTGCCAGGAAGCGGCGCGTCCGTACGCCTCCTGCTCCGCCGGGATGGCCAGGTAAGCCCGGTGGTGGTTGCGCAGCCCGGCAAGGTTGCGTGCGTAGGCCGCGAGGTAGCGCACCAGGAAATACAGCCGCCCCATCTCGGCGAACTGCCGGACGTGCACCAGTTCGTGGGCGATCAGGGTGGAGGTGCCGTCCATGGGTTCGTCCTGACGGAGGAACACGATCCGGCCCGAGGTCAGCCCCGCGGCGCCCGGCGGGAGCACCGGGACCCGGACGAGGATCGCCCGACGGGCCACCCAGCGGGGCACCAGGTCGTAGCTGTCGAGCTCTGCGTCGGTCAGCCGGCGGACAAGGGGACGGTGCGGCATGTGACGGGTGACTCTCCGGACGGGAGGTGAACGCAGCAGCGGGCAGGCCGAGCCTAGCGCCGGGTGGCCGGAAGCGGTCAGGCCTTGCGCAGCCCGTGACGGCCGTCGGTCAGCCGCCACGAGGAGGTCGAGGCGATGGCGGAGTCGGGGTCGCGGACGTCGAGCACGTGGCGGAACACGAATCGGGCCTCGTCGGCAACGAACTCGGCGCGGACGTAGCCGCGCCGGCTGGTGTCGGCCAGCTTTACGTGGTCGAGGACCGACAGCCCGAGCTCGAACAGGTCGCCCTTGTTGCCGGCGAAGGGTGAGGAGATCGACGACACCACCAGCTCGCTGCCGACCGCGTCGCCGCCCAGCTCGAGGTCGGCGGCAACCGAGCAGTGCAGGTCGCCGGTCAGGGCCACCAGGTTGCGCACGCCCCGGTTGCGCGCCGCCGTCAACAGCCGCCGCCGGGCGGCCGGGTAGCCGTCCCACTGGTCGAACAGGGTCGAGGGCACCACGGCCAGCGGGAAGGTCAGGTCGGCGAGGGTGGTCTGGTTACCGAGCACCGTCCAGGTGACGCCGTCGGCGACCGACGCAGCGAACCGACGGTCGACCCAGTCCTCCTGCGCCTTTCCCAACATCGTGCGGTCCTCGTCCTCGAGGCCGTCGCAGCCGGTCCCGACCCGGCCCTCGCACGCCTGGGGGGAGCGGTGGCTGCGCCCGTCGAGCAGGACGAGCCGGGCCAGCCGTCCCCACGACAGCTCGCGCTCGATGCCGTGGACGCCGTCGGGGCGGGCCAGACGCACCGGCTGGTTCTCCCACCAAGCCTGATACGCGGCTGCGCGTCGTGCTGCGAACGCGGGGGAGGGCTCGCCCTCCGACGGGCGCTCACCGGCGTAGTTGTTGGCCACCTCGTGGTCGTCCCAGATGACCGCCCACGGAGCGCAGGCCTGGGCCGCCTGCAGGTCTTCGTCGCGGCGATACCAGGCGTAGCGCAGCCGGTAGCTCTCCAGGTCCAGTGCCTCGGCGGTCGGATGGGCCCGCACCCGGGTGTCGGCGAACCCGGCCGGCCCCTCGTAGATGAAGTCCCCGAGGAAGATCACCAGATCGGCGCCCTCCGCGGCCAGATGGCGATGGGCGACATAGGTGCCGAGCTCGAAGTGCTGGCAAGCAGCGACGGCGGCCACGAAGCGATCGGGCCGGGCGTCGGCCGCCGGGGTGGTGCGGGTCCGGCCGGTGCGGCTGGTGAAACGGCCCAACCGGAACCGGTAGTGGAACCAACGGTCCGCCGGCAGGCCGGTGACGTCGACGTGCAGGCTGTGACCGTCGCGTGCGGCGGCGGTGGCCAGGCCGCTGGCCACGATGCGGGTGAAGCCGGTGTCCTCGGCCACGTCCCAGGCGACCTGCACGTCGCGGTCGGCGAGCGGGCCGAGCCCGCCATCGGGCGCGGTCGGCTCACAGTTGAGCCGGGTCCACAGGATCACCGAGTCCGGCAACGGGTCGCCGGACGCGACGCCGAGACGGAACGGGTCCCGGCCGATCCCGCCGCCGTCGGGCGTCACCGCTGCCGCCACCGGTGGCGCCGGCCGGGTGGTCGTCGGAGCCCGGCTGAGGGTTGGTGCCTGCGTGGTCCGGGTCGCGTCGGTGCGGTCGGGGGGCGCGGCGGCGCCGTCGGACCGGCCGCGGCAGGCGGCCAGCAGACCGGCGAGCGCGGCCGGGGCGACGACGAGCAGCCGGCGACGGCTGAGCCCGTCGGGCCGAGGGAGCGCGCCCGGCCGGTTCATCCCTGCCGGATGCGTTCGGCGAGCACGGCGAGGATCGGGCCGGGGTCCGGCGCCGCCACGCCGTCGAGCCGCTCGATGGTGGAGAAGACCTCGGTGCCGCTCGCCCGACCCTGCAGGCTGAACGTGAGGTAGCAGGGCCCCTCGCCCTCGCTGCTCACGATGATCTGCAGCAGGCCGGAGTCGGGATCGACGTAGGTGGGATCGCCGACCGACTCGATGGCCTCGAGGAGGCATTCGTAGGTCTCGTCCGCAGGCGCTTCGACGAGGAGCGACCCGTCGTCGTACACCTCGACCGCCGGGCCGGCGGCGGCAGCGTGGGGGGTGGGTCGGGTCGGTGCCCCCGCAGGTCGAGCGGGTCCGGTGAGCCCGGCGGGTCCGCCGGCCCCGGCGGCGGCGAGCACGTCGTAGGCCAGGTTGACCGCGACCATGCGTTCAGTGGCATCGGCTGCGGCGCCGGGGCGGTCGGGGTGCAGGCGCCGTGCGGCGGCCCGGTAGGCGGCCCGCAGCTCGTCGGGCCCGTACGGATCCGCGAGGCCCAGGACGTGGCGCGCCTGCTCCGGTGACATCACCGCAGATCACCCCGGTCGTTCCGGCTGCCCGGGCGCGGTCGCTGCGGCGGCGCGGAGGGAGGAGTCGGGCCCATCGAGGCGAACCCTACCGCTGCGGTCGGGCTCACAGGATGGCGGGTCCGACACCCAGCGTGAGGGTCGCACCACGGGGGATGCTCGACTGATAGGTTCCGCTCGCTATCAGACAAGGATCTCGAAGGGGGACCAGGTGGCGTTGGCTAAGAAGTTGGGAGCCGAGTTCATCGGCACGTTTTTGTTGGTGTTGGGCGGTTGTGGTTCGGCGATCTTCGCTGCCAAGGCGCTCGATGTGGCCAAGGGCGAGGTGGGGATCGGCGGCGCCGATGTCGGTGTCGGCAGCGTCGTCAACTCCGGTATCGGCTACCTCGGGGTGAGTCTGGCCTTCGGCCTGACCGTGCTGTGTGGGGCGTACGCCCTCGGCCATGTGTCCGGCGGGCACTTCAACCCCGCCGTGTCGATCGGCCTGGCCACCGCCAAGCGCTTCGACGTGAAGGAACTGCCCGGCTACGTGGTGTCCCAGTGCGTCGGCGCCATTGCGGCCGTGGCCGTGCTGTGGGCCATCCAGAGCGGTCGTCCGGGTGGCTTCGAGGTCACCCAGGGTGCCTTCGCCTCGAACGCCTACGGGCAGGAGAACGGCCGGATCTTCTACGACCTGCCGGCGGCGTTCATCGCCGAGGCCGTGCTGACCGCCCTGTTCCTGATCGTGATCCTCGGGATCACCACCAAGGCGGCCTCCAAGGGCATGGCGGCGCTGGGCATCGGCCTGATGCTGACCCTCATCCACCTCATCTCGATCCCGATCACCAACACCAGCGTGAACCCGGCCCGTTCGCTCGGCCCGGCGCTGTTCGAGGGTGGGACCGCCCTGTCGCAGCTGTGGCTGTTCATCGTCGCCCCCATCGTGGGTGCGGTCGTGGGTGCGGTCGTGTGGCAGCTGGCCACCGGCGGCGACGCCACCCAGTCGAACCCGTCCTGAGCGAACCCGCTTCCTCCCGTCCCGGTCGGAGCGACCAGTTCGAGAGGCTTACCTCCTGATCGGATGGAGAGGCGCCGGCCCGTTCGGGT
>CAIXPF010000060.1 GCA_903921205.1 uncultured Acidimicrobiia bacterium | reverse complement strand
GACGTCCGCATCGAACCGGTCGAGCAACCCGGTGAGGACGGGAACGGCCATGCCGGGACCGCCATCCCCCGCCGGCTCGGACGCAGCCCCCAGGAGCTGTTCGACGAGTTCCTGGCCCACCAGTCGATCGACGACCCCCGGATCGGGGCGATGTTCGCCGAGCTGGTCGAACAGGACAGCAGCGAGGCCCACGACGGAGGTGACGACGATGCGGCCTGAACGACTCGAGCTCGAGGGCTTCACCGCCTTCCGGCGGCGGACCGTGGTGGACTTCACCGACGCCGACCTCTTCGCCCTTTCCGGACCGACCGGGGCCGGCAAGTCGTCGTTGATCGATGCCATCGTGTTCGCCCTGTACGGCACGGTGCCGCGTCTCGCCGACCGGCGCCGGGTCGGCCCGGTGATCAGCCAAGGCCTCGTCGAGGCCCGCCTCGGCTTCGACTTCAGCGTCGGGCCCGACCGATACCGCGCGGTACGGGTCGTGCGGGCCACCGCCAACGGTTCGGCCTCCACCAAGGAGGCCCGGCTCGAACGCCGCCTGGCGGACGGCACCACCGAGCTGCTCGCCGGTGACGCCGACGAGGTCAGCCGCGAGGTCCAGAAGCTGTTGGGCCTCACCTACGAGCACTTCACCACCGCGGTCGTCCTGCCCCAGGGCGAGTTCGCCCGGTTCCTGCACCACAAGGCCGCCGACCGTCAGGCCCTGCTCAAGGAACTGCTCGACCTCGGGCTGTACGACCGGCTGCAGCGCCGGGCCGGCCAGCACGCCAGGCTCGCCGGCGCCCGGTCGGAGTTCGCCCGCGCCCGCCTCTCCGAGCTGTCCGGCGCCACCGACGAGGCCGCCGCCGCGCTCGAACAGCGGCAGGCCGCCGTCGACGACCTGCTCGAGGCATGCGATCGTGCCCGGCCCACCCTCGACCTGCTCGCCACGCAACTCGCCGAGGCGGAATCGGCCGGCGACGCCGCACGCCGCGGCGCCGGAGAGCTGTCGGCCGTGGCCGAGCCCGACGACGTCGCTGCCCTCGCCGACGCCCACAACCGGCTCGTCGCCGCGCTCGCCGAGGCCGAGACCGACGACGAGCCACACCGGGCGGCCGTCGAACGAGCCGAGGCGGCCCTCGCCGAGCTGCCGCCCGAGGCCGACAGCGCACGGACCGTCGAGGCCCACACCCAACTCGAACGACTCGGCCACCAGGTGGACCGGGGCGAGGCCGCTGCCGAGGCGCAACGTGCGCAGCTCGCGCAGGCCGTGGCCGACGCCGAGGCTGCCGACGCCGGGCTGCAGGCGGCCGAACGCAGCCTCGAGGCGGCGCGTACCACCACGGCGGCAGCGGCCTTGGCCGCGCATCTGCACGCCGGCGACGACTGCCCGGTGTGCGGCCGGCCCATCGACACCCTGCTCCATACCATACCGAATGGTCTTGACGAGGCCGACGCGACCCGGACCCGGGCGGCGGCGCATGCCGAGGAACGCATCAGGTCACGCCATGCCGCCGAGACCGAGCTGGCCCGCATCGAGGCCAAGCTCGAACAGGTCAACGGCGAGTACCAGACCCTGGCCGAGGCCCTCGCCTCCGGGCCCGACGCCACCACCGCCGAGACGGCCCTCGTCGCGACGCGAGCCGCCGCCACCGAGCTCGCCGCCGTCCGCAAGGAGCGCGACCGGCACACCCGCGAGGTGCAGCGGGCCCGCACCGCGGTGCAGAAATCGGTCCAGGCCCAGCAGCACGCCTGGGCCCACTTCGACCGGACCCGCGACCGGCTGGCCGCCTTCGGTCCGCCGGCTGCGGAACGCGCCGACCTCGCTGAGGACTGGGACCGGCTGGTGCGGTGGGCCCGGATCGAACGCGACCGGCTCGACGAGGTCGCCACCCGGGCCGCTACCAAGGCTGCCGAGCTGACCGCCCGCCGGCAGGTCGACCTCGACAGGTTGCGCGCCCAGGCCGAGCGCGTCCTGCCCGCTGTCCGCGGCAACGACCTGCCGACGATCCGCGACCAGGCGGTGGCGGCCGGCGCCGAGCTGCAGGCCGAGCGCCGTCAACTCGCCGCGGACCTCGACCGCGCCGAGACCGCACGCGCCGACCTGCAGGCCGCAATCGACGACGAGCACGTGGCCGGGGAACTGGCCCGTCTGCTTCGGGCCGACCGCTTCGGGGCCTGGATCCTCGACGAGGCGCTGCAGCAGCTGGTCCAGGGGGCCACCGGGCTGCTGCAACGACTCTCCGGTGGTGCGTACTCGCTGGTCATGGAGGGCAAGGACTTCGCCGTCATCGACCACAACAACGCCGACGCGGTGCGCTCGGCCCGCACCCTGTCCGGCGGCGAGACCTTCCTCGCCTCGCTGGCGCTGGCGCTGGCCCTCGCCGAGCAGGTGGTCACCCTTGCCGGGCCCACCGCCGCGCCGCTCGAGTCGTTGTTCCTCGACGAGGGGTTCGGCACCCTCGACCCCGACACCCTCGACGCCGTGGCCACCGCCATCGAGGAGCTGGGCAGCTCGGGCCGGATGGTGGGCCTGGTCACCCACGTGCGCGACCTGGCCGAGCGGCTCCCGGTCCGCTTCGAGGTGACCAAGGGACCCGACGGCGCCACCGTCGAACGCGTGCTGGCATGAGCGGCGGGGGACGGCTGAGCGTCGAGGCGTGGTCGCCCGAGTACGGCTCACCGCTCGAGGGTGACGACGGCGCACCCGTCGACGGCGACGACCCGACCGGACTCGACTTCGGCGTCGAGGTTCCCGTCGCGGCCTGGGAACCGCGGCGGCCGCCGTCGGTCCCCGAACGACCGGTGGCCTTCACCGACGGGGTCCGCCGGGTCGACGGCAACCTGGTGTGGACCGCCGACGACGGCACCATCCACCTCGGCCTTGCAGCGTCGGTGGCGGCCGGGGTCGTGCGCTGCGACGGCGAGGCCCGCATCACCGACGTCGCCGTGGACCGGGTGCTGCTGCTGGGCGTTCCGGCCGAGGCGCTGCGCACCCGGTCGGGCACCTGGCGCCACCGACCGTTGCGCGGCACCGTCGAGGACCCCGGCCGGCTGTCGATCGAGCTGCAGCAGGTGATGGCCGACCTCGAGGTGTCCGTCGCCGCCGACGCCGCCCACCGGGCCGAGCTGGTGGTGGTCGACGGGCCGATCCGCCGTCGTGAGGGCGTCCCGAACGCGGTCGGTCACATCAAGACCCACCACCATCGGTACCTGCCGCCGGCGCTGGCTCCGATCATCGGCGAGCTCGACGCGGGTGAGCGCACGCCGATGTTCGCCATCGGGGCCCCGTTCCCCCGGCTGTCGTGGTACCTGCGACTGCCCGGCCCGCGGCAGCACCCGTGGTCGGGGATCGTCCGCCATGAGATCGCCGTCGACGACGAGCACGAGGCCCGGCGTCTCGCCGACCTCGCCGCCGCGCTCATCCCCCGCTTCGCCTCCCGGCCGGCGCGCGACCCGCGCGCCCCGCAGAACCTGACCCCCATCAGCGGGCTGGAGTCGCAGCTGCGTCACCGCCTCGGCGACGGCCTGATGCTCTACCGGGCGCTGCGGGCTGCGCTCGCCTGAACCAGGCCCGGCCGGACTGCGGCCGGTTCAGGACCCGGTGGTGCTCCAGTGCCACGGTTCGCTGGGCAGGTTGTACAGCCCGTACCCTGCGGCGTTGGCCGCCAGCCACTGGTAGGCCGCCGAGGAGCGGCTGCGGATCAGGTCGCCGCCCACCACGAAGTCGACGGCCAGACCCTGCTCGTGCATCGAGTAGCCCGGACGGGCCACCGGCGGCGAGCACTCCATCGAGTTCATCTCCCAGATGGCGTACTCGCTGGTACCGCAGTGCTCCATGCGCAGCTCGATCTGGGTGGCGATGTCCCGGTAGCCGTACCCGGTGAGGTACACCCCGTCGGCCTCGGCGTCGAGCAACAGTGCCGCCACGGACGAGGCGATGGAGGCATTGACCGTGATACCGGCCACGGTGGCCACCCGGACCCCCGAGGACACCCACGACGGCCGCGTGCCACCAGTCCCCGAGCCCACCCGGGAGGCGAGCTGGCGTTCGCGGCTGCTGATCTGATCGGCCAGCTCCTGGCTGCGGGCGCTGATGACCGCAGCTTCCCCGAGGGCCCGGTCGAGACGGACCTGCACGTCATCCGCGAGGGCCTGCTGCGCAGCGAGCGAGTCGTCGAGCTCGGCCAGCACCCGCTGTTCCTGAGCGGCGGCCTCGCGGGCGGCGACCAGGGCCGCTGCAGCCCGGACCCCGGCGCGTCGGGCCCGTTCCGACGCCGCTCGCATCTCGTCGATGACGTCGGCGACGCTGCGGGTGTGGGTGGCGGCCAGCACCGTGCGCTTGGCCCCGGCGCTGGGGTCCTCGTCGGCCAGCACGGTGGCCAGATCGTCGAAAGGGGGGCGCACGTAGGCCGACAGCGCAGCATCCGCCAGCTCGGCGCGCAATGCCGCCAGGGCGGCATCGGCCTCGGCCTTCTGGTTGCCGGCCTGCACCAGCTCGGCCTGCACCGCCCGCACGTTGGTCTCGGCGTCGTCGGCGCGGGCCTGTTGGCGGGCCACCTCGGCGTCCAACGCGGTGATGGCCGCGTCGACCGCGTCGGCGTCGGCGGTCAGCGCATCGACCTCGGCGGCCTTGGCGGCCTCCTCGCGACGCAGCTCGTCCTGCTGCTGCTGCAGGCTCGCCGCCTGCGCCTGGACCGGGGCCGCGAGCAGCGATGCCGACGCGCCGGCGAGCACTGCGGCCACCGCCACCGCGCCGAGGAGTCGGCTGCGGCGCCGTCCGATCCGTCCCTGCATCGCCTCCAAGGGTAGGGGACGGGGCCCGGCAAGCGGCTCGCAACCCGGCCGACCGGCTGCGCGATGCCGCGATCTGTTGGGCCGCCGCCTCGTGGACCTGCTGGAATCTGGCCATGGGAAACCGTTTCGACCTGTCCGGGAAGATCGCGGTCGTCACCGGCGGGAGCCGTGGGATGGGCCGGGAGATGGTGCTGGCCTTCGCCGAGAGCGGGGCCGACGTGGTCATCGCCAGCCGCAAGCTCGACGCCTGTGAGGCGCTCGCCGCCGAGGTCACCGCCCGCTTCCCCGACCGGCGGGCGCTTGCCGTGGCCGCCCACGTCGGCCGTTGGGAGGACTGCAACCGGCTCGCCGACGCGGCCTACGACCACTTCGGCCGGGTGGACGTGCTGGTCAACAATGCCGGCATGTCGCCGCTGTACGAGTCGCTGGTCGACGTGAGCGAGGAGCTCTACGACAAGGTGCTGTCGGTCAACCTCAAGGGCCCGTTCCGGCTGATGGCCCTCGTCGGGGACCGCATGGCGCAGGGCGATGGGGGCTCGATCATCAACGTGTCTTCGATCGCCTCGATCCGGCCGACCCCGGTGGAGACGGCCTACGCCGCGGCCAAGGCCGGTCTCAACGCCCTCACCGTCGCCTACGCCCATGCCTACGGCCCGAAGGTCCGGGTCAACTGCATCGTGGCCGGCCCGTTCCTCACCGACATCTCCAAGGCCTGGGACCTCGACGTGTTCAACGCCCGGGTGCAGGCGAGCTACGCCCTCGGCCGCGGCGGCCAGCCCGACGAGATCGTCGGGGCCGCCCTGTACTTCGCCAGCGACGCCTCGAGCTACACCACCGGTGCCCTGCTGCGCATCGACGGCGGCGCACCCTGATCGAGCAGGGAGCCCCTCGCCGGCCGCTGCGCCGGCCCGGACGCGCACCGGCCCGGAGCGGCTGAGCCGCTCCGGGCCGGACAGGTTCCCGTCACGCCCTGGGGGCGAGCGGTCAGATGCGCTCGATCAGGGTCCCGGTGCCGAGCCCGCCACCACAGCACATGGTGATCAGGCCGTAACGACCGCCGGTGCGCACCAGCTCGTGCACCGCCTTGGTGGCCAGGAAGGTGCCGGTGCCGCCCAGCGGGTGGCCCAGCGAGATGGCGCCGCCGTTGGGGTTGACCCGCTCCATGTCGGGCTGCAGCTCCTTGGCCCATGCCAGCACCACCGAGGCGAAGGCCTCGTTGATCTCGACCACGTCGATGTCGCCGATGGTGAGATCGGCCCGATCGAGCAGCTTGCGGGTGGCCGGGATGGGGCCTTCGAGCATCAGCACCGGGTCGCAGCCGACCAGGGCGGTGCCCACGATGCGGGCCAGCGGGCGCACGCCGAGCTTCTCGGCACGCTCGGCCGACATCACCAGCACGGCCGAGGCGCCGTCGGCGATCTGCGAGGCCGACCCGGCGGTGTGGATGCCGTTCTCACGGGCCACCGGCTTGAGGGTGGCCAGCTTCTCCAGCGAGGTCTCACGGGGGATCTCGTCGCGGGTGACGACGCGGCGCTCGCCGGTGCGCTCACCGTTCTCGTCGACGACGTCGACCTCGAGCGGGATGATCGAGGTCTCGAAGCGGCCCTCGGCGATGGCCCGGGCGGCACGGATCTGGGACTCGAGGCCGAGACGGTCGGCGTCGAGGCGGGTGATGCCGTACTTCTCGGCGATGCGCTCGGCGCCCTCGAACTGGCTGGCGAACTCGTAGTGGGCGAAGTAGCTGCGCGAGATCGGCTTGCCGTACCCGGCCTTGGCGCCGGCGAAGGCGTCGGACCCGATGGGCAGGCGGCTCATGTTCTCCACACCACAGGCGAGCACCACGTCCTCGGCACCCGAGGCGATCAGGCTGTAGGCCTGGTTGAGGGCCTGCTGGCTGGAGCCGCACTGGGCGTCGATGGTGGTGGAGGCCACGTGCTCGGCACCGCCGTGGGACAGCCACGCGGTCCGGGTGATGTTCATGGCCTGGGCGCCGACCTTGTTGATGCACCCGCCGACCACCTGGTCGACCTGACCCGACTCCAACCCGGCACGACGGATGACCTCCATCTGCACCGGCCCCAGGACGTCGGCCGGGTGGGTGGCGGCGAGCGAGCCACCCCGCTTCCCGATGGCCGAACGACCTGCCTCGACGATCACCACGTCACGCATCCGCGATCCCCCTTGCCCGGCAGTGCGGTGTCTGCCCGCACGCTCAGCCTCCAGCGTGCCGGGCCGGGTACCCCCTCCACAAGCGCGGCCCCGGGGTGCAGGGTCGCGACCGGCGGCGACGCTGTGGCAGGCTGGCGCCATGTATGGAGTTGAAGGGTCTGCTGATCGGGGAGACGTCACCGGGGCCGGGGGTGACGACGACATCGACCTCGGCCACTGGTCGGTGAACGCCGATCCCGACGCGTTCGCCACGCGGATGCTGGCCGGCGACCCGATCCGGCGCAGCGAACGAAACCGGGCGTGGCTGCTGATGTCCTACAAGGCAGCGACCGAGGGCTTCCTCGATCCCCGCTTCTCGTCGGACCGCACCCGGACCTTCACCCGCCAGATCGAACGGCGCGGCGCCGCCTTCGAGCGCACCTACGAGCTGCTTTCGGGCTGGATGGTCTTCCGCGACCCGCCGACCCACACCCGTCTGCGCGAACCGGTGCGCCGGGCGTTCACGCCCAAGGTGATGGAGCGGCTGCGCCAGTCCGTCGAGGACACCGTCGACGAGCTGCTCGGCGGCTTCGAACGTGGCGAGCACCTCGACCTCAAGGCCCGCTTCGCCAACCCGCTGCCGGCACTGGTCATCGCCGACCTGCTCGGGGTGCGGCGTGAGGAGCGGGTGCGGTTCCAGGCGTGGTCGGACCGGCTGGCCGAGATCGTGTTCTCGGTGGAGACCGACAACTACGACGAGGCCGGCATCGTGGCCGCCACCGAGGAGTTCATCTCCTTCTTCACCGAGCAGATGGAACACCGCCGCCACCACCCCGGCGAGGACCTGATCTCCAAGGTCGTCAACAGCGGCCTCGACGAGCTGACCGAGCTCGAGGTCGTCGGCGCCTGCACCCTGCTGCTGTTCGCCGGACACGAGACCACCACGAACCTGCTGGCGTCGAGCGTGCGGACGCTGTTCGACCACCCCGGCGAGGTGGAGCGCATCCGTCGCGGCGAGGTGGAGGACACCTTCTGCGACGAGCTGATGCGCGTGGCGGGGCCGGCCAAGGCCATGGTGCGCAAGGTTGCCGAGGCCCACGAGCGCGGCGGCCACGAGCTGCGGGTGGGCGACACGGTGTTCCTGGTGATGCTGGTGGCCAACCGGGACCCGGCCACCTTCGCCGATCCGTACCGGCTCGACCTCGGCCGGACCTACAACCCGCAGCTCGGCTTCGGTTGGGGCAGCCACCTGTGCCTGGGGGCGAACCTGGCCCGGCTCGAGGGCACCATCGCCCTGGGCCAGCTGTACCGGCGCTTCCCCGACCTGCGGCCCGACGGCGAGCCGCCCCGCTGGCGGGGCAACCCACTGGGCCGTTCGATCCGCGACCTGCCCGTCGTCCTCTGACGGGCGGCCGGCCCGGTGTCGCCGGGTTTGTGGCCGCCACACCGAACCGGCCAAGGTGAGCCGATGCAGACCATCGAGTTCCGGGGCAGCTCCGGGCTGTCCATCGTCGCCGACGAGCACGGTCCGGCCGAGGGTCCGGTCGTGCTGCTGCTGCACGGCGGCGGCCAGAACCGCCTGGCATGGAAGGGCAGCGGCGCGGCCCTGGCCGAGCGCGGCTACCGGGTGATCTCCCTCGACGCCCGGGGCCACGGCGACTCCGCCTGGTGCCCCGACGCCCAGTACGAGATGCAGACCATGGCCCATGACCTGCTGGCGGTCATGGACCAGATCGGCGGCGACCGGCCGGCCGTGGTCGGCGCCTCCCTCGGCGGGATCACGGCGCTCGAGGCCCACGCCGTGACCGACTACCGAGACCTCTACAGCGCCGTGGTACTGGTCGACATCACCCCGCAGGTGGAACTCGACGGCGTGCGACGCATCGTCGCGTTCATGACCGCCCATCCCGACGGCTTCGCCGACCTCGAGGACGCCGCTGCGGCCATCGCCGCCTACAACCCGCACCGGCCCCCGCCCTCCAACGCGGCCGGGCTGTCCAAGGTGCTGCGTCAGGGCGCCGACGGTCGCTGGCATTGGCACTGGGATCCCCGGTTCATGACCGAACGCCATGCGCTCATGGAGTCCGATCCAGAGACCTGGGCGGCCGAGCGGCAGGCCATGGCCGACCGGCTGCACGACTCGGCCGGGGCGATGCAGGCGCCGCTGCTGCTGGTGCGCGGCCTGCAGTCGGACCTGGTGAGCGACGATGCCGTGGCTGCCCTGCGCGCCGCTGCGCCCCGGGCCCGGTACGTCGACGTCCGCGGGGCCGGGCACATGGTCGCCGGCGACGACAACGACGCATTCACGGCTGCGGTGGCAGACTTCCTGGGCCGTCACGTCCCGCTGTCCTGATCGCACGCTCGTCCGGAGGGAACACGGACCGCCGACACCCTCCCGTCCCCGTACCTCCTGCACGAACCGAAGGATCACCGACGATGGCCTACGCCAGCGGACGCACCTACCACGACGCCGACAGCCACATCATGGAGCTGCCCGACTTCCTGCGGGACCATGCCGACCCGGCCTTCCGGGACCGCATGCCGCGGCTGGGCATCTCGGCCATCGGCGAGGCGGCCGGCACCACCACCGACTGGCAGGCCAAGACCTGCCCGCTGCACAACGATCCCGCCTACCGTGACGACGAGACGCAGCTGCTGCTGCGCAAGAACTACTACGCGGTCGGCAGCTTCGAACGGGCCCACCGTCCGCAGGCCCTCGACCAGCTCGGCTTCGCCTCGCAGCTGGTGTTCAACACCTGGAGCTCGGCGCCGCTGGTGGCCGCCGAGCACGGTGGCGACGTGGCCTTCGCCTACGCGATGGCCGACGCCCACAATCGGGGCATGGTCGAGTTCTGCTCGGTCGACCCCCGGCTGTTGCCGGTCGGCTACGTGGCGTTGATGGACTTCGAGCAGGCCGCGGCTCAGACCTCTCGGGCCATCGAGAT
Source organism: uncultured Acidimicrobiia bacterium (assembly GCA_903921205.1). Taxonomy (GTDB): domain Bacteria; phylum Actinomycetota; class Acidimicrobiia; order Acidimicrobiales; family CAIXPF01; genus CAIXPF01. Next base: position 24,511 of record CAIXPF010000060.1, on the reverse strand, counting down.
GGGCTGCAAGGCGCTGATGATCGCCAGTGCCTGCCCGGCGGAGCACTCCCCCAGCCACGTGGCCCTGGACCGGGTGTGGGCCCAGGCCGCCGAGGCCCGCATCCCCGTGGTCATGCACGTCGGCGGTACCGGCCAGCTGCTGTCGCCGAAGTACTTCGAGAACGGGCTGCCGCCGGTGCTCGACTTCCACGGCGGTGCCGAGAACTTCCGTTCCATCGATTACATGGCGATCCCGGTACAGCCTGCGCAGACCTTGGCCACGCTGATCCTCGACGGGGTGCTGGACCGGTTCCCCGAGCTGCGCATCGGCATCGTCGAGCTGGGCGCGTCGTGGGTGCCGGGCTGGATGCGCTACCTCGACTCGGCCTACGGCTCGTTCCTCCGCAACGAGGAACGGCTGCAGAAGCTGTCGATGAAGCCCAGCGACTACGTGCGCCGCCAGGTACGGGTGACGCCGTACCCGGGTGAGGACAGCGGCTGGATCATCCGCCAGAGCGATCCGCGGATCTGCATGTTCTCGTCGGACTATCCCCACGTGGAGGGCGGACGCAACCCGCTCAAGCGCTTCGCCGCCACCACCGAGGACTGCACCGAGGAGGAGCTCGACCACTTCTACGAGCTCAACATGGCCGACCTCATGGGCCCGCACCTGCCTACCGCCGTCCCGGCCGCCGCTTGATCCCCCGGCCGAGGTCGAAGCCGCCGATGCCGACCGATCGCAGCGAATCGGTGGCGATTCGGTGCAACGGCCTGTCGCCGGGTCGCCGCAGCGAATCGGCGGCGAATCGGGCCGACGGGCGGCATCGGACCGCATGACCGACCGCCGACGCTGGACCCTGTTCGCCGCGGCCTGGCTGGTCTATGCCGGCTTCGGGCTGACCTCGGGGGCGATGGCCCCGGTGGTCGGCGAGATCCGTACCGACCTCGGCCTGTCCACCACCGCGATGGGCCTGGTCCTCGGCGCCTGGCAGCTGGTGTACCTGTTCTCCGCCATCCCCGGCGGTCGCGTCATCGACCGTATCGGCGCGCGCCGGGCCGTCACGGCCACCGCGGTGCTGGTGGCGGCCTCGGGGGCGGCCCGCGCCGGGGCCCAGGGGTTCTGGACGCTGTACCTGGCGGTGGCCATCTTCGGGCTCGGCGGGCCGCTGATCTCCATCGGCGGCCCCAAGCTGATCGCCACCTGGTTCCCCCCGGCCGATCGGGGCAAGGTCGTCGGGTTGTTCAGCACCGCGCCGGCGGTCGGGGCGATGATCGCCCTGTTCGCCATGCACAGCATCGCCATCCCGCTCACCGGCTCGTGGCGGGGCGCCATGCTGCTCTATGCCGGGTTCACGCTGTCGACCGGCGTGGTGTGGTGGCTGGTTTCGGCCACGGCGCCCGTCTCGGTACCGACCACGACCGCCGCCGGGCCCGCCGCGACCGCCGAGGACGACCACGCCGCCCGGCACGAGCTGCAGGACGCGGTGCCGACGGCGACGAGCCGGCAGCTGCTGGCCATGAAGTCGGTGCAGCTGGTTCTGGTCCTGGCGCTCGGCTCGTTCCTGTACAACCACGGCATCGGCAACTGGCTGGTGGAGATGCTGCGCGCCGGTGGCCGCACCGCCGGGCAGGCGGCCGACCTGGCGGCCCTCACCACCCTGGTCGGGATCGCCTCGGCCCTGGTCGTACCCCGGCTGGCGACCCCGGCCCGCCGCAAGCCGATCTACCTCGGCGTCTACCTGCTCGGTGCCGTCGGGGTGGCGCTGGTCCCCCACCTCGACGGTGCCACGGTGTTCGTGGCGCTGGTGGCGGTGGGCATCACCCGCGCCGCAGCGCTGCCGCTGGGCATGATGCTGCTGATGGACGACCCGGGCGTGGGCGCAGCCAACATGGCGGTGGCCGGGGGCCTGTACTTCACCGCCGGCGAGGTCGGTGGCGTGGTCGGACCGCTGCTGGTGGGCAGCGCTGCCGGTGCCTCCGGGGGCTACAGCCTGCCGGCGATGCTGCTGTCGGCGTGTGCCCTGGCCATGGCACTGGTGCTGGGTGGGCTGCCGTCGCGGTCCCGGTTGGCCAGTACGGCGAAGGTCTGACACGCTGCTGGCGTGATCGACTTCGAAATCCCCGCCGAGCTCGCCGAGCTGCGTGACCGCACCGCCGCCTTCGTGCGAGACGAGATCATCCCGCTCGAGCCGCACACCCGCAGCGACCATCACGGCCCGACCGAGGAGTTCCGCCTCGAGCTGGTCGAGCTGGCCCGCAACGCGGGCCTCCTCGTGCCGCACATGAGCAAGGAGTTCGGCGGCCTGGGCCTCAGCCACGTGGGCAAGGCGCTCGTGTTCGAGGAGTCGGGCTATTCGATGCTGGGCCCGGTGGCCATGCACATCGCCGCCCCCGACGAGGGCAACATGCACCTGCTCGAGGTGGTGGCCAACCACGACCAGAAGGAGCGGTTCCTCCGCCCGGTCACCTCGGGCCTGGCCCGCAGCATGTTCATGATGACCGAGCCCGACGGCGGCGCCGGCTCGGACCCGTCGATGATGAAGACCCGGGCCGACGAGCAGGCCGACGGCAGCTACCTCATCAACGGCCTGAAGTGGCTCATCACCAGCGCGCTCGGCGCCAAGGTGGCCATCGTCATGGCCCGTACCTTCGACCGTGACGGCACCGATCTCGGGGCGACGATGTTCCTCACCGAGGCCGACGCGCCGGGCATCGAGATCGAAGAAGTGCTGCAGACCATGGACCACAACGCGGTCGGCGGCCACGCGGTGATCCGCCTGAACAACCTGCACGTGCCTGCCGAGTCGGTGCTCGGCGAGGTCGGCGGCGGGTTCCGGTACGCGCAGGTGCGGCTGGGCCCGGCGCGGCTCACCCACTGCATGCGCTGGCTCGGCGCCGCGCGCCGCTGCCACGACATCGCCACCGAGTACGCCCGGACCCGTCACGCCTTCGGCAAGCCCATCGGTGAGCACCAGGGCATCGGCTTCCAGCTCGCCGACAACCTGACCGATATGCAGACCTCGCGGCTGTTGATCCTGCACTGTGCGTGGGTACTCGACCAGGGCAGCCAGGCCCGGGAGGAGTCGTCGATGGCCAAGCTGTACGTGTCGGAGGCGACGAGCCGGGTGGTCGACCGCTGCGTGCAGATCCTCGGCGGCCGGGGCATCACCGGCCGGACCGTGGTCCGCCAGATCTACGAGGACATCCGCGCCTTCCGCATCTACGACGGCCCGAGCGAGGTGCATCGCATGGCGATTGCCCGCAGGGCGGTGCGCGGGTAGGACAGCGATCGCCCGCAGGGCGGTGCGTGGGTAGGACAGCGATCGCCCGCAGGGCGGTGCGCGGGTAGGACAGCTCCGGTTACTCGGCCTGCTCGTCAGCGGCGGCGCGGTCGGCGTAGGCGACGGCCGGGCCGAGCCGGCGGGCGGCCCACGACGCCGGCTCGCCGGCCGCGAGCGCCGTGAGGGCGGCACGGCAATCGGCGCCGACCGCCAGCACGAAGCGGTGTTCGGCGCGGTTGACCACCACCGGCGTCAGCGTCAGCCGGCGGTCCTCGGCAGGGCCGACCATCGCCACCGCCGCGCCGCCGAGCTCATCGAGTCCGTCGTCGGCCGACCCGGCCGCGACGGGCCAGCCGGCGAGGCGGCCGTCGGCGGCAAGTCCGAGCACCGCCACGTCGACGTGGTCCGGCAGCGACGCAGCGAAGCGCCGGGCCGCGGCGTCCCGGTCGGGGGCCACGGGATCGACCACGTGCAGCCGGCCGGGTGGCAGGCCGACCTGGTCGGACAACTCCTCGAGCAGCACCGTTGCCGAGCGGGCGCGGGCGCCGTCGCCGGGGACGCCCTCGTCGAGCTGGAACACGTTCACCCGGCCCCAGAAGATCTCGGTGTTCACCAGCGCCTCGAACAGCGGCGACGACCCCGGTCCGGCACCGAGCACCAGGTTGAACACCCCCCGCCGACCCATGGCCTGACGGGCCAGCACGGTGAGACGTCCGGCGAGGGCCCGAGCCGCAGCGGCGGGCGTGGGGGCCACGATCAGCTCCATCGCCGCACGCTATCGGCGCGTGGCGAGCGGCGCGGCTACCGTCGCCGCGGTGATCACCGAGGATGAGATCCGCAACGCACTCGCCCAGATCCTGACGCCCCGCCGGGCCGACGAACGCATGACCACGATGGGCGCCGGCAGCGACGACCTCGAGCCGGCCCGTGCGTATCTGGCGTCCACCGTCGAAGGCGGATGGGCCCTGCCGTCGTGGCCCAAGGCGTTCGGCGGGCGTGATGCCGACCCCGAGGAGGTGGCGCTGATCAACCGCGTGCTGCGCGATTTCTCCGTGCCCGACCTCTACGCCTACATGATCGGCCTCGGCATGTGCGGCCCGGCCTTGCTGGCCCACGGCACCGACGAGCAGCAGCAGCGCTGGCTGCCGACCATTGCGTCCGGGGCCGAGATCTGGTGCCAGATGTTCTCCGAGCCGGAGGCCGGCTCCGACCTGGCCAACCTGGCGCTGCGGGCCACCCGTGACGGTGACGAATGGACGCTCGAGGGCCAGAAGGTGTGGACCAGCCGCGCGGTGTGGGCCCGTTGGGGCCTGTGCCTGGCCCGGACCGACCCCGAGGTGCCCAAGCACGCCGGGCTCACCATGTTCGCCGTGGACATGGAGGCGCCCGGGGTCGAGGTCCGGCCGTTGGTGCAGATGAACGGCGACGGCCACTTCTCCGAGGTGTTCCTCAGCGGCGCCCGGGTGCCCGACGCCTGGCGGATCGGCGACGTCGGTGCAGGCTGGAAGGTGGCAATGACCGTGCTGGCCCACGAGCGGGCCGCGGCCGGCACCAACCGGGGCGGTGGCGACGGCGGCATCAAGGGCGTGCGCACGCCCGGTTGGCTGCGTGATCTCGCCGGCCGCGACGCCCTGCGCAGCCCGGTGGCCCGCCAGCGGGCCATGACGATCCACGCCCGCGACGCCGCAGCCGGCTGGACCGCGGACCGGGCCAGTGCGTCACGCAACCCGGGGCCTGCCGGATCGGGGGCGAAGGTGCACAAGACCTTCTCGTTCCAGGGCCGGGCCTACCTCGACAAGGACAGCCGGGGGGCCGAGGGCATGCTGGCCGACCATGAGGGCCACGTCGAGTTCCTGACCGGACCGTCGATGTCGATCCGCGGTGGCACCGACGAGATCCAGCGCAACATCCTGGGCGAGCGGGTCCTCGGCCTGCCCAGCGAACCCCGCGTCGACCGCGACATCCCCTGGAGCAAGGCCCGCAAGGGCGAACACTGACCACCGACGAGTCGGTGGGACCGGTTCGGCTCGACCCTGCCGGCCGGGCCCCGCCGGGCCCGACCCGGCCCGACCGGCGAAGTCGACGGTTTCGGCGAATCCGAATTGCGGCGAATCGACGTCGAATCGCTCCGAGGGAGTCGGACACCAACCCCACCCCACCTCCCTCCTCCAGCGATAGCTACGGCCGCGCCATAGCCTGGAGAGATAGCCCCCATCGGCCTCTTTGACGTGGGCGTCAAGTCACCGTTACCGTCCGCGGGTGCCCCAGAAGTATCTCTCGGTCGACGGTGTGGCGACCCTGGTCCATCATCGTGGACCCACCACCCTTCCGGGCCATCCACCCGCGACGACGCAGGGCGAGGTGGTCATCTGCCTGCACGAGGCCGGCGACAACGGCAACAGCTTCGGCGCGTTGCTCGACGCCCTCGCCTCGTCGCACAGCCCGTTGGCCTTCGACCGACCCGGTCACGGCCGTTCGGGCAGTCTCGACAGCGCCGGCTCGGTGGACGCCATGGTCGCCCAGCTGCGCGGCCTCGCCTCCGGGTTCGGCCTCGGTCGGCCGGTGCTGGTCGGTGAGGGCCTCGGTGCCGCCGTCGCCCTCGCCGCCGCCATCGCCGATCCGGCCTGGCCCAAGGCCCTGGTGCTGGTCGGGGGTGCTGCCGCCCACTTCGACGGGCTCGACGCCGTCGTCGACGAGCTACGCCGCATCACCAGCGGCAAGGCCCGTCGGAACTTCGACAACACCGGCTATGCGCCCGACACCGCCAAGGAGGTCTTCCAGAAGGCCTTCGCCGAATGGGTCCGTACCGACCCCCGGGCCACCCTGGGCGACCGTCTCGCCCAGCAGGCGTGGGACGGCCGAGGCCGTCTCGGCGCCGTCACCTGCCCGGTCACCGTCGTGGTCGGCGAGCACGAGGACGCCGCCGCCCGCGCCACCGCCGAGGCCCTCGCCGCCGAGCTGCCGAACGCCACGGTGGCGACGCTCGCCGGCGCCGGCCGGCACGGTGTGATCGAAGCCCCTGCGGCGCTCGCCGAGATCGTCGATGCCGCCGCCACGTCCACCGAGGTGACCCGATGAGCCTGTCCGGAGCCTGCTCCATCGCCGGCGTCTACGAGCACCCGACCCGCTGGGCGCCCGACAAGACCGAGTTCCAGATCATGGCCGAGTCGGCCAAGGGCGCCCTCGACGACGCCGGGCTGACCATCGACGACGTCGACGGCCTGTTCGGCGCCTCGATGACCATGGGGGCCATGGGCATCGTCGAACTCGCCGAGTACCTGAACCTCAAGCCGAACTACATCGACGGCACCAACATCGGTGGCTCGTCGTTCCTGGCCCACGTGACCCACGCTGCGGCGGCCATCCACGCCGGGCTGTGCCAGGTGGCGATCGTGCTGTACGGCTCGACCGCGGCCAGCCACTCCGTCGCCATCGGCACCGGCATGGGCCACGGCAGCCGCAACCCGTGGGACTCGTTCCAGTCGCCCTACGGCATGACCACCGTCGGCAGCTACGCCATGGTCGCCCAGCTGCACATGCAGCGCTACGGAACCAAGCCCGAGCAGCTCGCCGAGATCGCCGTCACCATGCGGCGCCACGCCTCGATGAACCCGGCGGCGAAGATGCGCACGCCGATCACGGTCGACGACGTGCTGTCGTCCCGGCTGATCAGCGCCCCGCTGCACCTGCTCGACTGCTGCATCATCAGCGACGGCGGCGGCGCCATCGTCGTCACCTCCACCGAGCGGGCCAAGGATCTGCGCCGCAAGCCGGTACAGATCCTCGGGTGCGGCGAATCGGTGTGCCACCAGGAGATCGGCTCGCCCGACCTGCTCACCATGGGTGCCCGCCAGGCCGGCGAGCGGGCCTTCGGCATGGCCGGGGTGCAGCGCTCCGACATCGACCTGGCGATGGTCTACGACTCGTTCACCATCACCGTGCTCTCCACGCTGGAGAACCTGGGGTTCTGCAAGGTCGGCGAGGGCGGCGACTTCGTCTCCGGCGGCCGTATCGGCCTCGGCGGCGAGCTGCCGGTCAACCTCGACGGCGGCGGCCTGTCCTCCAACCACCCGGGCATGCGGGGCATCTTCCTGGCGATCGAGGCCACCAAGCAGCTGCGCGGCGAGTGCGGCGACCGTCAGGTCGCCAACGCCAAGCTGGCGGTGGCCCACGGCACCGGTGGCACATTGGGGGTGGCGCACTCCGGCGCCACGCTGATCCTGGGAGTCGAGTGATGGCCGATCTCACCCATCCGAAGGTCCACGCCTCCTGGGAGACCCGGGGGTACTGGGAGGGCGCCGCTCGTGGTGAGCTGGTGCTGCAGCGCTGCCGGGCCTGCTCGACGGTGCAGCACAAGCCGCGCGGCGTCTGTGCCACCTGCCTGTCGGGCGACCTCGAGCACATCGTGGCCTCGGGCCGGGGCACGGTGTACACCTTCACCGTCACCCACCAGAACCAGGCCCCGCCCTTCGCTGCGGCGTGCCCCTACGTCATGGCCTACGTCCAGACCGAGGAAGGCCCGCGTATCCTGACCCACATCGTGGGTTGCGACCCCGAGGCCGTGCGGATCGGCATGGCCGTCGTGGCCGACTTCCAGCCGCAGGAACGTACCGATGGCGAGCAGTTCGCCGTGGTGCGCTTCCGTCCTGCCGACTGATCGAACAACGGGGCTGACTGACCGACGATGATCCTGGATCTGCACACCCACTCCGTTCGTTCCGACGACGGCCGGGCCAAGGTCGACAACTACTGCCAGTGGATCCGCAAGAAGGAGCTCCCGCTCGACGGTTTCGTGCTGACCGAGCACCGTCAGTACGACGACACCTCCGACTACCGCGATCTCGAGGACCAGTACGGTCTGCTGATCCTCAAGGCCAGTGAGGTCGAGACGGACTACGGCCATGTGCTGGTCTTCGGGGTCAACGAGGAGCTCACCCACGCCTTCGACTTCGCCCGGGTCGACAACCACATCGGCGACGTCCTGGCCGCGGCCCGGCGCTGCGGTGCGGTGGCCGCCCCCTGCCACCCGGGCCGGCCCAATGTCGGGCTGTTCGCCCACTTCGAGCGCAAGGGCCCCATCGACGGGGTCGACCTGGTGGAGATCTACAACGGCGGAAGCCGCCCCGGCGAGGACGAGATGTCCGAGGCCGAGGCCGACCGTTTCGGCTACCGCGGGTTCGGCGGTAGCGACTCCCACATCGTCAGCCGGATCGGCTACGCCGCCACCGAGTTCGACGATCCCATCCGTAGCATCGATGATCTGGTGTCCGCGCTGCAGGCCGGACGCTGTCGTGCCCGCACCTTCCGATAGGCGGTATTGCCGTGGTCGATATTGATTCCCTCCGACGCGACTGGGTCGGCAAAGAGTTCCATCGCGCCGAGTACACCATCAAGGAACAGCAGGTGCTGGACTACGCCGCCTCCTGCGGTGATACCGATCCGCGTTACAGCGATCCGTCCAACCCCGATTTCGAGGCGCACCCGACCTTCATCGGCTGTCTGGGCAACACCCGTGACGCCATGACCCCGAAGGATTTCCCCGATCTCGGCCGGGGCCGCAGCATCGACGGCGGCAAGTCGGTCGAGATCCTCGCCCCGATCCGCCCCGGCGACCGCCTCTCGGCCCGCTCGGAGATCGCCGACATCTACGCCAAGACCGGCCGCAGCGGCACGATGCTGTTCATCGTGCACCGGCTGAACTTCTTCAACCAGAACGATGAGCCGGTCGCCACCGTCGACCTGCGCCAGATCAAGGCCGTGGAGGGCTGATCGTGCGATTCTCCGAGGTCGAGCTGGGCGACGACCTGCCCGAGACCCACCCCGACATCTCCATGGACAAGGTCCGGCTGTTCGTGAAGGCCGCCTACATGGACTTCCCCCGCTTCACCGATCACGAGTTCGCCAAGTCCGAAGGACTGCCCGGAGCCATCGTGCCCGGGGTCATGAGCCAGGGGTTCCTGGCCGCCATGATCCACCAGTGGGCGCCCGGGGCGAAGATCCGCAAGCTCGACACCGTGTTCCGCACCACGATGGTGGTGGACACCTCCGCCACCTGTCGTGGGGCGGTCACCGACCTCGACGAGGACAACCGCCTGGTCGAGGTCGACCTGACGATGCTGAACCACGAGGGTGTCACCTCGGTGATCGGCACCGCCACGGTCGAACTGGCCGACTGATCCGGCAGCCCCGACCGACTGGGCCCGGCCGCCCGGTCGACGACCGGGCCGGTGAAGGCGGCGGGGTCAGGTCAGCTTCATGAACATGCGCTGCACCTCGTCGACGCCCAGGCCGTTGGCCTTGGCCTCGTCGGGGTTGGCGATGCACCACGTGAGCCCGCTGGCCACCAGCTTGAAGCCGGTCTGTTCGAGGGCGCCGATGACGGCGGACAGCTGGGTGACGACCTCGCGGCAGTCCCTGCCATCTTCGAGCATCGCCTGGACACCTCGCAGCTGGCCTTCGGCCCGGCGCAATCGCTTCTGCAGGTCGTTGAGGATTTCGTCGGGAAGCTCCACTGGCGGCGAGTTTATCTTCGGCCGAAGACACTTGACGCATTCACGTCGGCGGTCCCGAGGACAGGGGAACCTGCGGTGGTGACGCCCCACCGGCGCGCAGGTAGCGTGTGGCGCCATGGGGACCGATACGTTCGAACCGGTTGATGTCGTGGTCGTGGGGGCCGGCAATGCCGCGGCCTGCGCTGCGCTTGCGGCGCGGGAAGGGGGTGCGTCGGTCCTGATGATCGACGCCGCACCCGAGTCGCACTCCGGGGGCAACACCCGGTACACCGCCGGGGCCATGCGGGTCGTGTTCAACGGCGTGGACGACCTGGTGCAGCTGATGCCCGACCTCACCGAGGACGAGCGCACCAACGTCAACTTCGGGACGTACACCGACCAGCAGTACTTCGACGACATGGCCCGGGTGACCCAGTACCGGGCCGACCCCGACCTGGTCGAGCTGCTGGTGCGCAACAGCTTCCCCACGATGGTGTGGATGCGGGAGAAGGGCGTGCGCTTCCAGCCCAGCTACGGACGCCAGGCGTTCAAGGTCGACGGGAAGTTCACCTTCTGGGGTGGCCTGGCGGTCGAGGCATGGGGTGGCGGCGAGGGCCTCGTCGAGCTCGAGCACAAGGCCTGCCGGCGCGACGGCATCCGGGTGGTCTACGGCGCAGCCGGCCAGTCGCTGGTGACCGACGAGCACGGCTGCGTCACCGGGATCCGCATCCGCCACGATGGGCAGGTCCACGAGGTCGCCACCAAGGCGGTCGTGCTGGCGGCGGGCGGGTTCCAGGCCAACGCCGAGTGGCGGGCCCGCTACCTGGGCACCAACTGGGATCTGGCCAAGGTGCGCGGCACCAAGTACAACACCGGCGCCGGCATCCGCATGGCCCTCGACATCGGGGCCATGCCCTACGGGCACTGGTCGGGCTCGCACGCCGTGGGCTGGGACCTCAATGCCCCGCCCTTCGGTGACCTGGCGGTCGGCGACGGCTTCCAGAAGCACTCGTACCCGCTGGGCATCATGGTCAACGCCCGGGGCGAGCGCTTCGTCGACGAGGGCGCCGACTTCCGCAACTACACCTACGCCAAGTACGGCGCAGTGATCCTCAATCAGCCCGACATGTTCGCCTGGCAGATCTTCGACGCCAAGGTGCTGGACCTGCTGCGCGACGAGTACCGCATCCGCGAGGTCACCCGGGTCCGGGCCGACTCGCTGGAGGAACTGGTCACCAAGCTCGAAGGGGTCGACCCGCAGCAGTGCCTCGAGACCATCAAGGCCTACAACGCCGCAGTGCAGACCGACGTCCCGTTCAACCCGGCGATCAAGGACGGTCGGGGCACCCCGGGCATTCCCTTCCCCAAGACCAACTGGGCCAACGTGCTGGACACCCCGCCGTACGAGGCCTATGCCGTCACCTGCGGGATCACCTTCACCTTCGGCGGGTTGAAGGTGTCCAACGACTGCGAGGTGCTCGACACCACCGAGACCCCGATCAGCGGCCTGTTCGCCTGCGGGGAGCTGGTGGGCGGGCTCTTCTACCACAACTACCCCGGTGGCACCGGCCTGGTGGCCGGGTCGGTGTTCGGCAAGATCGCCGGCACGAGCGCTGCGGCGGCGGTGCGCTGATGGATCGCCCGGCGTTCCGGGCCCGGCTGCAGGCCGCGGCCGCCGGTGAGGCCGCGCCGCTGCTGGCCCCGCTGTGCCTCGACCCGCTGACCGCCCGGCTGGCCAGCCAGATCGGTTACGAATCGGGCTATCTCTCCGGCGGCGGGCTGGGCTACCAGCTGGCGGTGTCCGAGGCGCTGCTGACCGTCGACGAGCTGGCCGGTTTCGCCCGGGCCATCACCCGGCGCAGCGACCTGGCCCTGGTGATCGACGGGGGCGTCGGCTTCGGCGACCCGGTGCATGTGGCCCGCATGATGTGGGAGTTCGAGGCCACCGGCGCGGTCGGGGTGGAGCTCGAGGACCAGGTGGCCCCCAAGCGGGTCAGCCATCACCGCGGCATCGAGCACCTGGTGCCCGTCGCCGACATGGTGGCCAAGATCGAGGTGGCCGTCGCCCAGCGCCGCGACCCCGACTTCGTGCTGATCGCCCGGACCGGGGCGGTGCGCCACGAGAGCTTCGAGGCCGCCCTGGAACGGGCCGAGGCCTACGTCGCAGCCGGGGCCGACGCCATCATGCTGTTCCCCCAGACCGACGAGCAGTGGGCCGAGGCGCCGAAGCGGCTCGGCGTGCCCGTGGTGGCGATGACGATGCTCGACGTGCGGCCGCCGGCGCAGTGGGCCGAGCTCGGCTACGCCATGGTGATCGACCCCATGAGCGGCCAGGTCGCGGCGATGGCCGCGGTGCGCGACCTCTACCAGCGGCAGCTGGACCACCCCGACCGGGCCGGCGACGACCTGCGGCCGCGCAACGCCTTCTACCACCAGCTGGCCCCGCTGGCCGGTCTCGAGGAGCTCTACGACATCGAGCGGGCCACCACCGAGCCCGGCACCTGAGAGGACGGGTATGTCGACGGACGGACAGGCGAGCGGTGAACGGGCGAGCGGCGGACCGGAGCGCAACGGACCCGACACCGCGGCGCTGATCGAGGCACGGTTCGGTGTGGCGCCGCACTTCGCCCAGCACGCGCCACCGACCGAGACGGTGGCGACCATGCTGCGGCACCGCATCTGCCGGCGCTTCACCGACGAACCCGTCGACGAGGCGACCCTGGAACGCCTGCTCGCGGCGGCACTGTCGACCCCGGCGAAGTCGGACCTGCAGCAGGTGGCGATCATCGTCGTGGACGATCCCGAGCGTCGGGGCCGCATCGCCGACCTGATCCCGGACATGCCGTGGATCCGCTCGTGCGCCCGGTTCCTGCTGTTCTGCGGCGACGGGCGGCGGATCCGCCGCATCTGCGAGCTGCACGGCATCGAGTTCGGCAACGACCACCTCGACGCCGTGCTCAACCCGGCGGTCGACGCCGCCCTGCACCTGTCGAGCTTCGTCTGGGCGGCCGAGTCGATGGGCCTGGGGACCTGTCCGATCTCGGTGGTCCGTAACCACATCGATGCGGTGAGCGAGATCTGCGAGCTGCCCGACCTGGTGTTCCCGATATCGGGGCTGTGCATCGGGCACCGTGGCGACACCGGCCACCAGGTGCTTCGACTCCCACCGGCGCTGACCGTGCACCGTGACCGCTACGACGATGCGGCGTTCGTCGACGAACTCGACGGCTACGACCGTCGGCGCGATGCGGTGTTCTCCATCCCGCCCGACCGCCAGCAGTACCGTGAGCGGTTCGGGACCGCCGACTTCTACGGGTGGTCGCTGGACAAGGCCCGCCAGGTTTCCGCCACGGAGCGTGCCGACCTGGCCGCGTTTCTGCGCCGAAAAGGCTTTCGCCTCGACTGAATTCGACACCGTCGCAGCGAATCGACGTCGATTCGCTGCGATACCCCGTGGGGCATCACGCCGAATCGGTGCCGATTCGCCATGCTCCACCCGGGGCCGACGGCCGGGGACGCAGCGAGCCCGGCCGCAGAGGGCCGGGCTCGTCGAAGGGTCGGGGTCCGCCGGCGGCGGACACCGGGGCGAGCGGTGTCCGCCCGGGGTCAGAGGCCGATGCGGTACAGGTCGGCGGCGTTGTCCTGCAGCACCCGGCGACGGGTGTAGTCGTCGAGGCCCGACAGCGACGAACGGATGTGGTCGCCACCACCGGGATAGAGGCAGGTCGGGTGCGGGAAGTCGGTCTCGAAGAGCACCCGCTCGGCGCCGAGCGCCTCGATGTTGGTCTTCAGGCCGGTCTTCTCGAACCAGAAGCAGCTGTAGAACTGCCGCTTGTAGTACTCCGACGGCGTCAGCGACAGCTTCTTGGAGTCGTTGGGCATCGTCTCGGACATCTCGTAGTCCAGGGCGTCGAGATAGAACGGGATCCAGCCGAGACCCGACTCGACCGACACGAACCGCTGCGTCGGATAGCGCTCGAGCACACCGGAGTAGATCAGGTTGCCGATCACCCGGGCGTTGCCCAGGAACAGGTTGGCCGACCCGAGCGCCAGGCGGGTCTCGCCGCCGTGGGACTTCCACGGGGTCTTGCCGAAGAAGTCCATCTCCCCGGAGCTGGCCCCGATGTGGAAGTTGATCGGCATGCCCAGCTCCTCGCACGCCTCGAAGAACGGCGCCCACACCGGCTGGCCCAGATCGGGCATGCCGGCGTCCTCGGGGTTGGAGCACATCACCACGCCGCGCATGCCCATCGCCGCGCAACGCCGCACCTCGGCCACCGACGCGTCGATGTCCCACCACGGCACCAGCGCCATGGTGAAGATCCGCTCACCGGACTGCTCCTGGTGCTCGGCCCCGGCGTCGTTGTAGATCTGCGCGCACAGCAGGCGCAGCTCGCTGTCCTGGACCCGCATGAAGGCCTGGTTCCCGAACCCGGCGAGGTTCGGGTACACGATCTGGGCGTACACCCCGACCTCGTCCATCAGCTTCAGGCGGGCGGGGATCTGCGACGAGGCGGCGTGGACCTCCTCGACGGACAGCTTCAGCCAGCCGACGCCGTAGATCTTCTCGCCGGCCGGATCGACCACGCTGGCGGCACCGACCCCGCCGAGGTCGATGTCACCGCCGATGACCCAGCGCCGGCGGCCGTTGAGCTCGACCTGGCGGGGCACCTCGTCGCGGTAACGCGCCGGGGCACGCGAGGTCCACAGGTCGGCCGGTTCCGACAGGTGGGTGTCGGTGTCGATGATCTTCAGCCCGGCGAGGATGTCGCCCTGCTGCGGTGCGGTCATGGTCATCGCCGCGCTCCTTCGTCTCCCGCGAACCTGACGGTCCGATCAGGTCTGTGTGCAGGAGCATGGTATGCGCTGTCCGGCGGCAGGCTCGAACCGCAGCGACCGACGGGCTCAGCGGACCGACAGCACCTCGGGACGCACCCGCAGCCAGACCAGCAGTCCGACGAACCCCGCCACGTTGAAGATCACCAGCGCCGTGGGGGCACCCACCGCCTGGGCCAGTTCCCCGAGGGCGTACATGCCCACCGGCAACGCCCCGATGGCCATGCTGAGCAGGCCCATGGCCCGGCCCCGCATCTCGGGCGTGGTGGTGGTGATGGCCAACGCTGTCTGCGTCGCGCCGAACAGGCCCAGGGCCGCACCGGCAGCCCCGGCGAAGGCCACCATCATCCAGTACGAGGGCAGGGTGGCGAAGCCGATGAGCAACACGCAGGCGACCAGGGACCCGCCGACGTAGGCCTTGCCACGGTGCGGGGTGCGGATCGCCACCCACAACGACCCGGCCATCATCCCGGCACCCGCTGCGGCCGAGATCAGGCCGATCATCGCCGGGGACGCCCCGACCCGCTTGCCCATCACCTGCACGATGGGGAAGTAGGAGAAGTGGAAGAAGTCCACGAAGACGGTCACCCCGAGGATCGACACCAGCGCCAGGTTGGCCGGCAACGCCCGGAAGCCCTCGGCGACGGCCCGCAGGAACGGCGGCGGCTTCTCGACCGGCGCCGCGAGGCTCGCAGGGGCGACGCCGGGCGCGGGCACCCGCCACATGATCAGCATGGCCACCAGCAGCCCGGCGGCGATGACCAGGTAGGCGGCACCCACACCCAGCGTCTGGATGACCGTGCCGCCGATGAGCGCGCCGAGCAGCAGGCCGGCGGACGAGCTGAGCATCTCGAGCGCCATCGCCCCGTTGATCTGCTCGGCGCCGACGAGGTCGTAGATGAGCGCCCGCCGTGCGGTCATGTCCACGATCCAGCCCAGGCCCACCACCAGCATGAACGGGTAGATCATCCACACCCGCAGGGCGTCGGTGAGGGCCAGGGCACCCATCATCGCGGTCAGCGGGACGAGCACCCCGAGCTGCACCAGCACCGTGCGGCGCCGATCGAAACGGTCCGAGACCGCGCCGCCGATCAGGCCGGCGAACAGCAACGGCCCCCACATCATGGTGCCGGTCAACTGCACCAGGCGGGGCGAACCGGTCAGGTCGTTGGCGACGAACGCCCCGAGGAAACCGAGCCCCCACCGGGCGATGCTCCAGATCCAGCCGGTGGCATAGACCTTCGGGAAGTGCCGGCAGCGCAGCGAGGCGAAGGCGTGGCCGAAACCGGCCGGCCGCGCCGCTCCCGGCTCGATACCGCCCGGCATGGCCACGTCGCCGGTCGCCAGGTCGGGCATCGCAACGGGCGTCGCGTCACCGGTCGCCACATCGTCGCGGGCCGAGGTCATGGCGCGGGAGCGTAACGCGCCCGGTGCCGACCTGCGCCGGGAACGGAACCGTCGGGGCGCCGCGGTGCGCTACCGTCCCGGGCCGATGCATGGGCTCGAAGGTATCCGTGTGGTGGAGATCGGTGGCGGGGTGGCGGCCGGGTACGCGGCCAAGCTCCTCGCCGACCTCGGCGCCGAGGTGGTCAAGGTGGAAGGCCCCGACGGCGACCCGGTCCGTCGCCGGGGACCGTGGCGGCCCGGCCAGGAGGGCGATCCCGACACCGCCGGGCTGTTCGTGGCGTTGAACACCAACAAGACCTCGGTCCGCGCCGGCGCGGTCGACCTCGATGCCCTGGTGGCCGGCGCCGACCTGGTGGTACACGAGTTGCCGCCGGCGCAGTGGCCGGCGTGGGGCATCGACCCCGATCGTTGGCGCGCCACCCGGCCCGACCTGGTGGTGTGCTCGCTGAGCCCGTTCGGTCATACCGGGCCGTATGCCGGGTACCGGGCGACCGAGATCGGGGTGGTGCACGGCGGCGGCTGGGCGTGGTTGGCACCGGGTGCCTCCGAACGGCCGGACCTGCCGCCGCTGCGCCCGCCGGTCGACCTGGCCTCGTTGCAGTCGGCCACCGGCGCGGCGATCTGCGCGCTGGCCTGCGTCGACCGGGCCCAGCGCACCGGGATCGGCGCCCACATCGACTACTCGATGCAGGCCCATGTCACCTCGATGCTCGAGGCGGCGTTCATCGCCTGGACCTATCCGGGCTGGAACCCCGACCGGATGGGCATCCGCACCCTCAACCCGTGGGGCATCTTCCGCTGCCGGGACGGGTTGGTGTTCCTGGTCTGCGTGGAGGAGGACCAGTGGGCGCGCCTGGTCGAGTTCATGGGCTCGCCCGAATGGGCGACCGAGGAGATCTTCTCCACCGCAGCCGGCCGCAACGAGACCGCCGAGGCCCTCTTCGCCCTGGTCGAATCCTTCACCGAGGAACATACCGTCGAGTACCTCTGGCATCAGGGACAGCAGCGGCGCATCGCCTTCGCCCCGGTGTTCTCCATGCACGATCTGTCCCAGCAGCCCCATCTGCGCGAGCGGGGATTCTTCGCCACCGTCGACCAACCCGACCTCGGCCGTGTCGAGCTACCCGGGGCCCCCTTCGTGTGGCAGAGCTCCGGCGAGCAGACCGCCTCGCCGTGGGCGTTGCGCTCCCCCGCACCGGCCCTCGCCGGTTCACCGACACCCGGCTGGGATGCCCGCACCCCGGGTGCCGGGGCGGCCGGGGCCGACGGGGCAGGGGCCGACGGGCCGGGCGGCCTCGGAGGGAACGCGGCCGGATCGGCACCCCGGCCCCTCGAGGGCGTCCGCGTGCTCGACTTCACCTGGGTGTGGGCCGGGCCGTTCTGCACGATGCAGCTGGCCCACCTCGGGGCCGACGTGATCAAGGTGGAGAACCCGGCCCGGCTGTGCCTGGGGCGTCGACTGCCGTTCCACCCGCCCGGCGTCGAGCCGACCGTGAACACCAGCGGCTACTTCAACCAGTGGAGCCAGGGCAAGCGTTCCATCTCGCTCGATCTGGGCTGCCCCGAAGGGCTCGACCTGGCCCGCCGCCTGGTGGCCGAGGCCGATGTGGTCATCGACAACTTCGCCGTCGGGGTCATGGAGCGGCTCGGCCTCGGCGTGGACGAGCTGCGGGCGATCAACCCCGACGTGATCGTGGCCTCGATCGCCGGGTACGGACAGACCGGCTCGCTGCGGGCCTACATGGGCTACGGGCCGACGACCTCGCCGCTGTCGGGCATCGCCTCGCTCACCGGGTACGAACCGGGCGACGGCCCGCGGGAGCTCGGCATCGCCTTCGGGGACCCCGCCGCCGGCATCGCCTGCGCCTGGGGGGTGGTGGCCGCCCTGGTCACCCGGCGCCGGACCGGCCGTACCGCCCGCCTCGACACGTCGCTGTGGGAGGCCACCGCCGTCAACGGCCTCGAGGGGTGGATGGCCTGGCTGCTGCAGGGCACCGAGGCGGAGCGCATCGGCAACCGCCATGCCCAATGGGCGCCGCACAACTGTTACCGCTGCGCCCCCGACGGCGAACCGGGCGAGGAGGCGGGTGACTTCGTGACCATCGCCGTCACCGACGACACCGACTGGCTGGCCCTGTGCGAGGTCCTCGACCCCGACGGCACCCAGGGTCTGGCCACCGACGCCCGGTTCACCACCGCAACGGATCGCAAGGCCAACGAGGACGACCTCGACGCCACGGTCGCCGCCTGGTGCCTCGAGCGAACCCGGTGGGCGGCCACCGAGGCGCTGCAGGCTGCAGGGGTGGCGGCGTTCCCGACGCTGTCACCGCGTGATCTCGCCGACGACCCGCACCTGTTCGCCCGGGGGTTCCTGACCCGGCTGGCCCACCGCGAGGTCGGGGTGCGGACCCACGCCGGGGTGCCGTGGGTCATCGACGGCGAGGACACCCGGGTGCGATCGGCCGCGCCGACGCTCGGTCAGCACACCGACGAGGTGCTGACCGGCCTGTTGGGGCTCGACCCGGAACGGGTGGCCGCGTTGCGCGCCGCCGGCGCCCTCGGCTGAGCGCGTCTGGCCGAGCGCCCCCGGCGCCCCGGTTGACCACGGTGGGCGCGCGCTGACCCACCGTCGGCGCCGGATTCTCGGCCGAGGCTCCCCGGTCCCGGACGGCGGCAAACACGTCGGGCCGATTCGCCGTCGATTCGCCGCACCGAATCGACGGCCGGCCGACCCGCCGACCCGCCCGCCGGCCGAACCCGACGGCGGCGGAGCTCAGGGGGTGAGCCCCGCACGGCGAAGGGCGTCGGCCATGGCGCCGCCGGACTGGCCGGGCGACCCGCCCCCGGAACGGTTGCCGCTGCCGGAACGGTTGCCGTCGGTGCCTCGAGAGCCTCGATCGCCCCGGGAGCCCCGATCGCCCCGGGTGCTGCCGCCGGAGCGGGCTGCCGGCTTCGAGCCCGACGGGTCGATCTCGTCGTCGAGGCGCAGGGTCAACGAGATGCGCTTGCGGGCCAGGTCGACGTCGAGCACCTTGACCTTGACCACGTCACCCGGCTTGACCACCTGGCGGGGATCGGACACGAAGCTGCGCGACATCGCCGAGATGTGCACGAGCCCGTCCTGGTGCACCCCGATGTCGACGAAGGCCCCGAACGCGGCCACGTTCGTGACCACGCCCTCGAGCACCATACCTGGGCGTACGTCGGCGACGTCCTCGACCCCCTCGGCGAACGTGGCGGTGGTGAAGGTCGGCCGGGGATCACGGCCGGGCTTGTCGAGCTCGGCGAGGATGTCCGTCACCGTCGGCAGACCGAACCGGTCGTCGACGAACTCGTCCGGGCGGATGGTGCGCAGCACCTCGCGGTTGCCGATCAGCGCGTCGACGCGGCCACCGGCCTTGACCGCCATCCTGCGTACCAAGGGGTATGCCTCGGGGTGTACGGCGGAGGCGTCGAGGGGGTCGGCGCCGCCGCGGATGCGCAGGAACCCGGCGCACTGCTCGAAGGTCCGCTCCCCCAGCCGGGGCACCGCCTTGAGCGCGCCCCGATCGGCGAAGGGCCCGTTGGCGTCGCGATGGGCGACGATGGAGACCGCCAGCGACGGCGTGATCCCGGCCACCCGGCCCAGCAGCGGCACCGAGGCGGTGTTGACGTCCACCCCGACCGCGTTCACGCAGTCCTCCACGACCCCGTCGAGCGAGCGGGACAGCTTCGACTCGGCCAGGTCGTGCTGGTACTGGCCGACACCGATGGATTTCGGGTCGATCTTGACCAGCTCGGCCAGCGGGTCCTGCAGACGACGGGCGATCGACACCGCCCCGCGCAGGGTCACGTCGAGGTCGGGCAGCTCCTGGGAGGCGTAGGCCGACGCGGAGTACACCGATGCCCCCGCCTCGGACACCATGGCCTTGGTCAGCTTCAGCTCGGGCACCGCCCGCACCAGCTCGGCGGCGAGCTTCTCGGTCTCGCGTGAGGCGGTGCCGTTGCCGATGGCCACCAGCTGCACCCCGTGGGTCGCGGCCAGGCGTCGCAGGCGATCGAGGGCCTCGTCCCAACGGCCCTGGGGCTTGTGCGGGTAGATGGTGTCGGTCGCCACGACCTTCCCGGTGCCGTCGACCACCGCGACCTTGGTGCCGGTGCGATAGCCGGGGTCGAGGCCCATCGTCGTGCGGGTCCCCGCCGGGGCCGCCAGCAGCAGGTCACGGAGGTTCGCCGCGAACACCCGCACGGCCTCGTCCTCGGCCGATTCCCGCAGCCGCATCCGCAGGTCGACGGTCAGACGCAGCTTGATCCGGGTGCGCCAGGTCGAGCGGACGGTGTCGGCCAGCCAACGATCGGCGGGCCGGGCACGGTCGGCCAGCCCGAAACGGGCGGCGATCGCCCGCTCGTAGACCGACGGTCCCGCGATCCCGGAAGCATCCGCACCGGAAGCATCTGCACCGAGCGTGCCTGCCGCAACCCGAACCGGCGCCAGTGGTTCGGGGTCGAGATCGAGGTCGAGTACCTGCTCGGCCTCGCCGCGCAGCAGGGCCAGGATCCGGTGCGAGGGCAGCTTGGTGAACGGCTCGGCGAAGGCGAAGTAGTCGGCGAACTTGGCTCCCGCCTCGGCCATGCCGTCGCGGACCGTGGCCCGCATCGCACCCTGGCCCCACATGCGCTCGCGCAGCTCACCCACCAGGTCGGCGTCCTCGCTGAAACGCTCCACCAGGATGGCCCGCGCCCCGTCGAGGGCGGCGGCGGCATCGACCACGCCCCGGCCGTCGTCCACGTAGCCGGCCGCCACCGTGACCGGGTCGAGGTCGGGGTCGGCCAACAGCCGATCGGCCAACGGCTCCAACCCGGCCTCCCGGGCCGTCTGGGCCTTGGTCCGCCGCTTGGGCCGGTAGGGCAGGTAGAGGTCTTCCAGGCGGGCCTTGGAGTCGGCGGCGGCGATCTGGGCGGCGAGCTCGTCGGTGAGCTTGCCCTGCGACCGGATGGACTCGAGCACCACGGCACGGCGCTCGTGCAGCTCGCGCAGGTAGCCGAGGCGCTCGTGCAGGGTGCGCAACTGGGCGTCGTCGAGGCCGCCCGTGGCCTCCTTGCGGTAGCGGGCCACGAAGGGCACCGTGGCACCGCCGTCGAGCAGACCGACCGCCGCCTGGACCTGGTGTTCGCGTACCCCGAGCTCGCTCGCGATCACCTGCTCGACCGATCTCGCCACCATGCCCCCTCGTTGCCGTCGCCCCCGGGCCACCGACCCGGCCGAGAGCCCGCCGAGCGTAGTGGGCCTGCCCCGCACCGCTGGGCCGAGCGGTGCTACGAATGGGCCCGCACCCGCCCGGCAGGGCGACGACACGGGGACGACGAGATGAGCGACACGAGCACGAGCGGACCACTGGCCGGGGTCCGGGTGGTGGAACTGGGTCTGTGGTTGGCCGGCCCGGCCTGTGCCGCCATCCTGGCCGACTGGGGCGCGTCGGTGACCAAGCTCGAACCGCTCGACGGCGACCCGTTCCGGGGCTACGCCTGGATGTTCGGCGGCCACATCAACCCGCCCTTCGAGCTCGACAACCGGGGCAAGCGCTCGGTGTCGGTCGACCTGCGCCGCCCCGAGGGCCTCGAGGTGGCCCTGGCCCTACTGGCCGAGGCCGACGTGTTCGTCACCAACTACCGGCCCGGCGGGCTCGACAGGCTGGGGCTCGGCTGGGAGGCGCTGCATGCCCACAACCCCCGGCTGATCTACGCCAGCATCACCGGCTACGGCCTCGACGGCCCCGAACGCGACCGCGCCGCCTACGACATGGGCGCCTACTGGGCCCGGGCCGGGGTGGCGGCCTCGCTGACCCTGCCCGGCCAGGACCTGCCCTACCAGCGCGGCGGGGTGGGCGACCACCTCACCGGCATGTCCCTCGCCGGTGGCGTGGCCGCTGCGCTGTATCAGCGCGACCGCACCGGCGAAGGCCAGTTGGTGGCCACGTCGCTGCTGCGCGCCGGGATGTACCAGATGGGTACCGACCTCAACACCAACGTTCGGGCCGGATTGCCGACCGTGGCCGCCTCGATACGCAAGGTGGCCAACCCGCTGCTCACCGGCTATCGCTGCGCGGATGACGCCTGGGTGTGGCTGCTGTGCCTAGAGGGCGACCGCCACTGGCCCAACGTGATGCGGGCGCTGGAGCTCGAGCACCTCGCCGAGGACCCGGCATTCGCCGGCATGGACGGCCGGCGCGACCACGCCGAGACGGTCACCACGACCCTGCAGGAACGCTTCGCCACCCGCAGCCGCGACGAATGGGCGCCGATCCTCGACCGGGAGGGCGTGTGGTGGGCCCGGGTGCAGCACACCCACGATCTCGTCGACGATCCGCAGGTCAGCGCCGCCGGCGGGTTCATCGAGGTGCCCATGGCGGACGGCACGACCGCCCGCATGGTGGCCTCCCCGGTGGACTTCTCCGGACGGTCGCACTTCGCCGAGCTGGCCGTGCCCGAGCTGGGCCAGGACACCGAGCTGGTGCTCATGGAGCTGGGCTGGGACTGGGACCGCATCGACGCCCTCAAGGAGGCCGGCATCATCCCCTGATCGCCGCCGGGCGGTCCCCGAAATGGTCACGGCAGGGGCCCGAACCGTCCGCGACCACCCGAATCGGGCAACGGCGTTCATCAAACTGGGTCGAACGCCCCTTTCCGAGAGCACTCCGGGTCGACTACCCCTATGGGTATGTCCAGAAGTTCCTGAGGGCATCGCGAGAGAGAGAGACCTCCCGTGGACCTCGTCTACGACTCCCCGATTCGAACCCACGACTCGCCCGGCCGCGGCCCGGGCGTCCGGTGCGCCAACCGGCACAAGCGGGGCCTGTGGCGGCGTCTCGGCGTGGCGTCGCTGGTCGCCTCGGCGCTGGTGAGCACCTCACTGGCCGTGGCCCCCAGCGCCGGGGCGGTGTCGGCGTGCACCACGACGGTGAACCTGTCCGCCCTGCAGAGCACCATCACCGCCGCCACGGCAGGCGACGTGATCTGTGTGAACGCCGGGACCTTCACCCCGGCCTCGAGCACCCCGACGATCCGCATCACCAAGTCGCTCACCCTGCGCGGCGCCCAGGCCGGCGTCACCCCGGTCGCCGGCGGACGCAGCGGCGGTGAGAGCCAGCTGCACGCCTATCAGAACAACGCCATCATGAGCGTCGAGGCCAGCAACGTCGAGATCGACGGCTTCGAGTTCGACGACTACTCCTACGGCATCAGCGTCCCCGGCGGGCACGGCGGCCGGTCGAACATCACCATCAAGAACAACTGGATGCACGCCGACCAGACCAGCGGCCAGTACGCCGGGATGAACGGTCACTTCCGGTCGGTGGCCCTCAACGTCAACACCGGCGGCTCGGTCACCACCGACCCGCTCACCGGCGTCACCGTCACCAACAACCTGATGTACGCCAACACCCCTTGGTACAACACCCAGGGCGCGCTCATCGGCCACAGTGGCGGCTCCACCACCACCAACTTCGCCATCACCAACAACGTCATGACGGCGCTGCCCCGCTCCGGTGGCAGCAACCGGTCCATCGCCCACGGTGGCGGACCGGGCTCGTACCTCATCAACAACTTCACGATGACCGGCAACACCATCGCCGCCGGCACCATGAACTTCGGCAACGTCGACAACGGCACCGTCACCGGCAACACCTTCGGTGACGCCGCCACGACGAACTACGCCGGCGGCTACATCGGCCTGATCAACAGCACCGTCGCCGGCAACACCTTCCAGGGCGGCGCGTACTTCAGCCTGTGGGGCACCCAGTACGGCTTCACCCGGCCCTCGGCCAACGTGGACATCGAGAACAACTCCTTCACGTTCGCCTCGAACAACTTCCTCGGTCTCGCCGAGCCCAGTGTCGACGTGGCCACCATCGCCATCCGCAACAACAAGTTCAACGCCCCCTCGGCGGCCAAGAACTGCGCCACCGCCGGTAGCGAGACCAACGCCACCATCGTGGGCGCCGCCAGCACCGGCAACCTGGTGGCCGAGCGCAACTACTGGGGCGCCGGCAGCGGCCCGGGCGACGTGTTCTGCGGCTTCAACTCGATCGACACCACCCCGTGGATGGCCTCCTACACCGACGACGCCACCAAGGCCGGACAGCCCGGCTTCTGGCCGCTCGACGTGGTCGAGGGCTTCCCTGTCGGCGCCCCGGTGCCCACCAGCACCGGCAGCGACGTGGCCCAGAGCTTCTACAGCGGCACCAGCGAGGCCGGTTCGATCACCTTCGGCACCGTCGCCACCGCCGGCACCACCACCGTCTCCACGGTCACCAACACCGACCCCACCTATGTCGCCCCGAACGGCTTCACGCTGGGTACCTCCCCCACCTACTACGAGGTGGCCACGACCGCCTCGTTCACCGGTGACCTCACCATCTGCCTGTCCTACAACGCCGCGGACTACCCGACGGGCACCAACCCGCAGATCCTCCACTACACCGGCGGTGCCTGGGCCGACGTGACCTCCAGCGTCGACACCACCAACCACATCGTCTGCGG
>CAIXPF010000059.1 GCA_903921205.1 uncultured Acidimicrobiia bacterium | reverse complement strand
GGTGCAGTTCACCCGCCACCAGATCATGGTCCAGGCCGGTACCGCCATGCTGGCGCAGGCCAACCTGGTTCCCCAGACCGTCCTGCAGCTGCTGCGGGGCTGATCGCGGGCCGCTCCTGTCGGGCCCGTCCCGTAGGAGCCATCCCCACCTGGAGGCCGACCGGTTCGCCGGTCGGCCTCCGCCGTTCTCGGCCCGGCCTGCCCGGTCGGCGCACGGGCCACCACCGTTGCCGGGGCGGCCCCTGAACCCGCCGGCCCCGTCCGCCGGGCCCGTCCGCCGGGCCGTCGCGCTGCCGGGCCCGCACCGTGACGGGGCCGCGACCGCCCACCGAACACCGATCGGCACCCGCCGATCCACTCGACGCAGGGGCATCCATGCTGGTGAGAGCACTGTTCGGACGCCGGGAAGGAATCCGTCGGCTTCTTCCTCAAGGCGGGGGACTCGCCGTGTCGATAACTAGGGAGATGTTGCCGGTCACTGGAGCACGAACCGATACCCCGCCCGCACAGCGCCGCACACCGTCACCCACCGGTGCCGGTCCTGCCGCTGCGCATGCCGGCCGAGGTGCTGCAGGGACCGTGTCTGGAAGGGATTGGGCGTAGATGTCCGGCGTAGAGCTGTTCGACTTCCGCGACCTGTCGGAGTTGTCCCACGATGCGGAGCTACGGGCCAGCGAGGCCCTCCGGCTCGGCGTGCCCCGCGTGGCACTGGTGCTGTCGGCGATCACCCGCCGCAACGTCCAGGGCACCCTGGTGCGCTTCGAGCTGGTCGATCCCCGGGACGTCGCCACCGACGGATGCGACCTGTACGACATCACCGTGCCGGTCCCCGCCCCGCCCGGCGCCGCCGTCACCCGACAGCCGCTGGGCGTGGCCGTGATCCCCCGCCAGGTCGTCACCGGCATGGCCGAGCTGCTGATGGGCGGCCCCGGCGAGGGCGAGCAACGGGTCCCCAACCGCTTCGAACGATCGCTGCTGGCCCGACGGCTCACCGAGGCCCTCGGCCCGCTGTGGGAGGCCCTCGCCATCGAGACGGTCGAGACCCCCGGGCTGACCTACGTCGGCTCGCCCCTCGCCCAGCTGCCGCTGTCGACCGTGGCCATCGGCGTGAGCTTCGCCGCCGGCGGACAGACCTGGGAGTTCACCCTGGCCCTCGCCTCGACGGTCATCGACGCCGGGCTCACCATGCAACCGGCCGCCGACGGGGTCGCCATGGCGCTCGCCGTCAAGGACGTGCCGGTCGAGCTGACCGTGGCGTTCAGCCCGATCAAGGTCCATGCCACCGACATCCAACGCCTCGCGGTCGGCGACGTCATCCGCCTCGACCATCCCCTCGCCGTACCCCTGGTCGTCGAGACCCAGGGCCGACCACTGCTGCTGGTCAGCCACGGGACCACCGGACGCCGGGTCGCAGTCGAGGTGATCGACGTGCTCGACGTGGCCGAACTGGCCGAGATCGCCGCAACGGAAACGTTGTCACCGAACCCCAACCGACGGTCGACCAGCACCGTCGAGGACATCTGATCGAACCGTGGACCGCACGATCGACACCTTCGACAAGGAGGACTCCGTCATGGAGAACACACAGCACGCCGGCGGGTCGAGCGACCTGCGCGGCGGCGAGGCCTTCGGCTTCGGGGACGACGAGGGATCGCTGCCCGTCGACCCGGCGCCCTACCCCGATCTCAGCCATGCGACCCCCCAGGCCGGCGAGCCTCGGGACCTGCGCCTGCTGTCGGACATCGAGCTCGAGCTCTGTGTCGAGATCGGCCGGGCCCGGCTGCCGTTGCGCCAGCTGCTGGCACTGACCCCCGGCTCGGTCGTCGAGCTCGACCGAGCCCTCGGCGAACCCGTCGACGTCCTGGTCAACGGCAAGTTGGTGGCTCGCGGCCAGATCGTCACCATCGCCGAGGAGTTCGGGGTGCGCATCTCCGAGATCGTCGACCCATCGGTCGAACCACCGCCGTCGAAACGGCGCGGGTGACGCGGGACAGACACGAGCATGACCATGGTGGGCTTCCTGGTAACGCTGGTGAAAGCAGGGATGGTGTTCGCCCTGCTGGCGCTGACCGTCAAGATGTTGCGGCGCTACGACAGCCGCCGCTTCGGGACCACGTCCCGCAAACGAGCAGGCACGACCTCCCGGTCGCGCGCCGGTAGCGGCACACGCGACCCCTGGGGTCGCAGCGGACGCGCCCGCACCGCGCGCTGGTCCCGGGCCGGCCGTCCCGAACCGATCCTCGACGTCGTGGAACGGGCCCCGCTGGGCCGCAGCTCCTCGGTGATCCTGGTCCGGGTGCAGGACCAGCATTTCCTGTTCGGGGTCACCGACGCCCAGATCTCGATGCTGCTCGAGGTGGACGTGCCGGCCGAGCCCGATGCGGACGCCGCCATCGACCTGCGTCCCGACACCGACCAGGACGATGCCACCGACGGCCTCGCCCCCACCAAGGCGTCCCTCGGCGCGGCATCCCTCGGTGCGACGTCGTTCAGTGCCGAGCTGCTGCGCCAGGCCCGTCAGTACCTGCCGGGGGCCTCCCGGGTGGAGGTCATCGACACCCCGCAGCTCGCCGACGAGGTGAACCGATGAACGGAACGACCATGTCCCTACGCCGTCTGGCGGCGACCATCACGGTCCTGCTGACGGTGCTGGTCGCCGCAGTGCTGCTCGACGCCGCCCCGGCGAGCGCCCAGCAGGTGCCCACGGCCACCTCGGTGGTCTCCGTCGACCCGACGGCCTCGGTCGGCGCCACGCCGGCCACCCCCGGCATCGCCGTCGACGGGGTCGCCGCACCGGTTGCACCGACCCCCCCGACGGGAACCGGGGCGGCGCCGGGCGCACCGGCGCTCACCCTGCAGCTGCCGACGGAGACCGGAGGCGTCACCAGCCAGCCGCTCACCATCGTCCTGCTGCTGACGCTGATCGCCCTGGCGCCGTCGATGCTGCTGCTGATGACGTCGTTCACCCGCATCGCCATCGTCCTGACGCTGACCCGCAACGCGCTCAGCCTCCCGTCGACCCCACCCAACGCCGTACTGGTCGGTCTGTCGCTGTTCCTGACCCTGTTCATCATGGGCCCGGTCCTCAAGCAGGCCAACGAACAGGCCCTGCAGCCCTACCTCAAGGGCGAGATCACCCAGGAGCAGGCCTTCACCGACGGCATCGAACCGTTCCGTGAGTTCATGCTCTCCCAGGTCCGCGAGAGCGACCTCGAGCTGTTCATGTCGCTGTCGAGCGACGAGCGGCCGGCCAACGCCTCCGAAGTGCCCACCACCGTGCTGGTTCCCGCCTACGTCATCAGCGAGCTGCGGGCCGCCTTCCTGCTCGGTTTCGTGATCTTCATCCCGTTCCTCGTCATCGACATCGTGGTCTCCTCGACGTTGATGTCGATGGGCATGGTGATGCTGCCGCCGGTTGCCATCTCGCTGCCGTTCAAGCTGCTGCTGTTCGTCGTCGTGGACGGCTGGCAGCTGACCGTCGGCACGCTCGTCGCCTCGTTCCGAACGTAGCGGCGCCCGCCGCGGCGCCCACTCGCAACGACACCCCCCGCCCCGCCAACCCTGGAGCAACGATGACCGATACCGCAGTGCTCGACCTCGGCCGCCAGGCCCTCATGATCTCCGCCAAGCTCGCGCTGCCGATCCTCGCCGTGGCCCTGGTGATCGGCACGATCATCTCGCTGCTGCAGGCCGTGACCCAGGTGCAGGAAATGACCCTGACCTTCGTGCCCAAGGTGCTCGCCATCGCCGCCGTGCTGATGCTGAGCGGTGGCTGGATGCTCAACCAGCTCGCCGAGTTCACCCGCCGTCTCTACGAGGCGGCACCGGGTCTGCTGCGCTGACCATGGCCCTCTCGCTGGCCCTGGTGGCCGACTTCGTGCTGATCATGGCGCGGACCATGGCCTGGCTGTACGCCGCCCCGGTGTTCTCCGACCGCGGCTTCTCCACCTTCGCCCGCACCACCACGGCCCTCGGCCTGTCGATCTTCCTCGTCTCGTTGATCTCCCCGACCACGCTGAGCACCACCCCGGTCGGCTCTGCCGCCACTGCGACCCTGGGCGGATTCGCCCTGCTCGCCGCCGGCCAGATCGCCGCCGGGCTGGTGATGGGATGGGTCGCCAGCGCACTGCTCGCGGCGTTCGAGTCCGCGGGCAGCATCATCGACCTCAACTCCGGCTTCGCGCTGTCGGCGCTGTTCGACCCGCAGTCGGGCAACCAGGTCGCCGTGTTCTCACGCTTCACCAGGCTGTTGTTCGTGACGCTGCTGTTCGCCACCGGGGCCTTCCGGCAGCTGCTGTCGGGCTTCGTCCTGAGCTTCGAGGTCGTCCCGCTGGACAAGATGCCGCAGTTCAGTTTCGACATCCCGCTGGTGGTTGATCTGCTGAGCACCATGCTGCTGGCGAGCTTGCAGATCGCCGCCCCGGTCCTCGGCGCCCTGTTCCTCACCGAGGTGACCCTCGCCATCGCCCAGCGCTTCGCCCCGACCGCCAACGTGTTCATCCTCGGCCTGCCGGCCAAGACCATGATCACCCTGCTGGTGCTCGGGAGCAGCCTGATGTTCTACCCGCTGTTCCTCAACCGACTGGTGGGGCTCTCGCTCCAGGCCAGCAGCACGCTGCTCGGAGGCTGAGCCAGGCCGGACGGCCTGCTCGGCGAGGTCGTCCGGACGGGACGAATCGTCGTGGACGCGACGAATCGTCGTGGACGCGACGAATCGTCGTGAACGAGACGAACGGCGCGATCGTCATCGGTCGTGTGCACGGCCTGCGGCCAGCTCGACCGGACTCGGACGGGCCGCCCGGGGCGGGTCGAGTCGGCCGAACCGGCTTGGTCCGTCGAATCGGCGTCGAATCGGCGTCGAATCGGCGTGACTCGACGGCAGCAGCAGTCCACACTCCACCCGAGAGGACTCGCTCGCGGGGACCTCCCCCAACCGGCCCGCCGGCCTGGCTGAACTCGGCCGTCGGCCGACCGCCTCGGGCCTTCAACAGCCCGCTCGTACCGAAGCGGTCCTGCTGGTCCATCAGCGCGTCACGCCACGCCGAAGGACATGGACGTCCGAGCGTGTGCCGGTCGCGGTCATCGCAGCCTCCAAACCACCTCGCTACAGACCGGACCGAGGCGGCTCCCAAGGACGGGGGTCTGCCCGAACGGCGCCGGGGCCGGCCCGGTGGACTCGAGCCGCCGGCGACCGCAGCCGGCGACCGCAGCCGGCGACCGCAGCTGACAATGGGCCGCATCGACTGCGGCAATTCGGTGCGCGGCTCCGCCACTCCCCTGCTGCCCGGGGTCGCTCGGCCGAACGCCGGCACCGTCATGCGCGTCGGCTTGCGCCCCCGCCGACGCACCAAGCTCGCCCGACACCAAGCTCGCCCGACACCAAGCTCGCCCGACACCAAGCTCGCCCGACACCAAGCTCGCCCGACGGGGGTGGGCCCTGAACTGGTGCGCCCGGACGCGCCACAGCCGCCCGGGCGGACCCGGACGGCTGTGAACGCCCCTGAAAACCGAGTTCGGGCGGAGCCTCTCGGGCGCCGCCGTCAGCTTGCCCGGCGCTCGCCCAGGCTGAGGTGCAACGGCCGGTGCGCCCGGTCGTCGAGCAGCTCGAGGTCCGCCCGGAACGCCGCCATCGACGACGGACGCCGCTCCGCCTCACGTGCCGTGGCCCGATCGAGCAGGGCGATCAACTCCGCCGGTGGCTCACCGCGACGACGGCCGGCGGCATGGCGGCCACCGAGCAGCAGTCGCATCGTCGCCGCCAGGGCGTACACATCGGACTGCGGGGTCAGGCTCATCGTCCGCGCGGCCTCGGGGGCGGCCACCGCCAGGCTGTCGGCGGCGGACGGCGTGTCGAGGCTGAAGCTGCACGCCAGCGTGCCCAGACCGAGATCGGTCAGCAGCGGCCGGCCGTCGGCGGACAGCAGGATGTTCGCCGGCTTGATGTCACGATGCAACACCCCGAGATCGTGGGCGAGCTCGAGCACCCGACCGAGCCGGATGCCGAGCCGAACCGCACTGCGCCACTCGAGGGACCCACCGGCATCGACCAGCTGGGCCAACGAGCCACCGACCGCTTCCTCGAACGCGACATACCAACGGTCATGGCGCGTTCCCCAGCCGACGATGGTGACCATGTCCTCGTGGTGGGACAGGGCGGTGATCGCCCCGATCTGCTGTTGGAGACGGGCCGACAAGCGGGCCCGGATCCCCCGTTCGGGCATGATCTTCAACACCAACGCCTGGTCACCCCGGCGACCCGACAACCGGTAGGTCGTACCGAAACCGCCCTCGCCGAGCCGGACCACCCGGGCCTGGCCGGCGTCGATGGGCTGCACCCGTGCCATCAGTTCACCGACTCCTCGTCGTCATCGAACTCGCGCTCGCCGAGCCCGTTGTCCGCCGGTCGGGACTCGACCCGGCCGGTGGCCAACATCGCCCGGCCCAACGGCATCGCCACCCGGTCGACCACGGCGAGCAACACCACCGTCAGCAGCGCCCGCTGGGCCGCGACCTCGAGGGTCAGGGCACCTTGCAGCGTCAGGACGCACAACAGGCCGATCACTCCCAGCCCGACCAGGGCCAGGGTCGGGTGCCTCACCGGGGAAGGCATGAGCGGATGGCGAGCATGAGCTCGATCGAGCTGGCGAGGCGGAACTGGCCGTCCACGAAGATGTACCCGGGCACGAAGCCCAGCAGACCGGCCCGGATGATGGCGCCGGCCGAGTAGGCGTCGGAGCCCGAGAGGAACACCCCGGACGCATCCTCGGCCCGACTCACCGGCGCCGGAACGTTCTCACGGATGAACAGCTCGACCGCCGACATCCAGTCGGCATCGACCCGCAGGTCGAGCCGGCCGAGCGACTCGATGGCGACGGGGGGAAGCCCCATCGCCGCCAGGTTCTCCAGCGACCACTGCGGCTCACCACCGAGGGCGAGCTCGGTCGAACCGGACTCGTCGAGACCGAAGGACAGCACCCGGTTGGTCAGCTCGGCCCGGCTGACCGGCTGTCGGGCGAGACCCTTGGAGGAGCTGAGCGAGGACATCAGCCCGGCGCTGCTCTTCGCAGAGGCTGCCTCGGGGCCGGGAGCCACGAGCTCGATGGCGGTGCCGGCGGACGCCGAAGCCCGGTGGACCTGAGCACCCGCACCGTGATCCCGGCGGGACAGGTCCCGCAGCCGTCGGCGGGTGCGGCGCATGCGGGGGCTCTCGACGGTCGGCTCCGGACGGGCCTCGGGAGCGGAGCGCAGATCCACGTCCGGCTGCACGTCGCCGCTGCGACCGGACCGCTTCGGCAACGGGAGATCGTCGATCCTGGCCTCGATCCCGGCCTCGATGGTCACGTCCTCCCCACCGGCGGACCCGACTGCGACTGCAGTGTCGTCCACCAGGTCGATGACCGGCGCATCGGCGGTGACCGCATCGTCACCGCAGACCCACTCGGCATCGACGATGTCCTCCTCGAAAGCGGGCACCGCACGGCGCGACCAACCCGTCAGCGGCGCACGCGTCGAGGCGGACTCGGCCGTGCGTGCACCGAGCTTGCTCTCGCGGTCGGCGAGCCAGGCCTCGGCGATCTCACGCTCGGTCTCGAGCCGGCGGCGTATCTCAGCGGCCTCCGCCTCGGCACGCTCGGCACGCTCCCGCTCGAAACGAGCCTGTTCGTCGGCCTCGCGGCGCAGCACGGCCTGGCGGTCGAGCTCCTCACGGCGAGCCCGCTCGGCGGCGAGGCGCATCGCCTGCAGCTGCGCTGCTTCACGCTCCTCGGCGAGCACCCGTTCGGCCTCGAGACGCTCGGCCTCCAGACGGTCGGCCTCCGCGCGCTCGGCCAGCGCCCGCTCGACCTCGAGCCGGACCGCCTCACGCCGCTCGGCTTCGCGTCGCACGGCCTCCAGACGGGCCGCCTCGGCACGCTCCGCCTCCAGACGCTCGGCCTCCAGACGGGCCGCCTCGGCCCGTTCGGCGGCCAGACGCTCCGCCTGGCGGCGCTCGGCCTCACGACGCTCGGCCAGCAGCCGCTCCACCTCGGCCCGCTCCACCTCGCGGCGGGCCAGTTCGACCCGTTCGGCAGCCAGACGGTCGGCCTCCAGACGGGCGGCCTCGGCACGCTCGGCCTCGAGACGTTCGGCCAGCGCACGTTCGGCGAGCGCACGCTCGGCGAGCAGCCGGGCCTGTTCCTCGTCACGGCGTCGCTGCTCGTCACGCTCCTGGCGTTCCTGCTCGCGTCGCTCGGCCTGCTGCTGGAGCAGATCGGCCGCGGGATCGGCGTAGTCGTAGCCGTCGCCCGCGTCCTCGAGCAGACCGGTGCTCCGACCGGCAGCTGCCCGTTCGGCCGCCTTGCGAGCGGCACGGGCCAGCGCGTCGGCGCTCGCACCGGCGGCCGGGGTCGCCGGGGTCGCCGGCCGGGCCGGGCGCACCGCACGGGCGGTACCACGGCCGGCCGCACCGGAAGCACCCACCTGATCGTCGAGATCGCGCGGGGCCACCGCCGCTCGGGTCAACCGTGCCGTGGACGGGGTGAGGTCCGCCGGCGCCGACCGGCGCACCGGCCGGTCCGCGAGCGAGGCCAGGACGTCGTCGTCCACCTCGGAACGCATCGACCGCAGGTCGAGCGACGGCTGGGTACCGGCCGGGCTCACCCGGCCGGCGCGCCCGGCCGACGGCCTGGCATTCGTCCCGTAGCCACCGGGCCCGGGGGCGAGATCGGCATCGCCGAAGACCGAACGACCCGGCTCGCGCTGCTCGGAGGCCGAGTCGCTCTCGCGCTCGGCGGACTGCACGAAGCCGCCGCGGTGCTGGTCGGCCTCGAGCCGCTCGATGTTGTCGATGAGGCCGGCGAGCACGCCGCCGAACTCACCGTCGGAGCTGCTCGTGTCGATCGTCGGGGTCTGGGCGCCGGCGAGGACATCCACCTCGAAGCGCACCTTCGAGCCGAAGCCCAGGGTTCGCTTCGAGGTCACTCGCCGGGCTCGAACCACCGTGAGGTCACGCCCCAGCTCGGCCGTGGCCAGCTGGAGCGCTTCCTCAATGGTCGACCCGCTGAATTGGTGCATCTTGCCGCTCAAGGTCAATCACTCCCACGGGTTCAATGTGCAGGGACTTCGCCAGCTCGGGGTACGCCAGTACGGCGAGCTGAGGGCGAGAGGGGGCCAGCATCTTGCGCATCACCGGGCGCAGCTGCTGGCTCACGATCACGGTCGGGCTGATCCCGAGGTTCTCGACGTCGACGATCGTGCGATCGAAGGCGACGAGGAGATCTTCGATCCGCTCCGGCGGAACCGAGAGGAACGGACCGGACGGACCGGTCTGCACCGCCTCGAGCAGATGGCGTTCGAGCATGGGCTCAAGGGTGATGACGTGCAACACGCCGTTCTCGTCGGCCACCTGGGCGGAGATGGCGCTGGCCAACGCCACCCGGGCGGCGGACACCAACTCCTCGACCACGCGGGTCTCTCGGGCCTTGGAGGTGATGGTCTCGAGGATGGTGACGAGGTCTCGAACCGGGACCTGCTCCCGCAGCAGACCGCGCAGGACCGCCTGGACCTCGGCCAGGCTGAGGCTGTCGGGCGAACCGATGTCGCCGACCACCGCAGGGGCCTGCTCCTTGACGGTGTCCAGCAGCTGCTGGGTGGCCTGGCGGGTGAGCAGCTCCGGAGCGTTGCGGCGCACCAGCTCGGCCAGGTGGGTCACGATGACGGTGCCACGGTCGATCACGGTGGCACCCTGGGCCTCGAGGTGGCCGGCCAGGTCGGCGGTCACCCAGTAGGCGGGCAGTCCGTAGACCGGCTCGCTGGTGGGCGTACCGGGAATCGGCAGCGTCGCACCGTCGGCCAGCACCAGGACCTGTCCGGGAGGCGCCGTGCCACGGCCGGCCTCCACGCCATGGACCCGGATCACGTAGGTGCTCGGCGGCAGGGAGATGTCGTCACGGGTCCGCACCAACGGCACCACCAGGCCCAGCTCACGGGCGATCTGACGGCGCAACGACTTGACCCGGTCCAACAGGCCGCCGCCGGCGCCCTCCACCAGGTCGTAGAGGTCGGGAGCGATCTCGAGCTCGAGCGGCTCGACGAGCAGCTGGGCGGCCAGACCGTCGGAATCCTCGGGCGGCGTCGGGTCACCGTCGGCGACACCGGGCTCGGCCGTGGAGGCGAAGGGCTTCTCGGTACCATCCGGGTCGGTACGGCGGCTGGCCACCACACCGAGGGAGAAGGCGATCACCAGGAACGGGATCTTGGGCAGGCCGGGCAGCAGCGCCATGGCCCCCATGACCGCCGCAGCGATACCGAGCACCCGGCGGCTCTGCAACAGCTGGCGGAACAGGTCGCCACCGAGGCCGTCGTTGTTGTCGGAGCTGGCCCGGGTGACGATGATGCCCGAGGCCACCGAGATCAACAGCGCAGGAATCTGCGAGACGAGACCGTCACCGACGGCGAGCAGTGAGAAGCGTTGCACCGACTCGCTGACCCCGAGGCCCTGCTGCAGGACGCCGACGGCGATACCGCCGAGCAGGTTGATGCCCACGATGATCAGACCGGCGACGGCGTCGCCCTTGACGAACTTCGACGCACCGTCCATGGCCCCGTAGAAGTCGGCTTCCCGGCCGACCTCGGCCCGGCGGAACTTCGCCTCGGCCTCGGTGATGAGCCCGGCGTTGAGGTCGGCGTCGATGGCCATCTGCTTACCGGGCATGGCGTCCAAGGTGAACCGGGCGCCGACCTCGGCCACGCGGCCCGCACCGGCGGTGATCACCGAGAACTGGATGACCACCAGGATCAGGAAGATCACCAGACCGATGATGATGTTGCCGCCGACCACGAACCCGCCGAAGGCCTCGACCACCTCGCCGGCGTAGCCCTTGCTGAGGATGGACCGGGTGGTCGACACGTTCAGCGCCAGGCGCACCAGCGTGGTGACGAGCAACAAGGCCGGGAACACCGAGAACTGCAGGGGCTCCCGGATGACCATCGCCGTGACGATGATCAGCACCGAGATGGCCAGGTTGGCCGACAGCAGCAGGTCGATCACCGCCGGCGGCAGGGGCACCACCATCACCAGGACGATGGCGACGATCATGAACGGGATACCGATGACGGCGAAGCGCCCCCGCATCTCCGATACCCGGGAAGGAGCCATGCTCATGCCGCACCTGCCCCGGAGTTACGACGGTTCACCGAGCGGTACACGACCGCGAGGACTTCCGCCACGGCCTGATAGAGCTGCACCGGGATCACTTCTCCGATCTCCACGTTGTGGAAGAGCGCACGGGCAAGGGGTTTGTTCTCCTGGACCGGCACGCCGGCCTCCGCAGCGAGCTGACGGATGCGGGCGGCGATGTGCCCGGCACCCTTGGCCACGACCTTCGGTGCCACCGAGTCCGGCTCGTAGCGCAGGGCGACCGCAAGGTGGGTCGGGTTGGTCAGCACGACGTCGGCACGGGCCACCTCGGCCATCATGCGCATCCGCGACATCTTGCGCTGACGGGCCCGGATCTCGCCCTTGATCAGGGGGTTCGCCTCGGTCTGGCGGGCATCGTCCTTGACCTCCTGCTTGGTCATGCGGAGGTCCTTGCGGTAGCGACGCAACGCCAGCCCCCCGTCGATCCCGCCGGTCACCACCGACACCCCGACCACGGCGATCAGCAACGCCCAGATGGCGTTGCCCACGCTGCTGACGAACACCTCGAGGCTGGACGGGCCCTGGAACACCACGGCCACGAACCGGTCCCACATGCCGAAGGCCACCGCCCCGAGGGCGGCGAGCTTGATCACCAGGCGGAGCAACTGGCCCGCCTGGCGCGGCGAGAACAGCCGCTTGATCCCCGGGAAGGGGTTGAGATTCTTGAACTTCGGCTTCAGCTGGTGGCCGTTGAACTGGACACCACCGAGCAGGGCCCGGGCGGCGATCGCTGCGGCGACCACGCCGCCGACCAACGGGACGAGCAGCAGGACGCTGTCGAAGGCCATGCTCTGCAGGCTGGCCAGGGCCATGGCCGGATCGCGGGGATCGGCCGCCGCCATCGTCTGTTCCCAACCGTCGACCAGGGTCGAGCCCATCCGTCCCATGAGCGCCGGCAACAACAGCACGGCCGCGATCAGGGTGAGGGCCTGCGGCACCTCGGTGGAGTTGGGCAGACGGCCTTCCCGGCGAGCCTCGCGGAGGCGTCTGCCGGTTGGCTGTTCTGTTTTCTCGTCGCCTCTCGCCACCGGAAGGAACCTGCGTCATCTCCGGGACCGGTCAGGTCCACGGCTAGCTCGCTCGTCCTTGAGGGGAACCGAGCCGATCCATCGGCTCAGCCCTAGTCATCGGCACGTCGGTGGGGGCAACTGAAGCGCGGAAACGAACTCGTTGCGACGAAGGCCCGCGAAACGGACCCCGGTGGATGGTCCTCCGGGGTCCGTAGCGGCGTACGTCGAGCCGGCGGCGGGGCCGCTCAGCTGGTCAGGAACTCACGGAACAGCACGCCGGCGATCATCGGTTCGCCGGCCTTGCCGTCCTTCGTCTCGGGCGGATAGGCCTGCTGCAGCTTGCAGGTCAGCTCCGACTTGACCTCTTCGCGTTTGTCGCTGGTGAGCTGCGCGACCGTCTTGGTGGTGAAGAACTTCAGCACCACGTCCGCAGCCTTCGCCTGCTTGGCCTTGAACTCGTCGGTGACCACGTCGTGGCCCAGCTCCAACGAGATGCCGACCTTGAGGAAGCGGCCGTCGGCCAGGTTGATGGTCATCGACGGCAGGTCCGAGGTACCCCCGGTCGCCACCGTGCCCTCGGCCCGGCGGGCATGCGGCGCTGCGCCTTCGGCAGCGGTGTCGAACTTGGAGCAGTCGACCTTGGACTCGCTGGCCACGCTGCCACCGTCGGCCTGCACCGGCGGGGCGATGATCACCTCGGCCGGCGAACCCGCCAGCAGGAAGCGTTGACCGGCCGCGCCGACCAGCACCAGGCCGGCGCCGAGCAGCATCGCCTTGCCCTTGCCGCTCTTCGGCTTGGCCACCTCGGCGCCTTCGTCGATGCCGGCGCCCTTCTTCTTCTTCAAAGCCATCGTCGTCCTCCTGGCTCAGCGCGTTGAATCGGTTCGTTGCAGTCGGGCGGACGCCTGGGCGGCCTCCTCGAGAATGCGGTTCTTGATCTGTTGGGCGTCGGATTCGACGATCACCTCGACCCGGCGGTTGCGGGCCCGGCCGGTCTCGGTGGTGTTGGCGTCGATCGGTCGGGTGTCGGCGAACCCTGCGGCCTGCATCCGACCGGTCGGCAGGGCGGCGTCGGATTCGAAGAACCGCAGCACCGCTCCGGCCCGGGCCGTCGACAGCTCCCAGTTCGAGGGGTAGGCCGCCGTCCGGATCGGCACGTTGTCGGTATGGCCTTCGACCAGCACCCGGTTGTCGATGGTGCCGAGGGCGCGGCCCACGACCCCCAGGATGGTGGCGCCGCCACGGCCGAGATCGGCCGAGCCCGACGCGAACACCACCTCGTCGGTGATGACGGTGATGACCAGGCCCCGGGCATCGATCGTGGTCTGCAGCGAGGCCGAGAAGCCGCTCTGGGCAGCCTGGGCGTTGATGGACGCCTCGACCTTCTTCAGCTCGTCACCGGCTTTCACCTCGGCGTCCTTGACGGCCTGGGACAGCGTCTGGATGGTCAGCGCCGCAGCTTCCTTGCCCTCGGGGTTGGCCAGCGCCGCCGCTGCCATCGCAGCCCCGTCGACCGCGGCCTGCAGCATCTCCCCGAGCGGCTGGGCGAAGATCTCGCCCGACCCGCCGAGGTCGATGACCGTCGCGCTGTTGCCGTTGCCGAAACGCAGGGCCTTGTTGAAGCTGTCCGCCATCTGCCGGAACTTCTGGGCGTCCACGTTCGAGATCGAGAACAACGCGATGAACATCGCCATGAGCAAGGTCAACAAGTCGGCGTAGGGGATGACCCAGGCCTCGTGGTTGACGTGTTCCTCGTGTTCCTCGTGGGGCTCGTCGTCGTGATCGCCGCCACCGCTACTGGAGCTCATGACCGTTCCTTACGCAGCTTTCTCGACGTCGACCTTGATGTAGGACTGCAACATGCCCTCCATCACGCGGGGCGAGGTGCCGGCCTGCAGCTCGAGCACACCGGCGACGATCATCTCCATGTAGGCGACCTCTTCGGCGGTCATGCGCTTGAGCTTGTTCGCCGCCGGCAGGTACACGCCGTTGGCCAGGAAGACACCCCAGAAGGTGGCCACGAAGGCACCGGCGATGCCGTGACCGATCTTGGAGGGGTCGTCGAGGTGGCTCATGGTGGCCATGAGGCCGAACACCGCTCCGATGATGCCGAAGGTCGGGGCGAACACACCGAGGTTGGTCCAGAAGCTCTGCGGCCCCTTGTGCCGTTCCTTCTTCGCCGCGATCTCGGTGCGCAGCACCTTCCTGAGGATCGCCGGGTCGGTGCCGTCCACCGCCAACTGCACGGCCTTGCGGAAGAACGGGTCCTCGATGGTCTTGGCCTCGGCCTCGAGCGACAGCAGACCGCCGGTCCGGGCGGTGTTGGTCATCGACACCAGCTGGGTGATGGTCGCCTCGGTGGGGAACTCGGAGCGCTTCATGACCTTGCTGAAGGTGCCGAACTTCGCTTCCTTCATCGGCGTGGACAACAGGGCGGCGCCGATGCTCCCGACGATCACGATCAGCAACGCCGGCACGTTGGTGAACAGCATCACCGGGTCGGCGCCCTTCATGATGGCGCCGACGAACACCCCGATGATCGCAATCGGTAGCCCGATGATCGAGCCTTTTTCCACGATGTCTTCTTTCGTCCACGACCACGCCGTCGCCGGC
>CAIXPF010000058.1 GCA_903921205.1 uncultured Acidimicrobiia bacterium | reverse complement strand
GGGGTGCACGGGTTCCCGAACTTCTTCACCATCACCGGGCCGGGCAGTCCGTCGGTGCTGGCCAACATGATCATCGCCACCGAGCAGCACGTCGACTGGATCACCGACTGCATCAGCTACCTGCAGGCCAACGGCCACGGCACCATCGAGGCCGAGCCCGCGGCGGTCGAGGCCTGGGTGGCGCACGTCAACGCCGTCGCCGACCGGACCATCTTCCCCAGCTGCAACTCGTGGTACCTGGGGGCCAACATCCCCGGCAAGCCGCGGGTGTTCATGCCCCTGCCGGGATTCCCCGGTTACGTCGACACCTGCGACGACGTGGCCGCCAACGGCTACCGCGGTTTCCGCCTCGACCGGGTCGGGGTGGGTGCCGGCGCCTGATCCGACGCGCTGGGGCGTGGCCCGACCGTGCGTGGCAGGATCGTCAGGTGAGCCTCACCCAGGGAATCTGCCCGGCCTGCTCGTCGCACGATGTCGTCGTCAGCACCAGTGAACGCAACGGCGGAATCGGGTTCGGTCTGGCATTGTCGGTCATGACCGATGGCAAGAGCATGAGCGGCACCGGTCAGTGGCGCACGTATCTGTGCCTCGACTGTGGTTCGTTCGAGAACCGGTTGACCGACCGCAAGGCGCTCGACGCCATCCGGTCCTCGCTCGGTCGTTCGAACTGGACGAGGGTCACCGGCTGAGAGCCGGTGACCCGCCTGCCCGGTCGGGCTTGCGTCGTCAGTCGGCCACGAAGCCCTTGAACGACGCCGCCAGGTAGTCGACGAAGCGCGGTGACACGCCCTCGCGGGCCAGGTGGTCCCGCGGCACCGGCTGCTGCACGGGCACGAAGTCGGGGTCGGCCTCGATCAGCCTCGGGTAGTCGTGGTGGATGATGGCCACCCGGCCCAACAGGGCGATGTCGGCGCCGAGCTCGATCGCCCGGCGGGTCTCGGCCGGGGTGCGCAGCTTGCCGGCCACGCCGAGGCGGACGTCGCCCCGGGGCAGCTCGGTGAAGTGCTCGATGAGCAGCTTCTCCTCACCCGGTCGGTCGATCGGGGTCTTGAAGCAGTCCCACAGCGACAGGTCGAGGAACTCGATGAGCTCGCCGGCCATCAGCTCGGTGGCCAGCTCGGTGATCTCGTCGAGCCGCATGCCGAACCGCTCGGGCGACAGGCGGACCCCGACGATGAACTCCTCGCCGCAACGTCGGCGGATCTCCGCCAGGATCTCCAGCAGGAACCGCGAACGGTTCTCCAGCGAGCCGCCCCAGCGGTCGTCACGACGGTTGAGCTCGGGGCTGAGGAACTCGCAGATCAGATAGCCGTGGGCGCCGTGCAGCTCGACACCGTGGAAGCCGGCCTGCTCGGCCCGCACCGCCGCCGCCACGAAGGACTCGACGGCGGCCTCGACCTCGTCGCCGGTCAGTGCGCGGGCACCCGACTCGGGGTCCTCGGAGGGGCACACCGGTGTGGTGCCGACCAGCGCGGCCGGGGCCCGGTTGCCGGCGTGGTGCAGCTGGGCGATGGACACCGACCCGGCGGCGTTGATGTCGGCTGCGAGCTTCGTGAGGCCCTCGAGGTGGTCGTCGGAGAAGATGCCGATCTGGCCGGGGAAGCCCTGGCCGACGGCCTGCACGTGCGCCGCAGCGGTCATCGTCGAACCGAACCCGCCGACCGCCCGCATGACCAGCCAGTCGTGCTCCTCCTGCGAGCAGCGGCCGTCGGGGTGGCTCTGCGTGTTGGTCAGCGGGGCCAGCATCAGCCGGTTGGGCATGGCCGGCCCCCGGCGGAACGGGACGGCATCGAACAGGGAACCAGCAACACCCGAAGTCATGGCCCCACGTTGCCACACCGCACGGCACGCACCAACCCGCCGTCGGGGCGGCGGTCGCGGCGTTCGGTAGCGTGATCGGCGATGAGCACCGAGCCTTTCGCCATGGCCCTGCCGGAACCGGGCGCGAACGACCCGGTCGTCCTCGACGGGGTGCGGTTCGTGAACCGCTTCACCGCC
Organism: uncultured Acidimicrobiia bacterium; assembly: GCA_903921205.1. Classification (GTDB taxonomy): domain Bacteria; phylum Actinomycetota; class Acidimicrobiia; order Acidimicrobiales; family CAIXPF01; genus CAIXPF01. The sequence goes on along the minus strand of CAIXPF010000058.1, from coordinate 39,513 downwards.
GAGCTGCCGGCCGATCCCGAGCCCGCCAACCGGGTCCGGCAGGTGACCGGGGCGGCCTTCAGCCGGGTGCGGCCCACCCCGGTGGCAGCCCCGCGCTTGCTGGCGCACTCGCCGGAGGTGGCCGGGCTGCTCGGCCTCGACGCGGCGACCGTGGGTTCGCAGGCCTTCGCCGAGGTGTTCGGTGGCAACCGCCTGCCTGCGGGTGCCGACCCGTATGCGGCCTGTTACGGCGGCCACCAGTTCGGCAACTGGGCCGGCCAGCTCGGCGACGGCCGGGCCATCGCCCTGGGCGAGATGGTGGCCCCCGACGGCAGCCATCAGACGTTGCAGCTCAAGGGGGCCGGGCCGACGCCGTACTCCCGCGGGGCCGACGGCCGGGCGGTGTTGCGCTCGTCGATCCGCGAGTTCCTCTGCAGCGAGGCCATGGCGCACCTCGGCATCCCCACCACCCGGGCGTTGTGCCTGGTCGCCACCGGCGACGACGTGGTGCGCGACATGCTCTACGACGGCCATCCGCGGCCCGAACCCGGCGCGGTGGTCTGCCGGGTGGCGCCGAGCTTCGTGCGCTTCGGGACCTTCCAGCTGCCGGCGTCGCGGCAGGATCGCGACCTGTTGCGGCAGTTGGTCGACTTCACGATCCGGGCCGACTACCCGCACCTGGTGGGGATCGACAGCTTCGACGGGCGGGTCGGTGCGTTCTTCGCCGAGGTCTGTGCCCGCAGCGCAGCGCTGGTGGTGCACTGGATGCGGGTCGGCTTCGTGCACGGAGTGCTCAACACCGACAACCTGTCCATCCTCGGCCTGACCATCGACTACGGCCCCTACGGCTGGCTGGAGAACTTCGATCCGGGCTGGACGCCGAACACCACCGATGCCGGCGGCCGCCGCTACCGCTACGGCGCCCAGCCGCAGATCGTGCACTGGAACCTGTGGCAACTGGCCAACGCGCTGGTCGGCGTGGTCGAGGATCCGCAGCCGCTGCAGGCCGCGCTCGACGGCTATGGCACCCTCTACGAGGAGGGCTTCAACGCCATGATGGCGGCCCGGCTGGGCTGGGGAAGCTTCGCCGAGGGCGACGAGGAGCGGCTGACCGAGCTGTTCGGGGTGCTGACCGCAGCCGAGATCGACCAGGTGCTGTTCTTCCGGGTTCTGGCCCGGGTGCCGGCGGCCGACGCCGACGGGCGCACCGACGACGAGCTGCTGGCCCCGCTGCAGCAGGTCTGGTACCGGCCCGAGGATGCCACCGGACCGGCCGGCACGGCGATGGTCGGCTGGCTGCGTTCGTGGGCCCGGCGGGTCGCGCTCGGCGGTCTCGGCGACGACGAACGGCGCCGGATCATGGACGGTCTCAACCCGCGGTTCGTGCTGCGCAACTACCTGGCGCAGGAGGTCATCGACGCCGCCGAGGCCGGGGACCTGTCCGTGCTGCACGAGGTGGCGGACGTGCTGCGCCGCCCCTACGACGAGCAGCCGGGCCGGGAGCGCTTCGCCGCCCGCCGGCCCGAATGGGCCCGCCACCGGGTGGGCTGCTCGATGCTGTCCTGCTCGTCCTGAGCGCCGTCGGGCCGGTCGGGTCCGGCGGTGCCGTCAGTCGACTGCGGGATCCGGGCGGTTGAACATGGCCAGGATGAAGGCGCCGGCGGACAGCACGGCGACCACCAGGTAGGCCAGCATGCTGCCGTGCAGGAACGCGGCATCGGCGCCGGGGGTGCCGGCGATCTTGGACAGGGCGATGTCGTAGCCCTTCGCCGTCATCACCCCCACCACGATGGCCGAGGCCACGGCCTGGCCCACGACGTTGCCGATGTTGCGGGTGAGGTTCATGAACGCACCCACCACACCGAGGTGCTCACGGGGCACCGAGGCGAGGATCACGCTGCTGTTGGGCACGTTCCACAGGCCGAGGGCGAGGCCGTTGGCGAACAGCAGCACCATCACCAGCCACAGCGGCGTCGAACGGGTCAGGAAGGCGGCGCCGATGACCGCCACCACGTTCAACGCGAACCCGGTGACGAAGATCGGCCGCTCGCCGAGGCGGTCGGTGTAGCGGCCCGACTGGTTCGCGGCGATGCCCATCCCCAGCGAGGACAGGAACAGCACCGAGCCGGTGAGGCCCTCGCCGAGACCGCGCACGCTGATGAGGAACACCGGCATCAGGAACGTGACCGCGGTGTAGCCCACGAAGCCGAGGGTCCGGGCGGTGACCGACATGCTGAACGCCGGGCGGGTGAAGAAGCGCAGCTGCAGCATCGGGGCGCTCTGGCGCAGCTCCCACAGGATGAACGCAGCGAACAGGGCGATCATGGCCACCAGACCGCCGAGCATGGTCATCGAGGTCCAGTCGAGCGCCAGCGGATTGCTGACGGTGAGGACCATCACGGTGATCGCCATACTGGACAGGACGGCGCCACCCCAGTCGAAGCGTGGGCGGGCCTTGGGCGCTGCGGCTGCTGCGCCGGGGGTGAAGCCGCTGCCGCTCACGACGGCCTCGTCGAGGTAGCGGTACCCGGCGGCGAAGGCGATCAGCAGCGGCGGGACCAGCAACAGGAACAGCCACTGCCACGGCAGCACCTGCAGCAGCAGCCCGGCCCCGATCGGTCCCATGGCCGCGCCGATGGCCACCACCGACGTCTGGCTGCCCAACGCCTTGCCGCGTTCCTCCGGTGGGAAGATGGCCACGATCATGGCCGTGCCCACCGACTGGCCCATGGCGTTGCCCACCGACATGACCGCCCGGGCGGCGATCATCAGGCCGAAGGTCGGGGCCAGGGCCACACTGAGCGAACCACCGGCGAACAGCAGCAGGCCGATCAGGTGCACCCGGCGTCGTCCGACGATGTCGGCGATACGGCCCATCGGCATCATCAGCCCGCTGATGACGAGGGACTGCACGATCACGACCCAGCTGACCGCCCGTAGGGTCACGCCGAAGTCGTCGGCGATGGCCGACAGGGCGACGAACACCATCGACATGCTGAACACCATCGTCACGAAGGAGATGGCGATGGCGGTGAACGCCTTCCACTTGTCGGCCTGGGCGCGTTCGAAGCGGTCTCGTTCGAGCTGTTCGAGCTCGTCGGCGTCGCCGGTCGTTCCCGGTTCGACGGTGGTCATCGCTGCTGGCCGCGGTGCCGGGTACCGGTCATGACGCGCACCGTAGCGCCAAACCCGGCAGGTCGCGACGGCGAAGTGCGGTCGCCGGTCGCTCAGTCGAACAGCGGGGCGGCGAACTCGACGACGGCGCGGCTGAACGGATCGTTGCGATCGCCGGCCACCATGTGCCCGGCCCCGGTGATGTCGATGGCGGTGGCCTGGGGGATCATCGCCACCAGTTCGGCGGCGGCCTCGGGGCTGACCACGTCACTGCTCGCTCCGCGCACCAGCAGGGCGGCGCAGCGCAGCGCAGCCGCCCCGGCGCTCATGAAGCCCCGCAGCCGGACCTGGGCGGCCTCGGCCACGGCCGGGTCGTCGAGCCACGGCCGGCGCGAGTCGAGCAGGCGGGGGTCCCAGTGCCAGAACCATCTGCCGTCCCGCTGGCGCAGCACCCGGGTGAGCCCGGCGGGCGACGGCGCGCCCTTGCCGTCGCCGCGGTACACACCGATGGCCTCGGCCGCCTCCTCCAGCGTGGCGAACCCGTCGGGGTTGGCGGTCATGAAGGTCAGGATGCGCCGGGCTCCGTCGATGTCGACGGTGGGCGTGATGTCGACGAGGACCAGGCCCCGGTAGAGCTGGGTCGGGCGCAACCCCTGGGCGATCAGCGCGGCGCTGCCACCGAGCGAGGCGCCGACGACCAACGGGGGCCGGTCGAGGGCGTCGCAGATCGCCATGATGTCCTGGGCGATGTCGGTGTGCTCGTACGCGCTGTGGTCGGGCCAGTCGCTGTCGCCGTGGCCACGATGGTCGACGGTGTAGGCCCGCCAGCCTGCGGCACCGAGATCGGCCGCGGCGCGCCCCCAGGACTGGCGGGTCTGGCCCGACCCGTGGAAGAACAGCGCCGGCGGCCCGTCGGCAGGCCCGAAGACGTCGGCGGCGAGCCGCAGCCCGCCCTCTCCACGGAACTCACACGGTTCGCTCACCGGGCCATTCTGCGCGGCCGACCCCCTGGTGCACGAAACGGGTCGCCCGGCCGGGTCCGCCGGGTCGGGGAACGCCGGTGGCGGTGGCGGCTAGCTTCGGCGGCCATGAGCATCGCAGGATCGGTACGGGTCGGGGTCACCTCCTTCGGGGCGGACCTGCCCACGCGGACCAAGGTCGAGCTGGCCCGGCAGGCCGAGCAGGCCGGCTTCGAACGGTTCCTGTTGGTCGAGACGGTCGAGACCAACGAGGCGATGGTGCAGCTCGCCGCGATCGCCATGGCCACCGACCGGATCGGGATCGGCACCGGGATCGCCAACATCTACCTGCGTCGCACCGACATGCTGGCGGCTGCGGCGGTTGCGGTGGCCGACGTGTCCGACGGGCGGCTGGTGTTGGGGATCGGGCCCAACAACCGTCGGGCGGTCGAGGGCCTGGGCCTGGCGTGGCGTCCGCCGGCACAGGCGCTGACGGAGACCACCGAGCGGTTGCGGGCGATCTTCGCCGGCGAGGCCGGGCGGTGCGGCCCGGCGACGCACCCCATCCCGATTCCGTGGGCCGCCGTCGGGCTGGGTTCGGCCGAGGCCGCCGGCCGCCACGCCGATGGGGTGATGGGGTACCTCGCGACGGCCCCACGCCTGGCCGTGGTGCGTGAGCATTTCCGGCGTGGCGCCGAAGCAGCCGGCCGTGACCCCGACCGGCTCGAGTTCAGCCTGCTGCTGCCGACCTTCCTCGACGAGGACCTCGAGACCGCTCGGGCCGCAGCCCGCTCGTTCCTGTCCTTCTACACGACGTTGCCCCACTACCGGTCCATGTTCGAGGCCTCTGGCTTCACCGAGGTCACCTCGGTCCCCGATGCGTTGATCGACGCCGTCGTGCTGGCCGGTCCGGTGGAGCACTGCCGGCAGCGCCTGGCCGATCTCGCCGCCGTGGGCCTGACCGATGTCGACCTCGCCCCGTTGCCGGTCGGTGGCCGGGATCTGCCGGCCTCCGCCGCCGTCCTGTTCGAGCAGCGAGCCGCCCTCACGGCCTGATGCGCCCGGACCGGGGGCGGCTCGGGGGCCTCGGTGCCGCCGGTTCCCGGCAGGAATCCGCGTCGCCGTGGGTCAGCGCGTCGCCAGGCGGTCGGCCTGCTCGGGCCAGTGCCGGTGGTTCAGGACCGCTCCGTCGCTGCGGACGTGCTGCACGGCCGCGAGATCCAGATCGGCATACGCCCAGCCCGGGGCGTTGAGCGCAGTTTCCGCCAGCATGCCCGAGGATGGGAAACCCCGGTCCGGCGGGCCGTAGATGGCCGCCGCCCCCCAGTTCTCGTCCACCGCGGGCGACCAGGCGGCATCGCCCACCGTGGCCGCGTGCACGACCACGCACTGGCCTTCCAGTGCCCGGGCCATGGCCCCCACCCGGACCCGGGTGAAGCCCGCATGGCTGTCGGTGCACGACGGCACCAGCAGGATCTCGGCGCCGCGCTCGACCAGGCTGCGGGCCAGCAGCGGGAATTCGCTGTCGTAGCAGATCAGGATGCCGATCCGGCCCAGAGGCGTGTCGAAGACCGGCAGTCCCTCGCCGGCGGTGACGAACCAGTGCTCGCGTTCGAAGCGCGTCATCATCTGCTTGTCCTGATGGCCGATGATGCCCGCCGGACCGTAGAGCGTGGCGCGATTGACCGGCCGCTCGGCCAGGAAGACCGGTCCCGAGGCGCCGAGGATGTGCAGGCCATGGCGGGCCGTCAGGTCGAGATGCAGGCGGTCCACGGCGGGGCGGTGGCGTGCCACCTCGTGCAGGGACAGCTCGAGATCCGCTGCTACCGCCGGCCCGCCGAGCGAGGCCAGTTCCATCGTGCCGTATTCCGGGAAGACCAGCAGATCCGCCCCTGCTGCCGCGGCCTCGTCGACCCAGGCGGTCAGCTTGGCGGCGTAGGCGTCGAAATCGGTGAAAAAGGTCAGCGGATAGGCCGATGCCGCGAGCCTCACGACGGCCCGTCGCCCCTGCTCGCCCTGGTCACAGCGCCCGCATCCAGAACTGCAGACGCTTGGTCGTCTCGTCGGCCTCGCCCACGTCCTTCCACGAGAATGCCGCTTCGACGCCCGGCAGCGGGGCGTAGCCGCGCCCGCGCCAGAAGGCGTCGTTGGTGCGATAGGTACCGGGATGCATCGGATGATCCTCGGGGCGCGTGACCGAACAGAACGCCAGCCACCTACGCCCCAGCGAGCGGGCGAAGGCCTCGCGCACGTCGAAGAAGCGATGCCCGATGCCGTTGCCGCGATAGGCCGGCAGCAGCACCGACTCCGCCCCGTAGTAGATGTCGGTCAGGGCAATGCCCTGGGCCGCGAAGGGCTCGGCGAACTCCTCGGCGTGATCTTCCATCGGGGTCGAGGTCGAGGCCCCGACCAGGCGGTCCCCGTCGAAGGCCCCGACCAGCAGCGCGTTCGGCGACTCGCGATAGGTGTTCAGGTAGTCGCGTTCGTACTCCGGCGAGCCGTCGTACAGATACGGCCAGTCGCGGAAGACGGCCATGCGCAGCGCGGCCACATCGTCGAGTGCCGCTTCCAGATCGGGTCCGCGCAGGGCGCGAACGCTCACGTCCATTGCTGCACCTGATCGATCCAGTCCTTGAGGTTGTAGAAGGTCGTCACGCGGGCGATCCGGTCGTCGCGGATGTCGAAGAACCCGCCGGCGGGCAGGACGTAGGTCTGGCCCTTGGCTTCGGGCAGGCCCGGATCGGTCTTCAGGTAGGTGCCGTGCACGACGAACTCCGCCGCCGCACGCGTGCCGGTGTCGTCGGCGAAGACCACCAGGTCCCTCAGTTCCTCCCGGTAGGACTCGCCCATGTGTGCGCAGAAGGCGGCGAAGTTCACCTTGCCCCGGCGGATGCCGCCTTCGTTGACGCGATGCTCCACATCGTCGCTCACGCAGTCGAGCATGCCGTGCGGATCGCCCGCATTGAAGGCGCGGTAGTAGCGGCTCACGAGGTCGATGGCGGTCTGGCGCGTCATGTCTCTTCCTGTCCCAGGGGCGGTCCGGAGCGCTGGAGCATGTGGTCGCCGATCTGGTTGTGGGCTCGGCTCCCGGGTGACGAGTGACGGGTGTCGCCCCGCTCGGTTCGACCGGCCCGGTCGTCTTCAGGATCGGCCGACACACTACGTCGAGGTGATCGAGCCGTGTGCCTTCCCGTGCCGTCGTCCGGCGTGCGGGCGACGATGTCGGCTGCCGGTCGGGGTGCAGCCCGTCCGGCCTCAGGCGCGGTCGAGCCGGCGGAGCTGGGCGGCGAGGTACGGGCGGGCCCGCCGCCGGCCACCGCGTTCCTCGATGGCCTGCTCGAGGGACCGCAGCGCAGCCACCACGACCTGACGGTCGGGCTGCCAGCCGCGTCGCTCGCACTCCTCGAGCCACTCGGCCGGGGTGCGATGGCCTCGCTCGCCGTTGCAGCGGCGGCACGCCGCGACCTCGTTCTCGAACCAGCTCGGGCCACCCTTGACCCTGGGGATCAGATGCTCGGTGGTCGCCCGTACCAACCCGACCTCCAACGGTCGCCGGCACCACACACAGGCCGAGCCGTCGCGCTCGAGGATCGCCTCGAGGCGTTCCCGCCGGTTCAGGGCTCGGCCTGCTGTGCTGTCGGCACCCATCGGCACCACAATGGCGCGATGTCCGGTCGTTTCGCGCCCTCGCCGACGGGCCCGCTGCATCTGGGCAACCTGCGTACCGCCCTCGCTGCCTGGCTCGCCGCCCGGTCCTCGGGTCGGGGCTTCCTGGTGCGGATGGAGGATCTCGATCGCGTCACGTCGTCGCCGTTGCACGAGCAGGCCCAGCTCGAGGACCTGACGCAGTTGGGTCTCGACTGGGACGGTCCGGTGGTCCGTCAGAGTGAACGCTTCGACCGCTACCGGGCGGCGCTGACCCGGCTCGACGAGGCCGGTCTGGTCTACCCGTGTTACTGCACCCGGCGGGAGATCCGGTCCGAGATCGAGGCGGCGGCGAGTGCGCCGCACGGGCTGGCGGCCGACGGTGCCTATCCGGGCACGTGCCGGGACCTGTCGGCGGGGCAGCGGGCCGAGCGCACCGCAGCGGGGCGGCGGCCGGCCCTGCGCCTGCGGGCCGAGGGGGAGCGGATCGTCTTCCGGGACGACCTGGTCGGTACGGTCGAGGGCCTGGTCGACGACGTGGTGCTCGCCCGCTCCGACGGGGTGCCGGCGTACAACCTCGCCGTGGTCGTCGACGACGCCGTGCAGGGCGTGACCCAGGTGGTACGTGGCGACGACCTCCTGTCCTCCACCCCCCGCCAGGTCCACCTGCAGCGGCTGTTGGGACTGCCCACCCCGTCGTACCTGCACGTCCCGTTGGTGCTCGGGCCCGATGGCGCCCGGTTGGCCAAGCGCCACGGTGCCGTGACCCTGGCCGAGCTCACCGTGGGGCTCGGGCGAGCCGAACGGGACCGACGGGTGGCGACCATCCTCTCGGCCCTGGCCGTGAGCCTCGGGGTGCTCGATGACGGCGAGGTCGTCGAACCGGGGGAGCTCGACGGTCTGATCGACCGGTTCGACGTGGTCCGCCTGCCCCGAGCTCCGCTCGCCTGGTCGGAGCTCGCTGCCCTCCTGGCGTGACGCCGCCATCCGACGTCGGCACGGCCGATTCGCCGCTGTCGCACCGATTCGGTGTCGATTCGGTGTCGATTCGGTGAACCGTCGATTCGGTGGGTGGTCGGAGGGGCCGGCCGCCGATGCTGGGTCGTGCGAAGGCAAACGTCACCGTCCGGGCACCTGTGGAGCGCTGACGGCACGGCACCGGCGCATGGATGTAGCGAAATGGTTCGGTCGGGACGAGGCCGCACCGAGCGGTGCCGAAAAAGTCCTGGTCAGAGGGGTGGTCGTTCGGGGTCACCGGGACAGGCGAACCATTTCGCTACAAACTGGGGCGATCGGGGTCCGCAACCGGATGTCCAGGTCAGTTCGGGCCCGGCGATCCGGATGCGGCCGGCTCGGCCCGGGCGGATGCGGCCGGCTCGGCCCGGGCGGGTCAGGCTTGGGTCACCAGGTGCAGGGCTGGTGGCGGATGCCGTTGAGCAGGCTCGACACGGTGCGCTCGGGCGGGCCGTCGGCGACCAGGGTGGGCACGCGGGTGAACAGCTCCTTGAACAGCACCATCAGCTGCCGGCGGGCCAGGTGGGCGCCGATGCAGAAGTGGGGCCCCGGCCCGCCGAAGCCGACGTGGTGGTTCGGCTCCCGCCGGACGTCGAACACATCGGGTTGCGCGAACACCGTCTGGTCACGGTTGGCCGATTCGTAGAACATCACGACCTTGTCGCCCTCGGCGAAGGTGTGCCCGCTGAGGCTCACCCCGTCACGGGTGACCGTCCGCCGGAACTGGATGACCGGGCTGGCGTAGCGCACGATCTCCTCGACGGCGGTCGGGGCGACGGCATCGGGCTGGGCCATCCACGCCGCCCGCTGGTCGGGGAACTCGGTCATGAACCGCAGCCCCCAGGTACTGGCGTTGCGGGTGGTCTCGTTGCCGGCCGCGGTCAGCACCACGAAGAACGACTGGATCTCCTGCTGGGTCAGCCGCTGGCCGTCGACCTCGGCCCGTACCAGCGCGGCCAGCAGGGTGTCGCTGTCGGCGGGCAGCGTGGGGATGACGTCGTCCATCATGGCGGCCAGCGTCCGGCCCGCCTCGAGCACGGCACGTCCCCGGGGCACCCCGGCGGGGGTCGAGCCCGGGTCGAGGATGATGTCGGACATCCGCACCACCAGGTCGTGGTGCTCGGGCGGGATGCCCATCATCATGCAGATGGCCTGCAACGGCAGCCGCGACGCCACGACCTCCACGAAGTCGCAGGGCCCGCTCTCGAGGAGCCGGTCGACCAGGCCCGAGGCGATCGCCGCCAGGTCGGCCTCGATGCGGGCCATGGTGCGCGGGGTGAACGCCGCCGACACCAGCCCACGCAGCCGGGCGTGACGGGGATCGTCCATGTTCAGCATCGAGCCGAAGAACTCGTTGTACTCCACCGGCAGGTCCCGGATGGAGGTCCCCTGGGCGGAGGAGAACAGGTCGGGCCGGCGGCTGACCTCGAGCACGTCGGCGTGGCGGACCACGGCGAAGAACCCGGGTCCCTCGGCGAAGCGGGCGGTGGCCGGCTCGGGGTGGAAGCTGACCGGCGCCTCGCGGCGCAGCCGTTCGTAGGCGGCCCAGCGTTCGGGCAGCGGTCGTGCCCAGAATCCCTCGTGGTCGCTGAAGTCGATCCCCTCGATCGTCGGTGCTCCCGCGTCGCTCATGCCGACCCCCGTCCGTGCGGCCCGGTGACGGACCGTCCTTCGCGTCGGCGCAGGCTACCGCGACCGGTCAGCCGGCTTGCTCCCCGCCGTGGGTACGGGGGATGGCGCTGACCCGGCGGTACCAGAAGCGCAGCACGGCCCAGCACAGGAACACCGCCACGGCGAACACCACGAACACCCGGTGGTAGGCGGCGATGGGATCGGGCCGGTCGGCCGGGCCGATGATCGTCACCGCCACGGCGATGCCGAGCGCCCCGGCGATGTTGCGCACCGTGTTGAACGAGGCGTTCACCTCGCCGTAGAGGTCGGGCTCGACCCGGCTGACGACGCCGCTGTTGAGCGGTGGATGGGTGAGCGACCAGCCCATGCCGAACAGGCCGAGAGCCGGGGCGACGAGGACGTAGCGCGGGGTCTCCTGCAGGAACACCAGGGGCCAGATCACCGCGACGGTGGCGATCAGCGCGCCGGTGGACACGATGCGTTCGTGGCCGAACTTCTCCGACAGGCGGCCGCCGAGGGCGGTGACGAACCCGCTGATGAGCGGCCCGGGCAGCAGCGCCAGGCCGGTCTGCAGCTTGGTGAACCCCCAGATCCGGCTGAAGAACAGCGGCCACACCAGCCAGGTGGCCAGCCCGGCGAAGTTGAGCAGGAAGTTCGCCACGTTGGCCACCGCCACCGGCGGGCGGGTGAACACCGTGATGTTCAGCAGCGGTTGCGGCTGGGTGCGGCAGCGTTGCACGAAGACCGGGAACAGCACCGCGGAGGCCAGGAAGGCGCCGATGATGGCCGGGCTCGACCAGCCCTTCTGAGACCCGAAGCTGGCCCCGAAGACCAGGGCTGCGACGGCACCGGTGCCGAGCACCACGCCGAGCAGGTCGAGCGAACCGCCGCGGTTCTCGGCCTTGGACTCGCGCAGCGCACCGAAGCTGCCGGCCAGTGCCAGGAGCGCGATGGGGGCGCTGAGCAGGAACAGGATCCGCCAGCTGAACGCCGCCAGGATCAACGCCGACAGACCGGGGGCCAACGTCGAGGCCAACGGTCCGGTGGCGCTCCAGAACGCCACGGCGCTGAAGTGCCGCTCCTTGGGGAACTCGGTGAGGACCACGGCGAGCGAGCTCGGCAGGATCATCGCGCCGCCGGCTGCGGTGACCAGCCGGGCGAGGATGAGCACGAGCACGCTGGGGGCGACCGCGGACAGCACCGAGCCGACCGCAAAGGTGACCAGCCCGGCCCGGAAGATGCGTCGTCGGCCCATCCGGTCGGCGAGCCGTCCCGACAGGGGCAGCAGGCTGGCCATGCCGATGAAGAAGATCGAGGCCACCCACGACAGGGCGGCGGCGCTGGTGCCGGGGAAGTCGGCGGAGATGTCACCGAAGGCCAGGTTGGTGGCGGTGGTGTTGAACGACATCAGCGAGAAGCCGAGGCTTCCCACCGCCAGGGCCCGCCAGGCGCGCGCCGGGATCGGGATGGCGGTCACGGGCGCGGTGGCCGGGGAGGACATCCCCCGAGGTTGGCACATGACGCAACGGAGGCACCCGTTCTGTGGCGGGTGTCACGCGCTCAGCGGTTGCGATGGTCGCGGTCGCGGTCCGCTTCCTTGGGATGGGCGTAGGCGTGGGGGGCATAGCCGCCCTCGGCCCGGGTCGGTGCGAGCGGACGGAGCTGGTCGACCGCGGCGCGGTAGGCGTCGACCAGGCGGTCCTCGGCGGCGTAGTCGAAGCGGTCGGCGATGGCCTGCTCGAGCTGCCCGCCCGGCTCGGGGCGGTTGGCCACCAGCCACTCGGCGGTGATGCGGATCCCTTCGCGCACGCTCACCACGTCCTCGTAGCCGAGATCGGTGCGCAGCTTGTGCAGGTCCAGCAGGCGATGGAAGCCCTTGCCCTCGAGCAGCAGCGGGTCGGCGTGGGCGGCGAGCTCGTAGGGCAGGCTCACCACCGGCAGCTCCGCACCGAGCGACTCGGCCACCAGCTCGATCCACTGTCGCATGCTGTACTGGGTCTCGTCGGCGCAGTTGTAGACCTGCCCGGCGGACCGCTGCGGCAGGTCGACCGCCAGCAGCACCGCATGGGCCAGGTTGGCGGCGAAGCCCCGGCTGATCAGGGCATGGCCCCCGTCGGCCACCAGCATGTACGGGCGTCCGTCGAGGACCCGCCGCACGATCGACCATTCCTTGGGCTCGACCTGGTGCGGCCCGTACACGTAGGGGTAGCGGAAGTGGGCGGCCTCGGGATGGGCGTCGAGCACCGCTTCCTCGGTGGCCCGGATGAGGTGGGAGAAGCGGTTGTCGTCGGGCCCGGCCACGGTGCCGGTCTCGGGAACCGGCACGATCATGCCCGGGGGGCTGAGCTCGTAGGGGTCCCAGTAGCCCTTGTACAGCGGGAAGCCGCCGACCGACACGAACCGGCCCACCTTGCCGACCAGGGCGTTGGCGAGGTGCCGTACCCGTCCGTAGGTGACCACGGCGAGGTCCCAGGTGGTCCCGCCGATGGCGGCCTCGATGGTCTCGGGGAAGTGCGGGTCGCCGTGGATGTGGGTGACGTCGGCGGGGATCTCGGGGATCTCGTGGGTGCCGCGGTGGAAGATGGTCACGTCGTAGCCGCGCTCGCGCAGCCCGGCGACCAGGTACGGCCCGGTCGGCCCGGTGCCGCCGACGACCAATGCCTTCGCCATGGGGATCCTGTCTGTGGGTCGGCCCTGCAGGTGCAGGGCGTCGGGGGTCGGGGGTCCGGTCGCGGCCACGACCGCGGCCGCGGTCGGTCAGTGCCGGAGCGCGCCGCGCCGGTCGGCACGGGTGCGGATGATCTCGAGTTGGGCGGCGGTGGGTCGCGGGGTGGTCGGCACGTCGTCGGGGATGTCGAGGGCGAAGCCGGTGTTGGCCCGGACCTCCTCGACGGTGACCCCGGGATGCAACGAGTGCAGGCGCATCCGCTTGGTGTCGGGCGCGAAGTCCATCACGCACAACGGGGTCACGCAGTACCTCGGCCCGCCGCCGGGGATGCCCAGCCTGGTGCGGGCGTCGGCCCCGCCGCTGCCCCAGCCGTAGGCGCTGATGAAGTCGCAGCGCTCGACGAAGGTTCGGGCGGTGTGGGAGTTCAACACGATGTGGTAGCGGCCGACCAGCGTCGACAACGTCGAGGTGCCGACCGAGCCCGGCCCGCGGAAGCGCAGCCGGCGATGGTCCTCGCCGACGCCGATGAGGTTGGTGTTGCCGTAGGGGTCGACCTGTACGCCGCCGATGAAGAACACCCGGCGGTGCCAGTCCTTGACCCGGTCGAAGCGGTGGCCGGTGTCGCTGAAGGACTCGGCCCAGCGCACCGTACGGCGGTCCCAGCCGAACTCGGGGGTGGGCAGCACGTCGAGGTGGGCGGCGTTCATGCGGGCGCCGATGAAGATCAGCTCCATGTTGGGGCCGTGGCTGAAATGGGCCAGGCGCACCGCGACCTCGCCCACGGGCATGGCCGCGCCGATCTGCAGGATCTCGCCGTCCTGCAGGTCGTTCGCCAGGAACGTCGCCATGATCTCCTCGCGGGTGGCGGTCGCCGGGTCGAACCCGGTCACGGTGCCGCTGGTGGTCGGCTCGGCGGTGGTCGGCTCGTCGGTGGGCATGATCTCCGGCCCTCTCAGTACTCGTGGAGCGCGATGAGTTGTTTCACGCCGACCCGCTCGAGGTAGTCGCCGTGGGTCTCCGCCTCGAGGACGTACCGGGCGAGGAAGGCGTCGAGGGGTCCGCGGTCGCCCGCCTGGGCCGCCGCAGTGGCCGCCTCGACGTAGAGCCGGGTGAAGGCCCGGTCCTGCACGTAGTACCCGCGGCTGTAGAAGGGGTGCGCACCGTAGGGGGCGCGGACCACGGCGTCGGCCCCGGCGATGGTGGTGGCCCAGGGGTCGGCACGGACCTCCTCGTTGGCGATGATCTTCTCGACCTGCACGATGACGCGGTCGGCAGCGCGTTGCAGGAACAGGTCGAGCCAGCCCGGACCTCCGCAGTGCTGCACGTTGCCGTAGGCGTCGGACACCGCGGCGTGCAGGATGGCCACGTCGGGCTCGATGGCCGGCACGGCGATGAGGGTCTCGCCCTTGATGGGGTCGGTGATGACCTTGAGGTCGGGGTTCACCTCGGGCAGCGAGGTCCCCACGCCGCCGCGCCAGGGCAGGAACGGCAGACCCTGGGCCCCGGCCCGCAGGCCGGTGGTGAGGATGCCCTCCTCGCACTCCCAGACCTCGATCTCGCCTGCTTCGGCGGCCCGGCGGAACGACGGCGCCACCGCACCACCGAAGCCGCCGCCCACGTAGTAGGCCATGGTCCGCCGCACACAGCCGGCGGCGATGAGCAGGTCGAGGGCCAGGCCACTGCCGACGACGGTGAGGTCCTTCACGCCGCGGCGGATGATCTGGCGGATCATGGCCATGGGGGCCGGCTCGCCGATGGCGATGGTCATCCCGTCGGTGATCCATGTCGCGGCGTCGGCTTCGTCGACGATGCGCTCGTGGCGCGCCGGTGAACTCACGTTGTGCCCCCGTTGTCGTGCTGGCTGGGCAACCTAGCGGGTGCGTCCGCCCGGGGACCGGCCGGGTGGACGGTCGCGCCGGCGTCGGGTGCTCAGCCTGCCTGGAGTGCGGCGACGACGGGCTTCCAGTCGATCGCCGCTGCGCCGAGGTAGTAGAACGACACGCGATCGGCCAGCGTGCCGTAGCGGCGCAGGATCTCGTCGGCGACCTGCTCGGGCGGGGCCACCACGCAGTAGGTCTCGAGCACGTCGTCGGAGATCAGCTCGCCCATGGCGTCCCATTCGCCGCGGCGGGACATGGAAAGCAGGCCCTCGTGCAGGCCGCCGAACCCGTGATGGTCCAGCACCGAGGTGTAGGCCGGGGTCGAGCCGTAGAAGGCGATCTGGCGTCGCATGGCGGCGGCGGCCTCGTCGATCTCGGCCGAGGTGTTCCCGGTGGCGATGTAGCAGGTGACGGCCACCTCGAGCTCGGCGGGGTCGCGGCCCACCCGCTGCGCCCCGGTGGCCAGGGACGGCCGGATGACCTCGGCGAGGTAGGCGGGGCTGGTGAAGCTGTGGCAGGCGAACCGGTCGGCGACCTCGCCGGCGACCTCGATCATGCGCGGTCCGACCCCGGCCAGCATCACCGCCGGGCGGCCGTAGGGGTTGGGCGGCGGGCAGAACAACGGGTTCATCAGGGTATGGGTGGTGAACTCGCCCCGGAACTCGAGCGGGGTGCCCTCGTTCCAGTGGTCCCAGATGGCCCGGAGGGCCAGCACGTACTCCCGCATCCGGGCGGCCGGCCGGCTCCACGGCATGGAGAAGCGCCGCACGATGTGGGGCCGCACCTGGGTACCCAACCCGAGCACCAGGCGGCCGCCGGAGAGCTGGTGGAGGTCGTTGGCGGTGTAGGCCAGTGCCATGGGGCTTCGGGCGAAGGCGATCGCCACCTTGGTGCCCAGCTCGACCCGGCTGGTGGCGCCGGCGGCCAGGGTGAGCACCACGAAGGGGTCGTGGATCGTCTCCGGCACGAACACGCCGTCGTAGCCGTCACGTTCCGCTGCGGCCGACGCCGGGGCGACGGCCTCGATCGGGGCCTTGGTTCCGGGCCCTCCGTCAACCTTCACGACGTCCCCGCCCCTTCGTTCCGTCCAACCGGATCCGGGTCCCGACCGGCCCGGTGAGGTGACTATCGCACAACGCCACCGGCGGCACCGCCCCTACCGGTTCACGTCGCTGCGGTGGTGACCCGGGCCGTGCGCCGGCGTGGTGGGGACGTGGCAGGGACGCGATGGGTAGGGTCCGGGCATGACCGCGACACTGGACTGGTACGGCTGCGCCACCTATCGGCTGAGCATCGGCGACGTGGTGGTGTTCCTCGACGCCTACATCGACCGGGTGCCGGATGCCGCGGGCCCGAACCCCCCGGTGCGGGCCGAGGACATCGACCGTGCCGACTGGATCGTGGTCGGGCATTCCCACTTCGACCATCTGTGGGGGGCCGAGCGCATCGCGGCGCGCACCGGGGCCACCATCATCGGCTCGCACGAGACGGTGCGGGTCATGGAGGCCGCCGGGGTGCCGCTGGCCCAGCTGATGCCCGTCGCCGGGGGTGAGCGCATCGAGCTGGCACCCGACGTGTTCGTGTCGGTGTACCCGAGCCTGCACTCCTGCGTGTGGTCCCACCAGGGGATGCACCCTGCCGACGAGGTGTGCCTCGGTGACCTCTTCGTCACCCACCAGGAACGTCAGGACCGCCTGGCCGAGTTGTTCTCCTACATCGCCACCCTCGGCGAGGACACCCGGAACCACCTGCGGGCATCGGCTCAGGGCCCCCGCGGGGACGGCCACACCCTGGTGTTCCTGTTCGACACCCCCGAGGGCTCGCTGCTGTACCAGGACACCTCGGGGCACTGGTCGGGGATCGTGGCGGACCTGCGGCCCGACGTGGCGATCATCGCCGCGGCCGGGCGTGGCAACGTCGACGGGGAACCGATCCAGGGTTCCCTCGCCCAGTTCGTGGCCCGCCAGGCGGCGCTGCTGAAGCCGGCCCGGGTGATCCTGTCCCACCACGACAACTGGCTGCCCGGGTTCTCGATCGCCACCGACGTCGAACCGATCCGCACCGAGTTGGCCCGCTGGTTGCCGCGTGCCGAACTGGCCGAACCCGGCTACCTCGACGGGTTCGAGGTCTTCAGCGGCCTGCGCCGGAACTGAGGCTCCCTCCGGGGTGCCCGACCCGGCCGGGGCTCAGCGGCGGGGGGCCCGCAGGGTGAGGTCGGAGCAGGCCACGCACACCCGCTCGGGCAGCACGTGGGCCCGGATCAGCGCAGCGAACAGCTTGCAGCCGATGCAGAAGGCGAAGACCGCCTCGAGCGTGGCCGCGACGGCCACCATGGCCAGCAGGACCAGCGTCACGGTCGTCGCGCCGAAGGCCAGGTAGGCGACGGCGGCGATCGTGGTGAGCACCGCGCCGATGCCCTGGGCGAAGCGCTTCGGGGAGCCCGACACCGGCCGTTCGGCCATGCCGAGCCGGGGAACGATCACCTCGGTGACGATGCGGGCCCACGGGCTGAACCGCGGCCCGGCGAGGACCCGGGCGACGAAGCCGTAGGCCAGGGGGACGGCCAGCCACGGCAGCCCGGCGACGACCGCCACCGCCGCGGTGACGGCCACGCCACCGGCGACGCAGCGGGCCGCGACCTCGTTGACCGGGTCGGGGAAGGTCATCCAGGAGGTCAGCGGCGAGGTCGTCCCGGCCTGTCGGGTGGTCAGGGTGCCCGATCCTTCGGTGCTCATGGCTGCAGTCCTGTTCGTCTGGGGAAATCGGTGTGGTCGGGCCGGTGTGGTCGGGCCGGTGGGTGTCGGGCCGGTGTGGTCGGGCCGGTGGGTGTCGGGCCGGGGTCCGGTCAGTCGAGGTGCCGGCGCAGCGAGGCCAGGACGTCGCTGGCCCCCGGGGTGATCTCGGCACCGGCCCGCACCGCGCGCTCGGACAACGCGAGCACCGCTCGGCCCAGGGCGTCGCGTCGGAACAGTTCACCGAGGTCGACGCGGGCGGTCCGGCCGGCACCGCGGAACACCAGGTAGTCCAGGCCGACCGAGGAGCAGGGCAGGTCGATGCGGACCACGTCGTCTGCGTCGAGCACGACCGGGCGGCCCAGGAAGCGGTTGGACAGCCAGTCGTCGCCGACCCAGGTCTCCTCGACGGTCTGGTAGGAGCCCACCGACACAGCGGCCACGGTGAGCAGGACCAGGGCGGCGCCGATGACGGGGTGGCCGGTCCACCACAGCGCCGCCGCCAGCACCAGGCCGAGTGCGCCGCCGAGCAGCAGGTCGGCCAGGGCGAGCTGCGGCAGATAGCCGGCAACGGGGAGGCCGCGTTCGGCGGGCCAGAGGCGCTCGGTGGGGGTGCCGGGTGTGGTGGGTGGCATCGTCGTCCTGCTCGGGGTGGGGGTCCGGCCCGCTCGCCGCCGGCGGGCCGGGCTCGGTGGCCACGTCCCGGGAGTAATCTCGATAAAGCCGATCGCTTTGGTCGGAAATATAGAGGGGTCGAGGGCCGACGGCAAGGGGATTGCCGGTGACCTGCCGGTGTGGGGGAGGATGCGGGCATGAACATGGGTGGAGCCTGCGTGGGTGCAGCATGAAGGTCCGGATCGCCCTGGCGCCGGGCGCCTCGATGGTCGACCGCAGCGCCTACTGCCGGTTCGTCGACGGGCTCGAACAGCACGGGTTCGACACGGTGTGGCTGTCGGACGTGCCGCTGGGCAACGTGGTCGACCCCCTGGTCGGGCTGGCCCTGGCAGCGGGTCGCACCGAACGTCTCAAGCTGGGGGCCAACGTGGTGGTACCCGGCCGGAACCCGTTGATGCTGGCCAAGGAGCTCGCCCAGCTCGACCGGCTCTCCGGCGGCCGGCTGTTGCTGTCCTTCGTGCCCGGCCAGGAAAGCCCGGCCGAGCGCGAGGCCCTCGCCACCGTCGGCGAGGATCGCGGCGGGCGCATCGACGAGGTCATCGGGTTGTGCCGACGCTGGTGGGCCGGCGAGCGCGTCGAGCACCATTCCGCACGCTTCGCCATCAGCGGGATCGCCATCGACCCCACCCCGCTCCAGGACCCGCTGGAGATCTGGCTCGGCGGGATCGGGCCCAAGGCGTTGCGGCGGGTGGGCCGGCTCGCCGACGGGTGGTTGACGGCACGGGCCACGCCCGAACAGGCCGAGGCCGGTCGCCTGGTCATCGAGGAGGCGGCCGCGGCCGCCGGTCGGGTGATGGACCCGGAGCACTTCGGGATCTCGATCCCGTACTCCCGTGAGCCGCTCGACGAGCGGGCCGTGGCTGCCGTGCTGCGCCGTCCCGGTGCCGCCCCGCTCGCCGGTGACCCGCCCGTACGCGACATCCTGCCCGTCGGCGCCGGCGAGCTGGTCGAGCTGCTCGAACGCCACCGGGACGCCGGCCTGTCGAAGTTCGTGCTGCGCCCGGTCCGGCTCGAGCAGGGCTGGGACGCCGAGCTGGCCTGGCTGGCCGACACGGTCCTCCCGCTGCAGAGCTGATCCGGCCCGCCGGGTCGCCGGCCCGATTCGCCGTCGATTCGCCGTCGGGCCGATTCGCCGTCGGGCCGATTCGCCGTCGGGCCGATTCGCCGTCGGGCCGATTCGCCGTCGATTCGCTGCAACGGGCCCGGTTACCGGATGATCGGCAGTCGGGCCTACCAGTGCAGCGCGGCGGGGGCGTCGCCGGGCACGATCGGGTCGGCCGGGCGGATCGGCGCCACCCGGCGATAGGGCGCCCCCAACGGCGGTCGCTGGTCGGGCTCGCCCCGTTGCGGCCACAGCGACATGGCCCGTTCGGTCTGCGCGGTGATGGTCAGCGACGGGTTCACCCCGAGGTTGGCGCTGATGGTCGACGCATCGGCCACGTGCAGACCGGGGCAGCCGAAGACCCGTTGGTACGGGTCCACGACGCCGGTCTGGGGCGAGTCGCCGATGCACGCCCCGCCGAGGATGTGCGCGGTGGCCGGTACGTCGAGCAGCACCTCGTTGATCGAGCTCGCCGGGACCCCGCCCATGATGTCAGCCGCCAGGCGAGCGGCCTCGTTGGCCACCGGTAGGTACGACGGGTTCGGGGCACCCTCGCCCTGTTCGCTGGTGAGCCGCACCCGGCCGTTGCGTCGGGCCCGCCAGCGCAGGGTCAGGCTGTTGTCGTGGCTCTGCATCACCAGCAGGATCAGTGTCCGTTCCGACCAGCGGCGGACCGAGAGGCTGCGCGCGAAGGCCACCGGATGACGCGCCACCTGTGCGACGAAGCGCACCGGGCGCGGCAGCCGTCCGCCGCCGTCGACGAGGACCGTCGACAACAGCCCGATGGCGTTGGACCGGCGCGGGTAACGCACCGGCTCGATGTGGGTCCGCTCGTCGGGATGGATCGACGAGGTGATCGCCAGGCCCCGTGAGTAGTCGGTGCGCACCGGACCGTTGGTCTGGGCCCCGAGGATGGCCTCGGAGTTGGTCCGCACCCGCACCCCCAGCCGGTCGCTCAGACCGGGCAGGCGGCCGCGTTCCTTCAGCGACGCCAGCAGCCGCATCGTGCCCAACACCCCGGCGCTGACCACCACCTGCTCGGCCGTGATCGAGCGCCGCTGCTTGCGTAGCCACGCGCCGCTGCGTTCGGTGACCACCTCGTAGCCGCCACCGGGCAGCGGGACGAGGTCGACCACCTCGCGCTCGGGTTCGACCCGAGCGCCGTGGGACTCGGCCAGGTGCAGGTAGTTGCGGTCGAGGGAGTTCTTGGCGTTGTGCCGGCAGCCCACCATGCACGCCCCGCATTGCAGGCACCCCGTGCGGCTCGGCCCCAGGCCACCGAAGTACGGGTCGGCGACCTCCTGTCCCGGCCGGCCGAGGAACACCGCGACATCGGTGGCCCGGTAGGTGTCGCGAACGCCCATCCGGTCGGCCACGGCCCGCATCACGTCGTCGGAGGCGGTGTCGTCCGGGGCGCGCGCCGCGCCCAGCATGCGGCGGGCCTGGTCGTAATGAGGGGCCAGCTCGTCCGCCCAGTCGGTGATGGCAGCCCACTGGGGGTCCTGCCAGAACCCGGCCAACGGCTCGTACAGGGTGTTGGCGTAGACCAGCGAGCCGCCGCCCACGCCCGCGCCCGACAGCACCAGCACGTTACGGAGCAGGGTCATGCGCTGGATGCCCCGCAGCCCGATCCGGGGGGCGTACAGGAACCGGCGCAGCTGCCAGTTGGTCGTCGGGTAGTCCTCGGAGCGGAACCGGCGGCCGGCCTCGAACACGGTGACGCGGTAGCCCTTCTCGGTCAGGCGCATCGCCGTGGTCGAGCCGCCGAAGCCGCTGCCGACGACGGCGACGTCGGTGTCGAACGAGGAGCCGGGCCGGGCTGCGACGGTCATCGCGCAACACGGTAGTGGCCGCCCCGTCGTTGCGATGGCCGAGCGCCCTCGTAGGGCCTAGCGTGTCGCTGCCCGCAGCCCGCAGCTGCCGGGTTCGAGGCCGGGGAACGACCGTAGGGGGAACACGATGCCGACGCCGCCGTCAGAAGAGCAGGTGCTGTCCTGGTTCGACGATCTGTCGAACTGGGGTCGCTGGGGGGACGACGACCGTCTCGGCACCCTCAACCACCTCACCCCGGCCAAGCGGGTGTCCGCGGCCAAGCTGGTGCAGGAGGGCATCTCGGTGTCCTGCAGTTGGGACATCCGCACCGGCCAACAGCCCGGCGCCACGGTCGAGTCGCAGCGCTACATGCTCTCGACCGGGCTCGGCCTCGACGACGAGGGTCGCCGTGGCCTGATGGGCCAGGGGCGTGCCGGTGGTGCGCAGGAGTTCATCGGCATGGTCTTCCACGGCTACGACGTCACCCACCTCGACTCGCTGGCCCACCTGTTCTGGGACGGCAAGATGTACAACGGTGCCCCGGCGTCGCTGGTCTCGGACCGTCAGGGTGCGCTCAAGCACGACGTGCTGGCGGTGTCCGACGGGGTCATCACCCGGGGCGTGCTGCTCGACATCGCCCGCCTGCGCGGCGTCGACGTGCTCGAGGCCGACGACCAGGTGTACCCCGAGGACCTCGAGGCCGCCGAGGAAGCCGCCGGCGTCCGGCTCGAACCGGGCGACGTGCTGCTGATGCGCACCGGCGAGGGCCGCGCCCGCCGCGAGCAGAAGCGCGACTACAACCCGAACAAGCCCCGCTCGGGCTTCCAGGCGGCTTGCCTGCCGTGGCTGCACGAGCGCGGTATCGCCATGATCGGTTCCGACGTCGCCCAGGACTGCAGCCCGGCCGGCTACCGGACCGTGCACATGCCGATCCACATGGTCGGCATCGTGGCGATGGGCCTGTGGCTGATCGACAACTGCCAGCTCGAGGACCTCGCCGACACCTGCGCCAAGCTCGGCCGCTGGGAGTTCCAGTTCGCCCTGGCCCCCATCCGCTTCCAGGGCGTGACCGGCAGCCCCACCAACCCCATCGCGGTGTTCTGACCGTCATGGTGGTCGACACCCCGCTCCTCATCGTCGGCGGCGGCCCCGGGGCGCTGGCCGCAGCCGAGATCGCCAGCGGTTACAGCCTGCCCAGCCTGGTGGTCGGCCACGTGGCGGGAGCGGGGCCCGACCCCGACTTCCCGGTCGCGCTCGACGGCGACGCGGTGGCGGCGCTCACCCCCCACGGGGTGCTCGACGTGCTGCGGCCGTACCTGGCGGTCGTCGACCCGCCGACGTTGTCGCCGCGGGTGTTCGAGGAGGTGCTCAAGCAGCACAGCATCGCCGACTTCAACGTCACCGTCTACGACGGGCTCGAGGTCGAGGACTGCGACGTCGACCCGACCAGCGGCGCAGTGCGGGGCGTGCTCATCGACCATCGCCGTCGTTGGTCGCTGACGGCCGACGCCATGATCGACACCACCACGTTCCCGCCCGGGTTGTCGGACATGATCAACCGTGCCGCAGCCGAGGTGGTGGCGGTGCTGCAGCAGATCCGGACCGGTCGGGCCGGCTGAACGGACCGTGCCGGCCGGGCAAGCGGCCACCGCACGCACCGCACGCACCGCACGCACCGCACGCACAGCACGCACCGCACGAGCCCCCGGAACAGCCGGACTCGCAGACCAGACGGAACAGGAGCGCACCATGGTCGCCGTCGAGATCACCGAACACACCGTCCGCACCCCGCGCCATACCACGGCGTATCTCGCGGCGGGTCCGGTCGACGGCCCGCCGCTGGTCTTCGTGCACGGCTGGCCCGAGCTGGCCATCAGCTGGCGGCACCAGATGCCGGTGTTCGCCGGGATGGGATTCCGGGTCGTCGCCCCGGACATGCGCGGTTACGGCCGTTCCGGCGTCCATGCCGCTCACGACGCCTACGCCCAACGGCACATCGTCGCCGACATGATCGAGCTGCTCGACGCGCTCGGCCACGAGCGGGCGGTGTGGGTGGGCCACGACTGGGGCAGCCCGGTGGTGTGGAACCTCGCCAGCCACCATCCCGATCGGTGCTGGGCGGTGGCCAACCTGTGCGTGCCGTACTGGACCCTCGAGCGAGGCTTCGCGCACACGGTGTCGCTCGTGGACCGACGGCTGTACCCGGCCGAGCAGTACCCCTACGGCCAGTGGGACTATCAGGTCCATTACGTGGAGGACTTCGAGCAGGCCACAGCGGTGATGGACGCCAACCCCTACAACACCGTCAAGGCGCTGTTCCGCAAGGGGAACCCGGCCGGTGCGGGCAAGCCGTCGGTGACCGCGTCGGTGCGGGCGGCCGGGGGCTGGTTCGGTGGGGCGGCGTCGGCCCCCGACATCCGGGCCGACCACGACGTGGTCACCGACGCCGAGCTGGCGGCCTACAGCGCGGCCCTGCAGCGCAACGGGTTCGCCGGGCCGAACGCCTGGTACGTCAACCACGACGACAACGAGGCCTACGCCGCCGAGGCGGTCAACGGCGGCGTCCTCGACCTGCCGGTGCTGTTCCTGCACGCCCGCTACGACTACACGTGCGAGACCCTCGAGTCGTCGCTGGCCGAACCGATGCGCCGGCACTGCACGGACCTGGTGGAGCGGGTGTTCGACTGCGGCCACTGGATGGCCCAGGAGAAGCCCTTCGAGGTCAACGCGGCGCTGGCGACCTGGCTGGTCGAGCGGGTCGACCCCGCGGCCCGGCCCTGACCGGCGCCGCACGCGCGCCCGTCGGCCCGGCGTGCGTGCTCAGCCGGGTGTCGGTGCGCCTGGCGTCGGGAACCGCGGCGGGCGGCGCTCCTGGAACGCTGCCACGCCCTCGCGGTACTCGTCGGTGGCCATGGCGTCGTTGATGCGGCGCTTGGAGTCCTCGATCGACTCGCCGACGTCGAAGCAGAGCAGGTCGCGGTACAGCTGCTCCTTGGTCTGGGCCACGGCGGAGGGGCCGACGTTGGTCGCGAGGTTCCGGGCGTAGACGCCGACCGCCTCGAGCAGCTCCTCGCGGCTGGGGTAGACCGCGTTGAACAGCCCCGATGGGGCGGTCGCTGCGGTGAAGGTGCGCCCCGACAGCAGCAGGTCCGCAGCGGCGGTCACCCCGACGAGGCGGGGCAGGATCCACGACAGGCCGTACTCGGCGGGCAGGCCGAGTTTGGGGGCGGCGGTGGTGATCTTGGCGTCGGCGTAGCCGAAACGCAGGTCGCAGAAGCAGGCCAGCGAGAACGCGACCCCGGCGCAGCCACCGTTGACCGCAGCGATGACCGGGAAGCGCAGGGCCCACTGCCAGGCCAGGTCGTGATCGAAGTCGTCGCGCACGCCGTAGCCGGGGTTGGCGGTGCCCTCACCGAGGCCCGGGTCGTAGTAGCCGCGCTTGACGCCGACATCGAGGGCCCCGGAATCGGCTCCGACGCTGAAGTGGGCCCCGGTCCCGGTGACCACCGCGACGCGGACCCCGGGGTCGGCCTCGAGCTGGCTGAAGATCCAGCGGAACTCGCGGTGCAGGTGCCCGGTCCACGCGTTGGCCCGTTCGGGGCGGTGCAGCCACACCGTGGCCACCCCCCACTCGTCGATCTCGTAGCGCGTGTTCCTCAGTTCCATGCTCCGCATGTTGCCAGGTCGACGCCGATCCATCCCCGATCGGTGGGATTTCGGCCCGTCGGGGCCTTGACCTGGACCGTTCCGCAGGGAGGGGTCCGTACCGTGGAACCATGTCCGCCGCCTCCTGTCGTGTGCGCCGCGGCCGCCGGCAGCTGTTCGCCGCGGCCTTGGTGACGTTGTGCGCCTCCGCAGCACTGGCCGGTTGCGACCTCGGCAGCTCGATCGGTGCCGGCTCCGGGGGCGGTTCCTCCGAGAGCGGGGTGACCCTGCCGGCCGCACAGGTGGTGAAGGTGAGCGTCCCGCCGGGCGTGACGACCTCCACCGTGTCCGGTGAGGAGAACACCGCGACCTCGTTGCCCGGCGGAGCCATGCAGTTCCGTGCCGGGATCGCCGGCACCATCACCGTCAGCGGCTCGGCGTGGGGGGTCGAACTGCACGCGGTGGAGCCGGCCGACGGCTGGACCTGGACCCGCACCCAGAACGCACCGGGGACGATGGTGGTGCGCTTCGTCAACGGGCCCCGCTACGTCGAGATGACCTTCTCGACCACGGTGAGCGGTTCGATCAGTGCCCGTCTGGTGGAGTCGATCACGACGACCACCACCTCGACCACGGTCCCGGCGCCGACCACGACCACGGTCCTGGCGACCACCACCACGGTGCGCGTGCCGTCGGGGAGCACCTCCACCACCGCCGTCACCGCCCCGGGTTCGACCACCACCACGGTCGACCCGTCGGAGGAGGAGCCGGGCGGCGGCGAGACCACGACCACGGCCGAGTAGGGGACCACCGGCTGACCGGGCCGCTGCCGATCGGGCCGGGTCCGATCGGGCCGTGAGCCCTTGTTCGGGCGGGTCCGGTCAGCGCGCCGCGGCGAAGGCCACGACGACGGTCAGGCCCCCGCCGGGGGTGTCCGCGAGCCGCAGGGTGGCGCCCGATGCCTCGGCCAGGGCGACGGCGATGGGCAGACCCAGGCCGGTACCGTCGCGACCGGCGTCGTTGCGCCAGAAACGCCGTAGGGCGCGCAGCTTGTCGTCGTCGGACAGGCCGGGACCGTGATCGATGACGGCCAGTTCGACCGGTCGCGGACCGGGCACCACACGCACGGTGACCGTGACGGTGCCGCCGTGGCCCGATGCGGCGACTGCGTTGTCGATCACGTTGTCGAGGATCTGCTCGACGGCCCCGGCGACCGCCTGCACCACGGTCCGCTCGCCCGGCGCGGGTGGCCGCCACCCGAGGGTCACCGCTGCGGCGTCGGCCACGGCGCTCCACGTGTCCGCCCGCTCGCCGGCGATCGCCGCCAGGTCGGCCACGACCGGTTCGGGGAGCTGGTCTGTTCGGGCCAACTGCAGGAGATCGCCGACCAGCCGGCCCAACCGGTCGGTCTCGTCGATGGCGGCGTCGAGCTCGGCCGCACCGGCCTCGGGCACGGTGGACTGCAGGTTCTCCAGGCGTAGCCGGAGCGCGGTCAGCGGGGTGCGTAGCTGGTGTGAGGCGTCGGCGACGAAGGACCGTTGCTCCTCGAGGACCAGTGCCAGGCGGGTGGCCATCGTGGTCAGGGTGGCGGCGAGTGCCTGCAGCTCGGGCGGCCCGCCCACCGTCACGTCATCGTCCCGGCGCAGATCGCCCGAGGCAAAGCGCTCGGCCGCCCGCTGCAACTGTCGTACCGGCCGGGTCACGCTACGGGCCAGTACCCAGCCGATCAGCGCCATGGTGGCCAGCACCACCACTGCCACGGCCACCAGACCGGCCTGGAACCGGCGGATCTGGGCATCGGTCCCGGCGGTGTCGAGGGTGAGGCGCACCGCGCCGTGGACCACGCCTCCGGAGGCCGACGGCACGGCCACGTACAGCAGGTCGGTTCCCAACGTCTCCGAGGGCCGGGTCCCCGCCGTGCGGTCACCGCCGAGTGCGACGGCGATCTCCGGCCGGGTGGAGAAGTCGCGCGGGGTGGGCTGGGCGGTGTCGACCCGGGAGATGCCATCCCGGTCGACCACGACGACGCGGACCCCGGTCCGCTGCTCGTAGCGTTCGGCCGGCTCGGCGACCAGCGCGGCCCCACGTTCGAGGGCGTCCTCGTAGATGGTGGCGATCACGCCGGCGTCGCGGTCCAGTTCGGCGGTGCGGCGCTCGACCTCGCGGTCGGCGTAGAACAGACCGAGCGGTATCTCCAGCAGCAGCAGGACCGCTGCGGTGACGGTGAGATAGCTCAGCAGCAGTCGTCGGGTCACCGTGGCTGGGTCGCTTCGGGGGCGAGGCGATACCCCACCGAGCGCACGGTCTCGATGAGCTCCGGGCGCAGCTTCTTGCGCAACGAGGCGACGTGCACGTCGAGGGTCTTGGTCGAACCCCACCAGTGCTCGTCCCACACCTCACGCATGAGCTGGTCCCGGCTGCGGACGGTGCCGGGGTCGGCAGCGAGGTAGAGCAGCAGGTCGTACTCCTTGGGGGTCAACGTCACCGCGGCGCCGTCGAAGTGCACCCGATGGACCCGCCGGTCGATGTGCAGCCCGCCGATCTCGATGATGTCGGTGGAACCGCCGCGCTCGGCCGTGATGCTGCGGCGCAGCACCGCCCGGATGCGCGCCACGAGCTCGCGGAAGCCGAACGGCTTGACCACGTAGTCGTCCGCCCCGAGTTCGAGCAGCATCACCCGGTCGAACTCGTCGCCCCGTGCGGTGACCACGATGATCGGGGTCGGTCCCGCCTCGCGGAGGCGACGGCACACCACCGGGCCCTCGATGTCGGGCAACCCCAGGTCGAGCAGGACGAGGTCGGCCGGTGCAGCGGCGAGGGCCGCGGCGCCGGTCGCCACCACCTCGACGGTGAAGCCTTCGCGCTCGAGGCCGGCCCGCAGCGGCACGGAGATGGACGGATCGTCCTCGACGAGCAGCAGTCGCACCGGACCAGCCTCCCACGACCGATCGGCCCGGTCCGGCATCGCCGGTGAGCCTTTGCCAATTCCTTGCCTGTTGCACACGTCACCCTGGTGAGCGTGCCCCTACCGTTGGATCCATGACAGGTGGAGCGGGCAGCGCAGGTGGGGCACCGTCCTCGGGTCGGCTCCGACGGACGAGGTGGCTCACCGCGGCCAGTGTGGTCGTCGTGGTGCTCGCCGGAGCGGCGGCGGTCGGCGCCAACGTCGGGATCCTCGGCAGCGCTGCGGACACCCCGACCGGCAAGCTCTCCGCAGCAGGCGAACTCACCGGAGCGGGCGGGGCGGCGACGGCTACCGGTGCGTCCCCGGCGGGCACGTCTGCGGCGGTCCCTCCCGGTGGTGGGGCCCGCCAGTTCGCCGTGGACGCCGCAGGCACCGTCACGGTGAGCGGCTCGACGGCCGGACTGCGGCTCGAGTCGGTGACACCGGCCTCCGGGTGGCGTTGGACCGCCGGCCAGTCGAGTGCGACGGTGCTGGTGATCACCTTCACCGACGGCGTGCGGACCCTCGAGTTCGTCGCCTCGGCGACGCCCGACGGCACGGTGAGCGCCACGGTGAGCGAGCTCGGGTCCTCGGCGACCGGGTCATCGGGTCGCGCCGCAGTCGGACCGGTCCCCGTTTCCTCCGTGTCCGCTGTTTCCTCCGCGGCTGCTGCGGCCTCGACATCGTTCCCCTCCGATGACGACGACGACGAGGGCGGTGACGACCGCAGCAGCGTCAGCGTCAGCAACAGGAATGGGAGTGGGAGCCGGGGGAGTGGGAGCAGCGGGAGCGGCCGGTTCGAAGGGGGCGATGACGATGACTGACGTCTCCATCGGCAGCGGCGGCCCGTCGTCGGTGCGGTCGGCACGACCCCGTCCGCCGGGATCCCGGCCGGTGCGTCGCGGGCGCCCCCACCCCGCAGAGGGTGGCCGCATCGTGGCGACCGGGTTCGGGATGGCCGCCATGCTCGGTTCGGTGGCGGTCATGGGCTTGCTCAACCGCCAGGACACCGAGACGGTCGAGGTGGCTCCGACGGGTCCGGCCGTTGCAGCGGGTCCGGTCGTGGTCGGCTCGGCCCCGGCGGCTGCCGGTTCGGTCGGCGGGGCTGTCGCAACCTCGATGGCGACGGCGTCCCCGGCCACGACGGTGGCCCCGCCGATTGCGCTGACCGCGCAGCCCGTGGTCCGCGTCGCGGCCGAACCGGCAGCGTCCCAGGTGGCCGCCGCGCCGGGGCCGGCAGCGGCGCCCGGCACCGCTCCCGCAACCGCTGCGCCGCGGGCGCGGACCAACGGCAGTCGTTGAGCCCGGTACCGACGATGGCGGTCGTGGAACATCGGGGCCGGGTGATGGGCAGCGAGCTGCACCTGATCGTGGTCGACCCGCCCGGCCCGGCACAGCGAACGCTCGACGATGCGGTCGCCGAACTCGACCGGCTCGAGCGTCACTGGAGCCGCTTCCTGGCCGACAGCGACCTGAGCCGGCTCAACCGTGCCGAGGGCCGGCCGGTGGCCGTCGACCGCTGCACGATGGTGTTGTTGGCGACCATGGCCGAGGCCTGGAGGATGACGGCGGGTCGCTTCGAGCCTGCGGTCCTGCCCGATCTGGTGGCGATCGGGTACGACGCCAGCCTGCACGATCCGAACCGTCGCACCGCGCTGCCTCCATCGGCCCGGTCGGCCCGGCCCGGTGCGCCGCTCGCCCCGGTCGCCATCGGCGATGGTGGGTGGCCTGCGGCGCTGCAGCTCGACGAGGCGGTCGGGTCCGCCCGGCTGCCGCAGGGTGTGGCCCTCGATGCCGGCGGAATCGGCAAGGGCCTCGCCGCGGACCTGGTGGTGCGCCGGCTGCTCGACGCCGGGTGTGGCGGGGTGCTGGTGGGTATCGGTGGTGACCTGTCGGTGGGCGGTGCAGCGCCCTCGGCCGGGGGTTGGACGATCGTGGTGGAAGACCCGTTTCTCGCCCCGGGCCCGCCGGGCCTGCCGGGCCTACCCGGCCGCCCGAACGGTTCCGACGGTTCCGCGATCGCGTTGCTGGTCGACGGTGGTGGGGTGGCCACCTCCAGTACCCGGTCCCGTCGGTGGGTGCAGGCGGGAGCGGCCCGTCACCACCAGATCGACCCCGTCACGGGCCTCCCGTCGGACACCGATCTGGCGGCGGTGACGGTGATCGCACCGACTGGTTGGCAGGCCGAGGCCCACGCCACCGCAGCCCTGTCGCTGGGGCGGGTGGGCGCGCTCGACCACCTGCGGGGCCACGGTCTCACCGGCCTGGCCTTTCCTGCCGGCGGGGGCGCGCCGCTCGCCACCGAGGATCTCGCCGCGGCGCTGGGCCTGGACCCGTCTGCGGCCGGCCCCTGTCGTCCCCCTAGCGCTCGTTACGGGTCGTGATGAACCCGCAGCTGTGGTGGTACCTGGCCCGTTCGTCAGGGATGGTGGCCTGGTTGATGCTGACCGCGTCGGTGATCTGGGGGGTGGTGCTGTCGACCCGGGCGTTCCCGAGCCGTCGTCGACCGGCGTGGCTGCGTGATCTGCACACCTGGCTCGGGGGGCTGACGGTCATGTTCGTGGCGTTGCACCTGACGGCGTTGGTCGCCGACAGCTATGTCGAGTTCGACGTCGTCGATCTCGCAGTGCCCCTGGCCTCGGACTGGAAGCCGGGCGCGGTCGCCTACGGCGTGGTGGCGGCGTGGCTGCTGGCGGCGGTGCAGGTCACCTCGCTGGCCATGCGCCGGCTGCCGCGGTCCGCCTGGCGGGTCGTGCACCTGAGCAGTTACGCCGTGTTCTGGCTCACCAGCATGCACGCCGCCTTCGCCGGCAGCGACCGGAGCACCCTGATCTATCGCGTCACCGCGGTGGCCGCGATCGTGGCGGTGGCGTGGGCCACGCTGTACCGGCTCACCAACCGCCGGCCCGCCCGCAGCCGGGTGACCCCCGGTCCGACGGCACCCGGTCCGACGGCACCCGGTCCGACGGCACGCCTCTGACCCCGGGCCGGGGTGCTCAGGGCCGGCGCTGGTCGGCGTTCCAGAACTTCTCGAGGTTGTCGATCAACGCCGGCGAGAAGTGGCAGCGGGCCTGTTCCTCGGCGTAGGTGGCGGCGTAACGGCGGTTGAGGTCGAGCGGCTCGGTGGCCACCCGGAGGTTGCGCCGGTTCGACGCCGTGCTGACCACCCCGGAGCCGGTGAGGAACTCGACGGTCTCCTCGATGGCGGCGGGGATGTCCGCCGCTGGCACCACCCGGTCGACGATGAGCGACCCGGCCGGGCTGTCGCACTCGACCCGGCGCTCGAACATGATCATCTGGCGGGCCAGCCGTTCGCCCACCTGGCGGGGCAGGCGCAGGTTCCCGAAGCCGGGGACGATCCCCTCCTTGCGGGCGGGCAGGGTGAAGTAGGCATCGTCGGCGGCGAGCACGAAGTCGCAGACCAGGGTGTACTGGCAGCCCCCACCGATGGCGAAGCTCTCGATGACCGCGATCCAGGCCTTCTCGATCGCCCCGTCGAAGGACTCGGGGTCCTGGTCGGGCTTGGCGAGGCCGTAGAGCAACTTGTTGGTGAAGCCGAGATCCTTCTTGAGGTACCAGATGTAGGACAGCTGCCCGTGGTACACGTGGGTCAGGTTGACCCCGCTGCAGAACACCCGCCTACCGGCGTACTTGGGGTGGTCGATGGCGGTGCCCTGCAGCACGCAGATCTCCGTGGCCGGGTCGAGCAGGGCCAGGTCGATGGCGGTCTCGACCGAGGGAACGGTGGTGTCGTCCTCGGCGTTGAGGAACCGTTCGTTGCGCAGGGTCACCACCGAGGCCCGGCCGCGACGTTCGACGGTGGCCTTGTCGAGCACGGTGAGGCCGGTGGCGAGGTGGGCGTCGAGGCGGGCCAGGGCGTCGGCGGTGGGCAGCAGCATGGCGTGCAGCAGGTGCCGGCCGGAGGGCTCCCAGTCGAACAACGACGACAACAGCACGCCCTGGTCGTACTCCCAGCCCTCCTTGTGCTTGAGCAGTCGCGGCTCGTCCTCGGCCACCAGGGCACGGGACGGGACCAGCCCCGGTACCAGTTCGGCGCTCTCGTAGATGGCGTCCTCGACCCGCACGAAACGGCGGAAGTCATCGGTCATGGCCCGGTAGAGGGCGGCGCGGTGCTCGGCCAGGAAGGCCCGCTTCGCCCGGCGGCTCAGCTCGTGCACGGCCCGGGCCGCGGCCGACGCCTCGGGGCTGCGTTCTGCGGGCTCGCCGAGGGTGTGCACCAGGTCGACCCCTGCCGACCAGAACGCGCCGCAGGTGTCGCGGTCCCGTTCGAAGTCACCGGTCACCTCGGGGAGATCGGCGATCCATGCCGATGCGGTTCCGGCGTCGACGCCGCCGGCGGTGAGGTGCTCGAAGGTCGGATCGGACGGCATCGAAGGCTCCTGTCGGGTTCGCAGGCCCGGGCGCTTGCCGGGCAGGGGTGGGGCGGGAAGTGGGGAAGGGGTGGCGTGGGGAAGGGGCGGGAAGTGGGGAAGGGGTGGCGCGGTGGTGTCTGCGCGGCCTCGGCTCAGGGCGAACCGGTGCCGGCCCGCAGGGTGTGGAGACGCTGGTCGACCAGCTCGGTGACGCGCTCGATGTTGGCGAGCTTGACCCGGTCGAAGCCCCGGACCGCATCGACGGTGGCGAGCAGCTCGACCACGGCGGCATGGTTGCCGGGGTTCAGCAGGGTCAGGGCCTCGTCGATCAGTGCCTGGTACCACTCGATCAGCCGTCGCTCGCTGCGGCGGACCTCGTCGTGGCCGAAGGGGTCCACGGCCTTGCCGCGCAGGACCTTGCCCTTGGCAAGAATGCGGAACACCGGTCGCATCCACGGGCCGACCTCGATCTTGCCGTGACGGCCGAGGGCCTTGAGGATCGGTGGTTCGAGGTGGTACGAGATGCTGCCGTGGCGGCGGAACTCACCGCTGAGCAGATCGTCCACGTCGGCGCCGAGGTGCAGGCGGGCGACCTCGTACTCGTCCTTGTACGCGAGCAGGCGGTGCAGTTGGACGGCCACGGTGCGGGCGAGCTCGTCGTGGCCGGGCACGACCCGGCCTTCGGCGTCGGCCACCTGCAGGACCCGGTCGCGGTAGCGGTCGGCCAGGCGCCGGTCCTGGTAGGCGACGAGCTGCTCGTGGCGGTAGGCGACGAGCGCCTCGAGGGTCGCCTCGGCGGGCGGGACCGGCGCCGGCCGGCCGGGCCCACCCGACGATGCTGCCGCCAGCGCCGCAAGGCGTGCCGGGTCGGCGACGTACAGCCGGCCCAGGCGGAAGGCCTGGCGGTTCTGCTCCACGGCGACGGCGTTGAGCTCGATCGCAGCTTCGACGGCCTCCGCCGACAGTGGCAGGTGACCGGCCTGGTAGGCGGCGCCGATGCAGATCATGTTGGTGGCGAGATGGTCGCCGAAGAACGCCTCGGCCAGTGCACCGGCATCGAGGCAGACCCTGGCCCGGGGGTCGGTGACCCGTTCGACGTTGCCGATCATCTGTCCGAGCGGTGCCTGGTAGGTGATGTCGCGGGTCATCTCGCCGTTGGGCAGCAGGCCGGTGTTGATCACCGCCCGGGTGCGCGTGCGGCTGCAACGCTGCAGGTTCGTCTCGTCCGACGCCGCCATCGGATCGAGCGCCAGGTACAGGTCGGCCGCGCCGATGCCCACCTTGCTCGAAGCCGCCTCGGTACCGGCCCGGTGGATGACGAGGCTGGAGAGGACCTGCCCCCACTTCTGCGCCGTGCCGGTCAGATCGAAGCTCTTGACCCGGTGGCCGTCGATGAGTGCCGCCCACGCCAACAAGGCGTTGGCGGTGATCACCCCGGTACCACCGACGCCGGGGGCGTAGATGCGGAACGGCGTGGACAGATCGGGCGGGGCGACCGGGCCGGGCAGGCTGTCGGCGGCGATGGCGGGCAGGTCGGGCCGCCGCAGGGCGGTGCTGTCGTCGACCTCGACGGTGAGGAACGAGGGACAGTTGCCCCGTAGGCACGACTCGTCCTGGTTGCACGAGGACTGGTGGACGTGGGTCTTCGGTCCGAGCGGGGTGTCGATCTTCTGCAGCGACATGCAGTTGGAGACCTTCCCGCAGTCGCCGCAGTTGTCGCAGACCGCGGGGTTGATGACCACCAGCCGCCGGGCTGCGGGGAACGTGCCCCGCTTGCGCTGCCGGCGCCGTTCGTTGGCGCACATCTCGTCGTAGATGAACACCGTCACCCCGGGCGTCGACTCGAGGTCGCGCAGTACCCGTTCGTAGTCCTGCACGGGGTGCACCGACATCCGTGGGCCGAGGCTGCGACGGTCGTGGTGCTCGGGGGACTTGGTGATGAGGGCGACATGGGCCACGCCGTCGAGCTCGAGCAGGCCCATGAGGTCGCGCACGCTGCGCTGGCCGACGGGGACCTGGGCTCCGGTGTTGGCGATCGCGCCGTTGTAGAGGATCTTGTAGGTGATGTCGACGCCGGCGTCCACGGCGTAACGGATGTTGAGGTAGCTGGAGTGGAACAACGATCCGTCGCCGACGTTCTGGGTGCGGTGTCGCTCCCCGGTGAACGGTGACAGACCGATCCAGGGCAGACCCTCACCGCCGTACTGGGTGGCGGCGCTGACGTGTCGCGGGTCGTTCTCGATGACCGACGCGATGATGTGGCAGCCCGGCGAACCCCAGACGGTCTGGCCGTCCAGCGCCTGGGTCGACGTGTTGTGCGGACAGCCGGAGCAGAAGTTGGGGGTCCGCTTCGGGGTCAGTTCGATCTTCGTGCGGCTCGCAGCGCGCAGGCGTGACAGTTCGGCGTCGATACGGTCCCGTGCCGGATCGCCGGCTGCGAGCTGTTCGGCCAACCACGGGCCGAGCACGGTGCTGACGATGTCGGCGTCCATGGCACCCTGTACCGGGAACAGCGGGCGGTCCGCCAGGGTCCGCTTGCCCTCGACGGGGATGGCCCGGCCCTGTCGGGAGAGGGCCTCCCGGCAGACTCCCTCGAGGAAGCCGCGCTTGTCCTCCACCACCACGATCCGCGCCAGTCCCTCGGTGAAGGCGGCGAATGCAGCCGGGGTGGTGGGGTAGAGCGCGCCGACCTTGAACAGACGGATCCCCAGCCGGCGCAGCTCGTCGTCGGGCAGGCCGAGGTTCTCCAGCGCCTGGGCCAGATCGGCGTAGTTCTTGCCGGCGGCGGCGATGCCGATGCGGTCCTGCGCGCCCGACACGGTGATCCGGTTGAGTCCGTTGGCCTCGAGGTAGGCGACTGCGGCGGGGTGGCGTTCCTCGTAGATCTGCCGTTCGGTCTCGATGTTCAGGCCCGGGAAGAAGCGGAAGTCGGTCTTCTTCTCGAAGGGCCGGCCGGCGATGGTGACCTCCGGCAGCGAGATACCGGGCAGTACGTCGGCGACGGTGAAGGTCTCGCCGCCGTCGCAGAGCGGTCCGACCAGCTTCAGGCCGGTCCACAGGCCGCTGAAGCGCGACAGGGCCACCGCGTGCAGGCCCAACGTGACGAACTCGGCGACCGATGACGGGTACAGCAGCGGGATGCCGTGGTGGACGAACGCCCATTCTTGCTGGAACGGTGCGGAGGAGCTCTTGGCCTCGTGGTCCTCGCCGGACAGCAGCGTGACCGCACCGAGGGTCGAGGTGCCGGCGAACGCGCCGAGGTGGATGGCATCGCCGGCGCGGTCCATGCCCGGGCCCTTGCCGTACCAGAACCCGTTGACCCCGTCGACGGTCCGTTGCTCGGAGGACTCGATCATCTGCGTCCCCCACAGCGAGGTGGCGGCGAGTTCCTCGTTCATGGCCGGTCGATGCACGATGCCGTAACGGTCGAGGTGGCTGCGGGCGCCGCTCAACGCGGTGTCGTAGCCGCCGAGCGGGGACCCGGGGTACCCGGTGACGAAGTTGCCGATCCGCTGCCCGGCGCTGCGGTCGCGGCGGGCCTGCTCGAGGACGAGGCGGACCAGCGCCTGGCTGCCGGTGAGGTAGACGGGCCGGTCGTCAACCGTGTAGCGGTCCTCGAGGCGGACCGACGCCGGTGCCGGCCGCCCCGTCGGTTCCTCGCCGGACGGTGCGCCGGGACGCATCGTGTTCTCGTGCCCGGTCCCCGGTGGGTTGCGCAGGTTCATGGCGACGGGCCCGTTCAGGGTGCGGGCGGGGCGATCAGGGGGTCGCCGCTGCGTCGCACCGACAGCGTGTCGCCGATGCGCAGCACCGTGCCGGCGGCGCCGATGGTGGCGGCCATGCCGAACAGGGCGTTGCCCTGCACCACGGCCTGCAGGCCGCGGGACAGCGTCGGCGCCGAGCTGCACCAACGGTGGGCCCGCAGCACCAGCGCAGGCTCCTTGGACCGTTCGGCGCTGTCCTGGTCGATCTGGGGCACGGTGCAACGTGGCCAGGGCAGCAACGCCTCGAGCTCGGCGGCACCCACCGAGAAGGCCTGCCAGGTGTCCTCGGCCCACGGCTGGTCGGTGTCGAGCACCAGGTTGGGCCGGAACCGTTCCATACCGAATGGTTCGCTCGCCCGTCGCTGCAGGTCGGCCAGCGAGGCGTTGTTGGCCACCAGCACCGGGGCGGCGTCGACGAAGGTGACCGGTTGGGTGCGCACCAGGCGGATGTGGCGGGTGTCGGGGTCGGTCAGGGCCACGAGCCGGCACGGCTCGCCGATCACCCCGCTCAGCCAGGCCGCCACCTCGTCGCCGGCATCGCCGACGGCCACCTCGTCGCCGAGCAGCGCGGTCGCGGTGCGGTCGTTGGCGGTGGGTCGGGCCACGTCGACGTGGCCCGCCCCGGGTGCCGACAGGCGGAGGCCACCCTCGATCAGTGCCGGGGTGATGGTGGCCAGCACCCGGTGCTGGCGTTGGGTGACGGCCCCGCCGCCGGCATCGACGATCTGCCATTCACGGTCGCCGGCGAGCCCGCAGGCGGACACGGTGGCCTCGGCGAGCTCGATCCGTCGGCAGGACTTCACCGGGTGGATGTGCAGGGCGCTGAGAACTCCGGTCGTCATGGCCGAACCCTACCCGCCGGTCGCGTCACCGGTCCCGCCACGGTGCGGTTCGGCCTACGCTGCACAGCGGACGAACCAGGGGGTACGCGATGAGCAGGACATGGCCGCAACGGGTGACCATCACCGACGACTCGATGCGGGAGGGCTTGCAGATCGAGAGCGCAACCATCCCGGTCGAGGCCAAGCTGCGCCTGCTCGACGCCCTCGGTGAGACCGGGGCCAAGGTCATCTCGATCGGCTCGTTCGCGCACCCGAAGTGGACGCCGTCGATGGCCGAGATCGAGGAGCTCGCCGAGCGCTTCGTGCCCAAGCCCGGCATCCGCTACACCGCGGCGATCTTCAACCAGGTCGGCTTCGAGCGGGCCGACCGGTTCTATCCGAAGATCGACGTGCGTACCCGGCACTACAGCACCCACGTCGAGGTGTGCGACTCCTTCGCCCGCCGCAACTACAACCGGACCCAGGCCCAGCAGCTCGCCGCCATGGAGGGCACCATCACGGCCGCCCGCCGGGCAGGTGTCGAGCGCGGGGCGGTCACCTTGGGCAGCCCGTTCGGGTCGAACTTCGAGGGGCCGTTCTCGTTGGAGCAACGGCTCGGCTTCGTCGAGCGCATGGTGGACGCCTGGCACGACGCCGGTTTCGAGGTGGGTCGCCTGTCGTTGTCCGACGCCATGGGCTGGAACGTGCCCCACCAGGTGCGCGAGACCATCGAGTCGGTGCGCGAGCGTTGGCCGGAGATCGAGACGTTCCACCTGCACCTGCACAACTCGCGCGGGGCGACCATCGCCAGCTACTACGAGGCGTTGCTGCTCGGGGTCACCGAGTTCGACACGTCGATCGGTGGCATGGGCGGCTGTCCGTATTGCGGCAACGGCCGTTCGGCCGGTCACGTGCCGACCGAGGACTTCGTGGACCTGTGCCACGAGATGGGCATCGAGACCGGTTACGACCTCGACAAGCTGATCGAGGCAGCCTGGATCGCGGAGGAGATCGTCGGGCACTCGCTGTGGGGCCATGTCTCCAAGGCCGGCCCACGACCCCGTGCCGATCGGGTCTACCCGGTCGACATGCCCTTCATCGAGACGCTCGAGGAGGCCGCACACTTCCGCAAGGGCCCGTCGGTGTACGAGGGCCAGATCGCCCCGTGGCAGCCCGGCAGCGCGCTGACCGGCTGACCGGCTGACCGGCTGACCGGCCGGTCACCCCGTGGGCTCAGGCCGGCGCCTCGGCCTCCTGGGCGGCGCGGCCGCTGCGGCGCGGCCGGGCCGGCCGGTCGAGCAGCGTGCTGGTGGTCAGCAGGGCGAGCATGACCGCGCCGGCGAGCGCCCACGCCGGGCCGGCACCGGCCCAGGCGTACAACGGCGCTGCGGTGAGCGCACCGAGTGCCGCAGCGGCCGATCCGGCGGCCTCGCCGAGCCCCTGCGCCGATGCGGCGTCCCGTTTCGGGGCGGCGTCGGCGAGCGCCGCCTGGGTCCCCGGCGACTGGACGGCCTCGGCGAGTCCCTGCGGGATCACCAGGAACACGATCATCGGGATCGACGTGAGATAGCCGTAGGACGCCATCAGCGGCACGGTGACCAGCGCCGACACGATCGAGGTGAACCGCGGGCCGTAGCGGTCCGACAGCGCGCCGGCCCGCCGGGCCACCAGCAGCATCGGCAGGGCGAAGCCGGTGAGGGACAGGGTGACGACCATGGTGGAGGCCCCCAACCGGTCGAGGTGGATGGCCCACAACGGCTCGAACACGCCGATGGAGTAGCGGAACGAGACGATGACCAGGATCGCGGCGATGATCCGTCGGTCCACGATCAGCCGGCGCATGACCCGCTTGTCGGACTTCGCCACCGGCCGCTCCGTCGGGTCGGCCTCGGGCATGTCGATGCGGGCCACCGGGATCAGCATGGCCAGCACCGCAGCGCCGAGCACGGCGAAGGGCACCCGGACATCGGTGAGCACGGTGAGTGCCCCGGCCAACGGCGGCCCGAACACGAAGCCGGCCAGGTACGCCGCGTAGAACGTGCCGAGCCGTTCGCCCTGGTTCCCGCTCGAGGTGAGCAGGATGGCCCGCCGGGCCGGCGGTACCAGCATGCCGACCCCGGCGCCCAGCAACGCCCGTGCCGCCACGAACTGCCACAGCTCGGTGGCCACGGCGAACCACAGAAGCCCGACCCCGGCGGCGGTCACGCCGATGCGCAGCACCAGCCGCGCATAGCCCCGGTCTGCGTAGCGGGCGATCGACAGCTGGGTGACCAGGGCGGCGGCGAACGCCGCCCCGCCGATCCAGCCGAGGCTGGCCGTCGGCAGGTCGTAGCGCTGTTGCAGTTCGGCGAGCAGGGCGAACACCGAGCTCACGCCGGCCATCGTCACCGCGGCAACCAGGTACAGGCCTCGCATCGACGCAGTCTTCCATGCCCGACCACGGTCGTCCCTCCCGTGATGCTCGACCACGGTCGTCCCTCCCGTGATGCTCGACCACGGTCGTCCCCCCGTGCTACCCGGCCGGACGCGGCGAGTGTCCCGGTACCGACCGGCAAGCCGGCACCGGGACACTGCCCGACCTATTCGTCCTCGTCGCCGGCCTCTTCCTCGTACTCCTCCTCGGACTCTTCTTCCTCGTACTCCTCGTCGTCCTCGGAGTCGTCGTCGGACTCTTC
Organism: uncultured Acidimicrobiia bacterium; assembly: GCA_903921205.1. GTDB lineage: Bacteria > Actinomycetota > Acidimicrobiia > Acidimicrobiales > CAIXPF01 > CAIXPF01. The sequence goes on along the minus strand of CAIXPF010000058.1, from coordinate 79 downwards.
TTCCTCGTACTCCTCGTCGTCCTCGGAGTCGTCGTCGGACTCTTCTTCCTCGTACTCCTCGTCGTCCTCGGAGTCGTCG
>CAIXPF010000057.1 GCA_903921205.1 uncultured Acidimicrobiia bacterium | reverse complement strand
GGTCACCTCGTCGGCGGTGCCGATGAAGTCGATGGCCTGGATCATCCGCTCGGAGATCGCGGCGAGGGCGCCGTCGCGGTCCTTGGCCGCCTGGCGGGCCCGCAGCTCGGTGATCTCGTCACCGAACCCGGCGGCGGTGAACATCTTGGCGTAGCCGTCGGCCATGGCGTAGTTGAACAGGTCCTTACGGGCCGAGTTGGCGCTGCGCTCGAAGTCGCCGACCGCGGCGTGGACGTAGGCGAAGATCGTGGCGTCGCCGCCCGACCGCACGGCCTCGATCGACGGCCCGACGTGGCTCGACGGCAGGTAGTTCAACAGCACACCGTCGGCGATCTCGCCGGCGAGGCGGAGCATCTGCGGGTTCAGCGCCGCGAGCACGATCTTGGGCACCCGCTCGCCGACCCGCATGCCGAGGCGGAACTTGCTCACCGACCAGAAGTCGCCCTCGAAGGTCACGGTCTCGCCCGACAGGCATTCCCGCAACAGCGCCACGTACTCGCGCATCATGGCGATCGGCCGATCCGTCGGGGTCTCGCCGTGCTGGCGCAGGATGCCGGGTGCCGACACGCCCAGCCCGAGCCAGATCGTGGCGTCGGGGCTGAGCGCCTGCAGGGTGGAGGCCGTCATCGCCGTGACCGTCGGGTTGCGGATCTGGATCGGGATGATGCCGGTCGCCAGGTCGAGCTCGGGGGCGACCGCCGAGGCCGCGCCGAGCAACGTGAACGCGTCGGTGCCGGTCGCCTCGACGGTCCACAACGACCGGTACCCCTGGGCGGACGCCAGTTGCGCCACGTCGAGGATGGCTCTGGGGCCCAGCACCCCGAGGCTCCCGAAGGTGACCCCGAGGGGTGTCGTGGACGTTCCGGACGCAGCTGCTGACATGCGCCGACGGTAGCGCACGATCGGTGCCCTGCTCCGGGACGGCTCGGCCGGCGGTCAGACCGTGGCCGGTGCCGGGCGGTCGGCGGTGCGGCGGGGTTCGAACACGAAGCCGGGGAAGCCGTCGGCGGCGATGGCGTCGATCCGGTCGAAATACCGCGAGCCCATGGCGTGGGCCAGGAACTGGCGGGGCTTGCCGGGGATGTTGGCACCGGTGTACCACGACTTGGTGCGCGGGTAGAGGGTCCGGTTGGCGAGGCTGTTGACCTCGTCGTCCCAGGCGGCCTCGGCGTCCTCGGTGGTGTCGATGGTGCCGAGGCCGTGCTCGTCGAGGTGGCGGATGCAGGCCTCGATCCACGCGGTGTGGCGTTCGCCGCCGAGGGGCATGGTGTAGAGCACGCCGGGCGACTGGGGGCCGTGGATCATGAACAGGTTCGGGAAGCCCGACACGACCATGCCGAGGTAGGTGTCGAACCGCTCGTTCCACTTGTCGCTGAGGCGCACACCGTTGCGGCCCTGCGGGTCGATCTGCAGCATCGAGCCGCTGACGGCGTCGAAGCCGGTGGCGAGGACCAGCAGGTCGATGGGGTGCTCGCCGTGCTCGGTCAGCACGCTCGTGGCGGTGAACGACTTGATCGGGTCCTCGCGCAGGTCGACGAGGGTGACGTTGTCACGGTTGTAGGTCTCGAAGTAGCCGTTGTCGAGGATCAGCCGCTTGGTGCCGAAGAGGTAGTCGGGGGTGAGCTTGCGGGCGGTCTCCGGGTCCTTCACGATCTGGCGGATCTTGCCCTTGACGAAATCGCCGACCTCGCGGTTGAGCTCCTCGTCGACCAGCACCCCGACGTAGCTGTTGATCGACAACTGGATGCCGCCCTGCTCCCACAGTTCTTCGTAGCGGGCGTGGCGTTGCTCCGGCGTGTGGTCCGACGCCTTCAGACGGGTGGTGGCGAAGGGCCAGCCGCCCCGGTGGTACATCGACCGGCGCAGGTTCTCCCAGTCGTCGCGGTAGCCCTGGAGCTCCTCGGCGCCGAGCGGCCGGTTCCGGGCCGGCAGGGAATACTGCGCGGTACGTTGGAACACGGTGACGTGGGCGGCGGTCTTGGCGATCTCGGGGATGGCCTGCACCCCGGACGAGCCGGTGCCGATGACGGCGACCCGCTTGCCCTCGAAGGACACCGGCTCATGGGGCCAGCGGCCGGTGTGGTACATCGGGCCGGCGAAGTCGTCGATGCCGGGATAGTCGGGCTTGTTGGCCACGAACAGCGCACCGGTGGCGCAGATCAGGAACCGGGCCGAGGCCTGGTCACCCCGGCTGGTCTCGACGGTCCAGCGTTGGGTGTCGTCGTCCCAGCGGGCGTCGGTGACCCGGGTGTTGAACTCGATGTCCTTACGCAGGTCGAACCGGTCGGCCACGTGGTCGAGGTAGCGCAGCACGTCGGCGCTGGTGGACTGGGTCTCGGTCCAGGTCCACTCGTCGACGAGTTCCTTGCTGAAGGTGTAGGCGTAGAACGGCGCACTCGGCGCGTCGACCCGGGCGCCGGGGTAGCGGTTGTGCCACCAGGTGCCGCCCACACCGCCGGCGCCGTCGAAACCCCGGACCGACAGCCCCAGCTCGTCACGCAGACGCAGCAGGGCGTAGAGCCCGCCGAAACCCGCTCCGATGACGATGGCGTCGTACTGGGTGGTAGGTGTGTCGCTCATCTGCGCTCCCCGGGCTCGGTGATGACGGTCTCGGCCCCTACCGAGTTTCGTCGACGGTCACCATCTTCGCGTGGCGACCGCGCCGTGTCGCCATCCGGCTGGCGACACCGAACGGAGATCGGCCCACCTGCACGAACTCGGGCTGTGCGGATCGCATCGTCGTGCCGGTGTCTGCCGGGCTACGTGAAGATGCTGACGCCGCCTGGGCCGACCAGCAGGCCGACGACGATCAGGACGATGCCCCACAGGACTTGCCGTCGCACGAGGGCCATGATCCCGGAGACGACCAAGATCACGGCGAGAATCCACAGTACGAACGCCACCACGCCACCCTCCTCCTGCCGCAACCCCTGCGCCCCATCATCGAGGAACCAGGTTGGCTCGCAAGAGCCGTCGCGTGCTTGCCCCGAGCCTCCTCCGGTCCCGACGGCACCAACAGGGCACAAGGTCCCTGCACTGCG
>CAIXPF010000056.1 GCA_903921205.1 uncultured Acidimicrobiia bacterium | reverse complement strand
CGATGTCGCCGACGGTGAGGAAATAGCCGGGGAACCCGAGTTGCTCGATGAGCGCCAGCTCGTGATCGATCTGGGCATACACCGCGGTATGGGCAGAATCGGAGCGGGGACCGTACCGGGCGGTCGCCCCCCGCTCGACCAAGGCCCGCAACCACGACATCTCGTCGTGGCCGGACGGGACCGGGAAGTCGGGCAGGCGGGGGGCGACCAACGAGAGATCGAAGGCGCAAGCCAGAGCGAGCTCACCGGCGCGTTCCACCACCCCGGGATAGCGGGCGAACCGACGCTGCTGCTCGGCCTCGGCGCGCAGATGGGCGCCGGCACAGGCCGGCAGCCACCCCTCGATCTCGTCGAGCCCGCGACGGGAACGCACCGCGGCCAACGCGGTGGCCAACCGGCGCCGGGCCGGGGTGGCGTAGTGGACGTTGTTGGTGGCCACCACGTCGAGCCCGAACCGATCGGCCAGACGGACCAGTGCGTCGTTGCGCACGCTGTCGAGCGGGTCGCCGTGGTCCCACAACTCGACCACGACGTTGGCGGCGCCGAACCGTTCGACCAGGCCGTGCAGGTGTTCGGCTGCCGCGCCAGGCCCATCCTCGGCCAGGGCTCGGGGCACCGTCCCCTTGCGGCAGCCGGTGAGCACCACCCAGTCGCCACTGGGCGAGCCGCCGATCTCGGCCACCCGGTCCAGCCCGATGCTGGGGGCGCCCTTCTCCCCCGCCATCTGAGCGGTGGTGATGGCCCGGGCCAGACGGCCATACCCCTCGGGATTGCGCGCCAGGACCAGCAGGTGCGACCCCTCCGGGTCGGCTCGGCCGGCCTGGACCCGGGTCAGATCGAGCGACAGCTCGGCGCCGAACACCGTGGGCAGACCGTGGGCCCGTGCCGCCTCGGCGAAACGGACCACGCCGTAGAAGCCGTTGTGATCGGTGAGGGCGAGCGCCCCGAGACCGAGACGGACGGCCTCCTCCACCAGCTCCTCGGGATGGGAGGCCCCGTCGAGGAAGGAGAAGTTGGAGTGGCAGTGCAACTCGGCATAACCCGACCCGCGACGCCCGGACGAACCGAGCCTGCTGCCGGAAGCAGCTGGTTCGACGGACGGGGGCCGATAGGGCGAGCGGGTGCGGGACCAGGCGGGGCTGTCGCCCCCATCGGCCGCCGGGAAACGACCGGCACCGGGCCCTGCAGCGCGCCCATCGGACAGACGGCGCTCGATCTCCGACCAGGGAACATCTGGATTGTTGAATCCCATCGAACACATGTTCGCGAACAGGTGTTCGAAACGCAACCCGAAATCGGGCCGGCACGCGACGGTGCCGTCGCCCCGAACGGGACGACGGCACCGTGGATCGACCGGTCGGACCGGGCTCGACGACCCGGTCCAACGGTGGTTCAGCCCACCTTGGCCTTGGCGGCAGCGAAGCGGGCCGCGATGTTGTCCCAGTTCACGACGTTCCACCAGGCGCCGAGGTACTCGGGCCGGCGGTTGCGGTAACGCAGGTAGTAGGCGTGCTCCCAGACGTCGTTGACCATGATCGGCTCGAGGCCGTCGGTCATCGGGTTGTCCTGGTTGGGGGTCGAGACGACCTCGAGCTTGCCGGCCTTGTTCATGACCAGCCACACCCAGCCGGAGCCGAAACGGGTGGCCCCACCGTTGTTGAACAGGGTCTTGAAGTTGTCGAAGGACTCGAAGGTCGAGGTGATGGCCGCGCCGAGCTCGCCACCGGGCTCACCGCCGCCGTTGGGGCCCATCATCTCCCAGTACATGTTGTGGTTCCACACGCCACCGACGTTGTTGCGGATGGGCCCACGGATGTTCTCGGCGACGCTGTTGAGGTTGCGGAGGATCTCCTCGGCGGACTTGGCGTCCCACTCGGTGTCCTTCAACGCGTTGTTCGCGTTGTTGACGTAGGCCTGATGGTGCAGATCGTGATGGATGTGCACCGTCTCCTCGTCGATCGCGGACTCCAGGGCGTCGTAGGCGTAGGGCAGCGGGGGCAATTCCAGGGCCATGCTCGTGCTCCTTGCGGATTCGCGTGACGAGCCCGCTCGGGTCGCCACTGGTCGGATAAGCGCGTAGGGGCTGATAGTAGGCAGTCACAAGCCCCAACGCGGCCTCCGACGACATCCGGCGACCTCCGGGGCCGTTGCGGGCCGGTTGCCGATCAGTCGTAACGGGCGGCGAGCCACCAGCAACCCCCCTCCAGCACCACCAACCAGGCGCTGTCGTCGTCGAGCACCACCTGCAGCCGGGCCGCCCGCCGCTGCTGGGCGGGATCCCACCATCGCTCCTCCACCGGCCACGGCCCTGCCCAGGCCTCGACCCGATACGAACGGGACCACCCCCGCGCCTCCAGCCGGGCGGGGGCCGCACTCGCCTCCCCCCGACCGTTCACCGTCACCGGCAAACCGGCCACATCGACCACCCGGGCAGCCTGCCGATCACCTGCGGCCCACACGGTGCCGGGCGACGGCACCGGCAAGCGGCCCGGCCAGGGCGCGACAGGCGCAGGCAAGGGTTGTGTGGCCCGATCCTCGAGATCGACCGCCGTGGCGGCAAGCAGCGAGAACTGCTCGTCGGGGTGTCGGCCTCCCCGGCGATCGACCACCTGCACCGCTGCCGGCCCCAACAACCCGGCCACCCGGCCGGCGGCCCGGGCTGCCCGGCGGGCCGCCTCGCTCTGGCCACCCCAGAAGCCGAGCTGGCGACCCCGGGCCGGGATCACCTGGTCGGGCACCAGGGCCAGACGGATGAGGCCGCCGGTCGGCCGGCTGACCGGCGAGGCGGTCAACCAGCCCTCGAGCTGCCAGCGAACCCGTTCGGCGATCGCTCCCGGGGTGAGCGCCCCCTCATGACGCCACAGGCGCAACAGATGCTCCCCGTGCTCGGTCTCCGCCTCGACCGCCAGGCGCAGGCAGGACCAGCCGGCGTCGTCGAGCAGGACCGACAACCGGTCGGCCAGGGACTTGGCGGCGAAGGCCGCCTGGTCGATCCGATCCACCGGCGGATCCAACTCGGCCGACACCGACAGATCCGACGGGGGCGGACGGGCATCGAGCGGCAGGTCGTCGAAACCCTGGGCCAGGCGATGGGCCTGCTCCCCCACCCGACCGAACCGGCCGATCACATCGGACGCGGCGAGAGCGGCGAAGGCGCCGAGCGTGTGCAGCCCGAGCCGCTGCAGCACCCCGGCCAGCTCCGGCAGCTCCAGGACCGACAACGGCAGCGGGGCGAGGAAGGCCGGGGTCCGGCCCGGTTCGACCAGTTGACCGGGCGGACCGTGACGAGCGGCCAGCCGGGCGGCGAACGGACCGTCGGCGATACCAACCCCCACCAGCCCGGCCATCGCCGGGACCGCCTGCTCCACCTGCTCACGCACGGCGTCGGCGAGGGCCCGGTCACCGCCGAAATACCGGGCGGGGCCCCGGGTCGGCAAGGCACAGGTACCGGGCCGGGACAACTCCACCCACGGGGTGAACGACGACACCACCGCCACCACGGCCTCGAAGGAACGGGCCTCGCGATCGGGATCGCGGTCGAGGACCTCCATCGCCGGACAACGGGCCTGGGCCTCCCGGCGGCGCATGCCCGTCGCGACCCCGTCCCGACGGGCGGCCGTGGTGGCGGCGACCACCCGGTTGGCGACGAACACCGCCGCCGGCTCCTCGGGATGACGACCGAGAGCCAGGACCGGCCAGTCCGGGCACCACACCACCAGGGTGCGCGTCGGCGAACCGTTCATGCCGGACGCGCTGTTCATGCCGGGGCCGGGGACGGGCGCGTCATGGCCCGGGTCCCCGACGGCGGCCGGGTGCGACCCGCGTGCGGATGCAACGAGGTGACCGCAGCCTCCGGTTCGACCGGGGCCAGACGGCCGTGCTCGTCGGGCAGCCAGAACCGGGCGCTGCGGGGTCGATCCGCCCCGTGGCGACCGCTCACGGCGATCTCGACCTGACGGGCCCGCAGGTGCCCGTGACCGGCGCCGATACCCGACCAGGCCAGCGGCCGGGCCTGCAGGGACAGCTCCGGCCGTTGCGGCCAGGCCCGTTCGGGCCAGCCGACCTGGACCAGGACCGCACCCTGCTCGCGCGTCCGTGCGGCCACCCGACGGGCCTGCCCGGCCGGCACCGACGACGCAGGGGGCGCCACCAGCACCACCTCGACCGCCTCCACCAGTGCCGCGACCACCGCGGACCACTGCCCGGCCGGAACCGGGCCGACCAGCAGCAACCGTTCCAGGGCCAGGCCCGACTCCTCGGCCGCGGCCAGCCCCAGGGACCCCATGCCGACCGCCGCCACCCAGGAGTCCCCGCCGGCAACCGAGCCGGCCAGGGCCAACGCCAACGACGTCGCCGCGCCGCCGACACCGACGGTGATCCCCCGTTGCAGGGCGCCGCCGGGCAATACCGACGCCAACGGCCCGGACACCTCGAGGACGCGTTCGTTGGCCAGACTGACCGGACGAACCCGGTCGTTCAGGGACAGCGCAGCAGCAACGCGATCGACCACGCTCCGATTGTAGCGAACAAATGTTCGACGGCGGTCGGCGGAAGGCGCCGACCGCCGCTGATCACTCCGCGCTGGGAGTGATGGTCGGTTCGACGCCCGGTCGGTAGTACGTGTAGAGATCCTCGATGATCTCCTTGAGCCCGCTCTCGTCGGGCTCGGCGAGCTCGATGGTGATCACCCCACCGTAGATGTGCACCGTCTCGACGCCGCCTCGCTCGAAGAGTCGGCGGGCCAACACGTCGGGAGGCCGGTTGCCTTCCACGGCGGTGCCGGCGCGGTAGCGCTCGTGCCCCATCCCGGTGAGGCTCCGGTTGGTTTCGAAGCGCAGCACCCCTGCGCGTCCGGTGGGTTTCTCGATGACCGACACGGGCTGTCCCATAGCGTCGCCCAGCCTACCGGTACGCGCCGCTCGAGATCAGGTTGGTCCGCTGCAATCGCCGCCAGACCGCCACCGCGAGGCCCACCGAGACCACGGCCAGCACCAGGTGGACCAACCGGAAGGCCATCGAACGGCCGTCGAGGAGGATCAGCACCGTCCGCACCGGCCAGTACAACACCACCGCCGCAACCACCGCCGTCAGCGGCCGGGCCAGGGCCGCGCCGCCACGCCACCAGGCGGCGATCGCCAGCAGACCACCGAACCCGAACACCACCGCCGGTACCAACCACAACGCACGCCCCCCGGTACCGAGGGAGTCGTCGGCCGCGATGTTGCGGATCCGGGCCAGCCAGATCACCGCGTTCCAGGCCCCGAAGGCCAGAATCGACCAGTGCCGGAACCGTCCAGGTGCGGGATCGACAACGCCGGCCATCCCCGAACGGTAGCCCGGCCAGCTACGTTGACCGCAGCGCCCGCCACCCGCCGCCGCCCCCAGGAAAGGCACGATCCCATGGCTGATCGAACCCCCACCCTCGACGAGTTCCGCACCGAGGTCACCGCCTTCCTGGAGGCGAACGCCTCGCTCAAGGCCGCCGAACGCTCCTTCGTCTGGGGCGAGGGCCCCGACAACCCCTCGTTGTTCCAGGAGCCCGACCGGGCCGAGGAGGCGGTCGAGCTGGCCGCAGCGAAGGCCTGGCGGGCCAAGCGCTACGACGCCGGCCTGGGCTGGATCTGCGGTCCGACCGAGTTCGGTGGCCGTGACCTGCCCCATGCGTACGAGCGGGCCTACAACGAGCTCGAGGCCCGTTACGACGTGCCCAACCAGTCGTACTTCGGCATCGGGCTGGGCATGGTGGCCCCGACCATCAACGATCACGGCCAGCCCGGGGTTCGCCAGGCCCTGCTGCCCCGGCTGTGGCGGGCCGACCTCGTCGCCTGCCAGCTGTTCTCCGAGCCGGTCGCGGGTTCCGACCTCGCCGGGTTGCAGACCAAGGCCGAACGTGACGGCGACGAGTGGGTCATCACCGGCCAGAAGGTGTGGACCTCCGGCGCCCACTACTCCGACGTCGGTGAGGTCGTCTGCCGGACCGACCCGAACCTGCCCAAGCACAAGGGCCTGACCTGCTTCGTGGTCGACATGCACGACCCTGCCATCGAGGTGCGCCCGTTGCGCCAGATGACCGGCGGCGCCGAGTTCAACGAGGTGTTCTTCAACGAGTACCGGGTCCACGACGACCAGCGGCTCGGCGAGGTCAACGACGGCTGGCGGGTGGCGCTGACGACCCTGATGAACGAACGGGCCTCCATCGGTGCAGGTGGCAGCGGGGCAGGCAGCGGCTTCACCCGCCTGCGGGAGATGGTCCGCCACTTCGGCCTCGCCGACGACGCAGTGGTCCGCCAGGAACTGTTGCGCATCTACACCGAGCAGCAGGTGCTGTCCTTCACCAACCAGCGGGCCATGGACCGGATGAAGGCCGGCGCGCTGCCCGGCCCAGAACTGTCCATCGCCAAGCTGGCGCTGACCGAGAGCATGCGCAAGACCTCGGCCTTCGTGTCCCGGGTGCTCGGCCCGCGTCTGATCGCCGACACCGGCGAATGGGGCACCTACAGCTGGGGCGGTTACGTGCTGGGCATGCCGGCGATGGCCATCGCCGGCGGGTCCGACGAGACGCTGCGCAACATCGTGGGCGAACGGGTGCTCGGGCTGCCCAAGGAGCCGGGCATCGACAGCGTGTCGGCGTTCAAGGACATCCCCCGCAACGGGGTGATGGGCCGCTGACCCCGGCGGAGCGTTCGGCTCCGGTCGGGCCCGCCGCTCACAGGTCGGTCTGCAGGGTCGGCAGGCGCCAGCTGCGACGGTGCTCGTCGCAGGGTCCGTGCCGGCGCAGGGCGTCGAGGTGCTGCGGCGAGGCGTAGCCCTTGTTCTCCTCCCATCCGTAGTGGGGGTAGCGCGTCGCCAACTCGACCATCAACGCGTCGCGTTCGACCTTGGCCAGCACACTCGCTGCTGCCACCCCGGCGCAGTGCAGGTCGGCCTTGATCATCGTGACCACCTCGGGGATGACCACCTCGGGCAGGACCGGGCCGGCGGTACCGGAGCGGTCCGGGCCGGCGGGGCCGGCATGTGCAACCGGGCTGGTGTCGTCTCCGGCGGCGTCTTCCGGCCCGAACAGCGTTCCCTGACCGGGCGGGGTCAACCAGTCGTGGTTGCCGTCGAGCAGGACCACGTCGGCCTGCACCGGGAGGCGGGCGATGGCCCGATGGGCGGCGAGCCGCAAGGCCGCGGTCAGGCCCAGCGCGTCGACCTCCGCCGCTGCGGCGTGACCGACCGCAGCGGCGACCGCCCACCGGTGGATCTGTGGGACCAGCGCCTCCCGGGCGCCCGGGGTCAGCAGCTTGCTGTCGCGCAGGCCCTGCAACGGACGGGTCACCGAGGCGTCGATCACCACGACCCCGGCCGAGGCCGGGCCGCCGAGCGAACCCCGGCCGCACTCGTCGGCGCACAGCACCCGCAGCCGGCCCTCCCGCAACAGCCGCTTCTCGACGCGCAAGGTCGGCCGGGGCGGGGTCACGATGTCGGATCGTTCGCTGCGTTGCCGGCCACGGCCCGAAGCTATCCGGCGGCACCCGTTGCGTCGGCTGCCACCGCCGGGTCTGGCGACGGTTCCGCGAGCAAGGCCTCGCCTCGGCGCAGGTCGCCGGCGAAGTCCGGATCGAGCCGGGCGGCGCGCACGGTCGGGCCGCCCGTCGCCGTGGTCGGTGACGGAACCGCACCGGTGAGTTCCCACAACAGTGCCGGACGGGCACCATGCCAGCGCAGGGCGAACGCCAGGGACCCGAACGCGGTGGGTAGCCCGTGAACCTCGAGCGCCCGCCCACGCCAGCCGGGCTGCCAGCCGGCCAACAGATCGGGACCGCCGGCGCCGTCGTCGTCGACCAGACCGAACCGCAGGGCCAGCAGCGCTGCAGCGTCGTCATCGGCCGCCATCGTGGTGGCCCGATGTTCGGCCACGGCCTGCGCCGTCGCGGCATCGGGCAGCGACCCGCCGGGTTCGGCCACCGCCTCGGCGTGACGGGCCAGCAACCGCTGGGCCGCCCAGTCGGCCAGCAACGACGACGGACCGACCGGGTCGCGACGGCGACCCCAACGCCGGGGTCCCTGACGGGCCCAGCCGGCCAACTCCAGGACGGGACCGGCGAGCAGCCCCGCCAGTTGCGCCGCCTCGGTGTCGTCGGCGGCCCAGGCCACGACGTCGGACGCCGCCACCAGCAGCGCCGCCGCGCGGTCAGCCTCGACCGGCGGATGCAACTCCGACAACGCCACGTCCAACCGACGAGCGGCCTCCGGCCCGTGACCGAACGCAGCCAGCGCGCTGATGTCGGCCGGGGCCGTGGCATCACGCGACAGCAGCAATCGGCACCGTCGCTCGAAGGCGTCGAGCTCGGCCTGCTCGTCGCCGAGGCGGTAGCGGCACCGGGCATCGAGCTGACGGTGCCAGCCCCGGATCACGCCCTCCGCGGTTGGCGCGTCCAGCGGCGACACCTCGACCCGGTCCTCGACAGGGAGGGCACCGGGCGCGACCAGCACGCGGATCCCGGTGCCGTGGGCCACGGCGAACACCATCGCCACCGATCCTGCCGTCGTGGGGTGATCGGCGGCGACGGGCCCATCGCCGGCGCCTTCGCCGAGCAGCGTGGCCAACTCCTCCGGCCCGGCCGCGGCGCCGAAGCCGTCGGCGGGACGGTTCGCCACCAGCAGCACCGAACCGTCGCACCACAGCCGGGCGCCGTCGGGCCGCCACGACCGGTCGGCGCCGGTCGTGGCGGATCGGGCCACCAACGCCACCGCCACCGGCGTGCGGCTGTCGTTGTGGACCTCGAGGACGGTCCACTCCCGGCCGGCGACCACGGCGCCGTAGCCGTTCACCCGGGCGTCGCCGCCGGGGATGCGCAGCAGGGTCTGCACCACCGGCGCACCGTCGAGGAGCTGGCGGCGCACCGCCACCTCGCGCTCGGGACGGTGCCAACGATCCTCGGCACCGATCCACCACTGCAGTTCGACCTCGGCCGTGCGGAGCGAGCCGGCCGCGTCGATCTGCACCGACGCCACGCCGTCGAGCACCCCGACCGCCGTGGCGGGGCGCGGCGATTGCGGGCTCACCGGCCCAGCAACGACGGGTTGGTCGAGCGGCGCAGCAGCCCGCGGTACGCCTCGTGGGCGGAACGGCCGTGGTTGATCACCGCGTCCATCTCCGCGCAGATCGGCAGGTCGATCCCGACCTGGGTGGCGAGTTGCATCACCACGTTCGCCGAATGCAGACCCTCCACCGCGAAGTGCTGCTCGGCACGCACCTCCTCGAGGGCCCGGCCCCGCCCCAGCTGCTCGCCCACCTGGCGGCTGCGGCTGAGCGGGTTGATGCAGGTGGCGATGAGGTCACCCATCCCGGCGAGACCGGCGAGGGTCTCGGGCCGACCGCCCATGGCGATGCCGAACCGGGTCAACTCGGCGAGGCCCCGGGTTATGACCGCAGCCCGCGTGTTGTCCCCGGTCTCGAGGCCGTCGGCGATGCCCGAGGCGATGGCGATGACGTTCTTGACGGCACCGGCGATCTCGCAGCCGATCACGTCGCTGTTGGTGTACACGCGGAACAGGTCGGAGGCGAAGACCCGCTGCAGCACCTCGGCCACATGGGCCTCGTTCATGGCCACCACCGAAGCCGCGGCGTGCCCGGTGATGATCTCCTGGGCGAGGTTGGGCCCCGTCAACACCCCCGCCGGGTGACCGGGCAGGACCTCGCTGATGATCTGGGTCATCCGCAGGCCGCTCTCCTGCTCGAGACCCTTGGCGAGGTTCACCACCGGCACCCACGGGCGTACGTACAGCGCCGCCGCCTCGAGCACCTGGCGAAAGGCGTACGAGGGAACGGCCATGACCAGCACATCGGCCTGTTCGACCGCGTCGCTGAGCGAGGCGGTGGCCCGCAGGCCCTCGCTCAGGGTGGCCCCGGGCAGGTACTGGCTGTTCGTGTGCCGGGCGTTGATCTCCTCGGCGATCTCCGCCCGCCGGGCCCACAGCACGGTCGGCGCATTGCGGGCGGCGAGCGACGCCATGGTGGAACCCCACGTGCCACCGCCGAGAACGACCACCCGGATATTCATGCCCCCAAACTACGACCTGGCGGCGCCCGGCACGATTTCCGACCGCACCGTACCGCCCGGCCGCCCGGCCGCCCGCACGAACCCTGGCGGGCGGGTGACCGGTGGGCGCGCTGAGGCCGGGCTCTGCATCCGGCCGTACACTTCTGCCGTGCCACACCCCGATCCCTTGCCCGCCGGTGTGGCGCTGCTGATCCCGGTGAAGGCGTTCTCCGAGGCCAAGAGCCGCCTCGCCGACGTGCTCGATCCGACCCAACGGGCGCGTCTCGCCCGGGAGATGGCGACCATCGTCGTACGCGCCGCGGCCGGGATGCCGGTGTACGTGGTCTGCGACGACCGGACGGTGGCGGCCTGGGCGGCCGGGGCCGGGGCCGAGGTCCTGTGGCGCCCGGGACGGGGCCTCAACCCGGCGGTCAGCGAAGGCGTGGCGGCATTACGCGAACGCGGTTTCCGGCGGGCCGTCGTGGCCCACTCCGATCTCCCGCTGGCTGAACGGCTCGACCGCATCGGCGCCTTCGACGGGGTCACGATCGTGCCGGACCGCCGTGATGACGGCACCAACGCCATCGCCGTGCCCACCGATGCCGGCTTCCGCTTCGCCTACGGCCCGGGCAGCTTTCGCCGTCACGGCGCCGAGGCCCGGCGGCTGGGCCTGACGCTGCGGGTGGTACGCCATGCCCGTCTCGGCCTCGACGTCGACCTCCCCGGCGACCTGGCGGAGGCCCGGGCCAGCGTCGGCGATCTGGCCCGGCCCGAGCCCGGCCATCCCGGTACCGGCCCGGCCCCGTCGGCCTAGTCTGGGCCGGTGACCGAGACCAGCCCTGTTCCTGCTACGGCGTCTGCCCCGGCCGCCCCCGGCACCCCTGCCGACGACGGCACGACCGCCCCGGTGGTGTTCGGCTCGGTGGCCGCCTCGGTGTCCGCCAACCTGCCCACGCCGGCACGGGTGCTGGCGATCGGGGCCCATCCCGACGACGTCGAGTTCGGCTGCGGTGCCACCCTCGCCAAGTGGGCGGCGGCCGGCGCCGTCGTCAACCACCTCATCTGCACCGACGGGTCCAAGGGCACCTGGGACCCCGGCCAGGACCCCGCGGAGCTGGTCATGTTGCGCCAGCACGAACAACGGGCCGCAGCCGCAGCGCTCGGCGCCACCGGCGAGGTCGTCTTCCTGGGCTGGACCGACGGCGAGCTCGACTCGGGCCTGCGCCAGCGTTGGGAGGTGGCCTACTGGATCCGCCGTCTGCGGCCCGACGTCGTGATCGGCCACGATCCGTGGAAGCGGTACCGGCTGCACCCCGACCACCGCCACGCCGGCCTGCTCACCGTCGAAGGCATCGTCGCTGCCCGCGATCCGCTGTTCTTCCCCGAACAGAACCTCGAGCACCACCGTCCGTCGGCGCTGCTGCTCTACGAGGCCGACGAGGCGGACCACGTCGAGGACGTGACGGGCTTCGCCGACACCAAGCTCGCTGCGCTGTTCGCCCATGCCAGCCAGTTCCGTTCGACGATGAAGATCGACGCAGCCGACGACGGGGAGCAACGCCGGCGTTTCGCCGACCGCATCGTCGCCCGGCTCGGCCAGCACGGTGCGCTGAAGGGTTTCGCCCAGGGCGAGGCGTTCAAGCTCATCGACCAGCTCTGACCCGACCGGATGATGCCGTGACAGCGCCGGGCGAGCCGTGAAGCCGCCGGAGCAGGCGAGACCGGGCCCGACGAGCGGGCGCTGCTGGGCCGGGCTCGACGGCTGCCGGAGCGGGTGGGTGCTGGCCCTGGTGCCCGACGACCCGGCGGGCTCGCCGCCGTCGATCTCGCTGCACAACCGGCTCGGCGACGCCGTCGACACCGCCTTCGGGCAGGGGGCGGCAACGATCGGCATCGACATACCGATCGGCCTGTCGGAGGACGGCCGGCGGGTCGCCGACCTCGAGGCACGGACGCTGCTCGGCCCGCGCCGCTCGACCGTGTTCCCCACCCCGGTACGAGCGGTGCTCGACGCCGTCGACTACCGCGACGCACTGGTTCATTCGCGCGCAGCGTGCGGCAAGGGCCTGTCCAAGCAGGCGTGGAATCTGATGCCGAAGATCCGCGAGGCCGACGAACTGGTCCGGCCCGAGGACGAACCGCTGCTGTTCGAGGTCCATCCGGAGCTGGCGTTCTCGCGGCTGGCCGGTGAGGTACTCCTCGAGCCCAAGAAGACCCCGCAGGGACGGGCACGCCGGCTGGCACTGCTGGGTGCTGCGCTGCACCTCGACGACGCCGCGGTACGGATGCTCGGCGCGCAGCGGCCCGGGCCCGGCGCTGCCGCCGACGACGTGACCGACGCGGTCGCCGTCGCGTTGTCGGCCCGAGCCCTGCACCGCGGAACGGGAACGATCCTCGGCGACGGAGCGCAGGATCGCCTCGGACGCACGATGCGCATCTGCTTCTGACGTCGTCCTGGGGCCCGGGCCACGGCGCAGCCGGGTGACGGGATGACCGGGTGGGCCGCCTTCCGCCCGACGCGAACGACCACCGTCAGCGGTGCACCACGCAACGTGGGATCCGGGGGCGTTCGCCGCTCGCATCCATGCAGAACGGCCCACTGGCAGGACGGTGGAAATCGGTCAAGGTGATCCCAGCGTCGAAGGGGAACCGTCGTCTCTGCCCCCGCAGATGCGATCACCGGCGAGGCGGTCGGGACGCCGGCGACCGAGGTCAGAGCCCCCCACCCCACCCTGCGCAGAGAGGACGAAGGCCGACATGACCCTGGTAGTAGATGCACCTCGTTGGACGCCACCGGCATGGATGACCAACGGTTTCTGTCGTGGCAAGACGGAGCTGTTCTTCGCGCCACACGCCGAGCGACCCCAGTCGCGGGTGCGCCGCGAGGCGCAGGCCCGGGTGATCTGCGAGCAGTGCCCGGCCCTTGAGCCGTGCCGCGACTACGCCCGGCTGAACCGTGAATACGGCTTCTGGGGCGGCGAGTCCGAACAGGACCGGGCCCGCGCCGGATACGCCGTGCCGTGGCCGCTCGGGGTGACCCGGCGTCGCGGATCGCTCGCCGCCGCAGGCTGACCCGCCCGGCCCGCGGGCCGACTGTCTCATGGCGCGGTGATACTGGTGCTCGCGGGTTCGACCTCACCGCCGAGAGAGGTCGCAGCGTCCCCCATACGACGGGGAAAGACATGCGATCCACCACCACCGCCCGGCTGCTGCGCCGCCTGGCCGATCTGCTCGGACGGGCCGTCTCCGACACCGGGGTCGATGCCGCAGTCGGCATCGAGCTCGGTCCCGACGGGTTCGAGGTCCACCTGCGCCCGGCCGACGCCCACCGGCCGGTCACCGACCTGCTCCGCGGTTTCGATGCCCCGGCGTCCTGGGACGTCGTCGGGGTCATGGCCACCGGGATGGCCTACCCCCTCGAGACCGGACGACTCGCCGCCGAGCCCGTCGTCGTGGTCCATCTCCAGGCCCGCGTCGGCCAGTCCTGCTCGCTGGTCGGGCCCCCGGCGGGTCCGTTGCGCCGACGCCACGGCGCGGTCGGGGGCCGGGTGGCCGATGTGTGCCGGCGCAGCCTCGGCCTGCCCACCGACCCGCCGAGGGGCACCCCGTTGCCGTGGTGGGCGGCCCGCTGGCTGGACGACCTGGCGACCGGCGGGGGTATCGAGCGGTACCGCACCGAGGCCGAGTTGCTCGCCCACTTCCCCGGCGGACGGCCCTTCGGACCGACCCAGGATCTCGAGGCGCTGGTGGCCCACGGGCAGCTGCTCGCCGCCAGTTTCCCGTGGCCGGCGCTGCGCCGGGCCGCGGCGGCCGGCGCCATGGGCGTACCGGGCATCGACGCCGGTGACGCCGCGTGGATGGACGACGGCATGTTCGCCCGATGGGCCGCCGGTGCGATCACACCCTGCGCCGAGAGCCTGGCCGAGCTGCTGCCCCGCCTGACACCCCGTCTGGGCTGCGGCCTGAGCACGACGCTGCAACGCTGGGGCATCCCGATCGATCCGAGCCCGGCGGCACCGCACCAGCCCGACGGACCGCCGTGAGGCCCGGGGCGGAACCCGGCGGCTACCGTGCGCCGCCATGGCCCACGATCGCGCCGCCGACCACGCCCCACTCGACGCCGCCCGGGCCGAGAAGTGGGGCCGCTTCCTCGCCCCCGACCGGGTGTTCCTGCCGACCTCGCTGGGCCTGCAGCTCGAGGAGGTGCGCGTCGGCTACGCGCGCCTCCGTCTGCCGGTCACCCCCCAGGTCTCCCAGGCGGCAGGGTTCATCCACGGTGGGGCCATCGCCGCGCTGCTCGACACCTCGGCCGTTCCCGCCGTCGGTACCTACTACCCCGAGCAGCCCGAGATGATGACGGTGTCGATGACCGTGGACTACTGCGGCGCGGTCAAGGACCAGGACGCCATCGCCGAGGCCTGGGTGCGCAGCGGCGGCAGCTCGCTGGCCTTCGTGCAGGCCGAGGCACGGGCGCTCGACGGCACCCTGGCCGCAACCGCGTCGCTGGTGTTCCGGGTACGGCACCGCCCGGCCCGCTGAGCGCCACGGACTCAGGCGTCGAGCACCACCATGATCCGCTCGGCGGCGAAGGCGCCGATCCCGACATGGCGACCGTCCACCTCGATGGTGAGGGTGCCGTCGGGTGAGCTGGCCGTGACCAGACCGGTGTTGCCCGGGGTCACCGACGCCGACTCGAGGAACAACAACAGCCCGGCGGTGAACTCGAGCTCCTCGGGGATGCGCACCACCTGGAACCGGGCCCCGACGCGCACCTGGCTGAGCAACACGGTGTTCGGGGCGGCGTAATCGGAGCCGGGAATCGGGTTGCCGTGCGGGCAGGTCGTCGGCCCGCCGAGCACCCGGTCGATGGCCGTCTCGACCGTCGGCGAGATGACCCCTTCCCATCGCGCCGCCTCGAGGTGGGCCTCGGCCCAGGACAGCCCGAGCAGGTCGGTCAGCATCCGCTCGGCGAGGCGGTGGCGGCGCACCGTGCTCTCGGCGAGGGACCGCCCAGCCGCGGTGAGGACGATCTCCCGGTCATCGGAGGCGGCTACGAACCCTTCGTGCTCGAGCCGGCGCATCATCTCCGACACCGCAGGCCGCGACACGCCGAGCCGCTCGGCGATGCGGGCCTGGATGACCTCGACGTCGTCCTCGGCCAACTCGAAGATGGCCTCGCAGTACTGCGCGAAGGCAAGGTTCACCGCCGTGGACGCCTGGGCAGCCATGGCTGCAGCGTAGCGGGGCTGTCCCGGCTCTGACGCCCCGCAACCGGCCTAGAACGACATCGTGACGATCACTGCACGATCAACCGTCGGGGCCTGATGACGGCGACCGTGCCGAGCGCACACACGATGGCGGCGATACCCAGTGCGACGCGCAGGCCGTCGTTGCCGCTCGTTCCGCCCGGGCCGATCGCTCGGAGGAGACCGTTCGACAGGCTCACCGCCAGGGCCAAGCCGAGGACCCGCATCATGCTGAGTACTGCGGAGGCCTCGGATGCATGCACCGGATCGACCCCGGCAAGCGCATGGGACGTCGAGGCGCTGTAGACCACCCCATTTCCGAACCCGGCAACGACCAGGGCCGCGATGATGCCGGGCAACGATCCCAGGATCCCGACCGTGGCGAACGCCCCGAGGCCAACGGCCAGCAGCGCCGAACCGCCGCCCATGGTGACCCGTGGTCCCAGGCTGCGCATGCCAGGCCCCGAGAGCGCTCCTCCAAGGGCGAAGGGAACCGAGAAGACCAGGAACAGCCGGCCGGTGGCCGCCACGTCCATCCCACGGTCGGTCTGCAGCGCCAGTGGGACCAGCACCATGATCACGCCCGACCCCCAGTTCGACAGCGTCGCCTCGGTGGTGCCGAGACGGAACGCCGCATCCCTGGTGATGACCCGGTGCACCAACTGCGAACCGTGCTGCACCGTGGCGACGGCGCACAGCAGCGCCCCGATTACCAGACCTGCGATCACCCCGGAACTGCCCCACCCGACGTTGCCGGAACGCTGCAGCGCCGAGAACGCCGCCCAGATCCCGGCCGACAACAGCACCAGCCGTCCGACCGGGAACGAACCGGTCCGATCCGTCGGCAGCGACGGGGTCAGGACCATCAGCAACACCAGGGCCAATCCGAGCAGCGCCAGGTTCACGCCGAAAAACACGCGCCAGGACCACGTCTCGCCGATGACGCTGGCGATGAGTGGTCCGGCGGCGCTGCCCACACCGCCGATCGCACCCCAGATCCCGATCGCCACGGGCAGGTGGTCGGCATCGAAGACCGCGTCGACCGCCGCCAGGCTCGTCGCGAAGCAGCACGCCGAGGCCAACCCCTGTAGGACCCGTCCGGACATCAGCATCGGGAAGGAACCCGCCGCAGCACAGATCGCCGAGGCGACCCCGAACCCCCCGACGCCGAGGAGGAGCACCAACCGCGGCCCGACCCGACTCGCCCAACGGCCGATCAGGATCAACGGGGCTGCGAAGGCCACGCTGGAGACCGTGACCACGGCGGTCGATGCCGCCGCGGAGACGTGCAGATCGCCGGCGATGGTCGGCAACAGGACCACCACGCCGTTCGCATCCACCGACAGCACCAGGATGGGAAGGCTCAACGCGACCAGCAGGAACCACGCTCGAGCGGTGGGCGACGAGCGGGCGATCGGTGGTTCCACAGGCACTGCCGGACCCTACGCGAACCGCCACGTCGGGGCGATCTAAGCTCACGGCCATGGCTTCTCCCGTCGGATGGTTCCGGGCCCTTGTGATCGATGCAGAGGACCCGCCAGCGCTCGCGGCATTCTGGTCCGAGCTGCTCGGGGTGGGCATCGTCGAACAGGCCGAGGACTGGATCCAGCTCCAGCCCGACCGCAGCGGCGCCTTCCTCGCGTTCGAACCTCGCGACCCCGACATCGCGGCGGGCGCAGACCGACGCACCCGAGCCGACCTCGAGGTCGAGGACATGGACCTCGCCCGGGCTCGTATCGAGGAGCTGGGTGGACGGCTGGTGAAGGTCATCCATGCTCGCCCTGGCGAGTCGCACTACCGGATGGCCGATCCCGAGGGCAACGAGTTCACCGTGGTCCTGCCGTTGCCCGCCGACGTGGCCCGCCGGGCCTACGGCCCCACCGGGCAGCCGCCGGGCATCACTCGCGGCACGTGACGCCACAGGACGACCAGAGCGTCTCCATCCTTCTGGCCCGAGCCCCAAAGGCGCCCCGGAACCCCTCCCTGTTCACCTCGGGAATCCGGTTCGGGACACCGGGCACCTACCCGCAGGGCACCCCGATGGCGCCTGCCGAAGGCCCCGGCCTCGATGATGCCGGCGCCAGGGCGATGGTTTCGGGGCTGCTGGCGCACTGGAGCTCCGTGGCCGGCGATACTGCCGCCACGGTCCGTGGACTCGCGGTCTTCGACCACCACGAGTTGCAGCGACGGGTCTCTGCCCCGTCGCTGCGCGCGGCGATGGCCCTGCTG
>CAIXPF010000055.1 GCA_903921205.1 uncultured Acidimicrobiia bacterium | reverse complement strand
TGACCTTGTCCCAGGCGGCGACGAAGTCGGCGACGAACTTCGGCCCGGCATCGGACGCCCCGTACACCTCGGCGAGGGCCCGCAGCTGCGAGTTCGACCCGAACACCAGGTCGACCGCAGTGGCAGTCCAGGCCGGCTCGCCGGTGCGACGGTTACGGCCCTCGTAGACGTGCTCGACGGTGGAACCGTGCCATTCGGTGCCGATGTCGAGCAGGTTGACGAAGAAGTCGTTGGTCAACGTGCCCGGCCTGGTGGTCAGCACCCCGTGGGGGGTGGGGCCGGAGTTGGCGCCGAGCACCCGCAGGCCGCCCACCAGCACCGTCATCTCCGGTGCGGTCAGGCCCAGCAGGCTCGCCCGGTCGACCAGCAACTCCTCTGCCCGTCGTTTGTCACCGGCCCGCTGGTAGTTGCGGAACCCGTCGGCCCGGGGCTCGAGCACGGCGAAGGACTCGACGTCGGTCTGCTCGGCCGAGGCGTCGGTCCGCCCCGGGGTGAACGGCACCGTCACGTCGTGGCCGGCGGCGCGGGCTGCCTGCTCGATCGCGGCGCACCCGCCCAACACGATGAGATCGGCCATCGACACGCGTTTGCCACCCGCCGCCGCGTTGAAGGCGGCCTGCACACCCTCCAACGCGGTCAGCACCGTGGCCAGAACGGCGGGGTCGTTGACCGGCCAGTCCCTCTGCGGGGCCAGACGAACCCGGCCGCCGTTGGCGCCGCCTCGCCGGTCGCTGTCGCGGAAGGTCGAGGCCGAGGCCCAGGCCGCAGCGACCAACTGCGCCGAGGACGGCCCCGACGCCAGGATCGCCGCCTTGAGCCCGGCGATGTCGGTGGCGTCGACCAGCGGGTGATCGACCGTAGGCACCGGGTCCTGCCAGATCAGCTCCTCGGCCGGAACCTCCGGACCGCGGTAGCGCGAACGCGGGCCGAGGTCTCGATGGGTGAGCTTGAACCAGGCCCGGGCGAAGGCGTCGGCGAACTGGTCGGGGTGCTCGAAGAACCGCCGCGAGATCGGCTCGTAGATCGGGTCGAAGCGCATGGCCAGATCGGCGGTGGACATCACCGGGGCGTGCCGCCGGGACGGGTCGTGGGCGTCGGGCACGGTGTCGTCGGCGGCACGGTCGGTGGGTCGCCACTGGTGGGCACCGGCCGGGCTCGAGGTCAGCTCCCACTCGTAGCCGAAGAGGTTCTCGAAGTAGTTGTTGTCCCACTGGATCGGGTTGGTGGTCCACGCACCCTCCAACCCGCTGGTGATGGTGTCCACCCCCTTGCCGCTGCCGAAGGTGCTGGCCCACCCGAAGCCCTGGGCCTCGAGCGGTGCGCCCTCGGGCTCGACCCCGACATGGGTGTCGGGGCCGGCGCCGTGCATCTTGCCGAAGGTGTGGCCACCGGCGACGAGGGCCACGGTCTCCTCGTCGTTCATGGCCATGCGACGGAACGTCTCGCGGATGTCCCGGCCCGAGGCGACCGGGTCGGGCACCCCGTTCGGGCCCTGCGGGTTCACGTAGATCAGGCCCATCTGGACCGCACCGAGAGGGTCGGCGAGCTCGCGGTCGCCGCTGTAGCGCTCATCGCCGAGCCAGGTGTCCTCGGGACCCCAGTAGATGTCCTCCTCCGGCTCCCAGACATCCTCGCGGCCGCCGCCGAAGCCGAAGGTGGTGAAACCCATCGACTCGAGGGCGCAGTTGCCGGCCAGGATCATCAGGTCGGCCCAGGACAGCTTCTGGCCGTACTTCTGCTTCACCGGCCACAGCAGGCGACGGGCCTTGTCGAGGTTGCCGTTGTCGGGCCAGCTGTTCAGCGGGGCGAACCGGTGGGTACCGGACCCCGCCCCACCGCGCCCGTCGGCGATGCGGTAGGTGCCGGCGCTGTGCCAGGCCATGCGGATGAACAGCGGTCCGTAATGGCCGTAGTCGGCCGGCCACCAGTCCTGCGAGTCGGTCATGACCGCCTCGATGTCGGCCTTGACCGCGGCGAGGTCGAGGGTGTCGAACTGTGTGGCGTAGGAGAAGGACCCGCCCATCGGGTCGATCTGCGGGGAGTTCTTGTTCAGCGCCCGCAGGCTGAGTTGGTTCGGCCACCAGTGCTCGTTGGCGACCGAGCCGGTGGCGGTATGCGCGTTGTGCATCACCGGGCATCGCCCGGCGGTGGGTTCCTCGGACATGGTCACTCCTCGGGGGACGGCGACGGTGGCACCGAGGATGCGACTGCAGCACGGCGCCGGCACGTCGAGACTTCGTTCAGCTGGACACCACCGTACCCACGGCCTGTGACGCTATGTCCCGCTCTGTTCCGCTCCGTTCCGCGCGACCCGCGCGTGAGGACCCACTTGCGCCGGGCCGGGGCGACGGCGGACACTGCCGGTCCATGACGACGGTGATGCGCGACGGGGCCGAGCTGCACTTCGACGACCTGGACCGACGGCTGGGCTGGGTGGCCGACGGCGGCCCGATCGTGTTCCACCACGGGGTCGGGTCGCGGGCCGAGGCCTGGGCGGGCTGGGACGCAGCGCTGGCCGACCGGCACCGCCTGGTCCGCCTCGACGTACGCGGCCACGGCCGTTCGCCGGTGCCGCCGGGCTACCCGTGGACCCTCGACGCCCTCGTCGGCGACCTCGCTGCCGTGGTCGACGCCGCCGGGCTCGACCGTTTCCACCTCGTCGGCGAATCCATCGGCGGCACGATCGCCCTGGCCTACGCCGCCCGCCATGCCGATCGGGTGCGGACCCTCACCGTCAGCAACGGCGCCCACCGTGGGGCACCCATCCGCAACCTCGCCCCGTGGGCGTCGGTGCTCGAGACCGGCGGCGGGGCCGCCTGGTCGGCCCACATGATGCCGATGCGGTTCCACGACGCGGCGCTCGACCCCCTGGCCCGCCGGTGGTTCGAGGAGCAGCAGGCCACCGCCGATCCGGCCGGGGTGCTGGCCCTGGCCGCCACGCTGGCCGCCACCGACCTCACCCCGCAGCTGGCTGCCGTGACCATGCCGGCGTTGCTGCTGCACCCCGACGGCAGCCCGTTCATCCCGGTGGCCCTGATGGCGGAACTGTTCGAGCTGCTGCCCGATGCCCGGCTCGAGGTCGTGGCCGGCGCCCGCCACGGCCTGCCGTTCTCCCACGCCGGCCACTGCTCCCGGGCCCTCGCGGCGTTCCTCGCCACCTGCGGGGCGTGAGCCGCCGGTCGGCACCGTGGGCCGCACCCCGCCACGTCCGTCGCCGCGACCGGTCCGCCGCCGCGGGTCAAGCCTCGTCGAGGGTCGGCCCGGCGCCACGCACCCGGGTCTGGCGCAGGTGGCGCCGCCAGCGGGACGCGTCGTAGCCCCCGCCGCGATGCAGCATCGTGCGGTTGTCCCACAGCACGGTGTCACCCGGCGCCCAGTGGTGCCGGTAGACGTTGTCCTCGACGGTGGTCAGCCGGTTCAGCTCGTCGATGAGCCGCCGGCTGTCGACCCCGCTGCGACCGACGATCGAACGGGCGTGGGAGCCGACGAAGACGTTCTTGCGGCCGGTACGCGGGTTGGTACGGACCAGCCGGTTGCGCACCGGCGGCAGCGACGCCGCGAGGTTCGCGTCGAGCGGGGCGACCTGCGAACGGGAGAACACGTAGTCGTGCCACACGTGCAGCGGATCGATCTCCTCCTGCAGGGCGAGGGGAAGGTTGTCGTAGGCGCTGCGCATGCTGGCGAAGAGGGTGTCGCCACCCTCGCCGGGCACCTCGTAGGCATGCAGGATCGACACGTAGGAGGGCACCTCCCGGAACGACGAGTCGGAGTGCCACAGCTCGTTCGCCCGCTGGAAGCGGGTGTTGGGGTCCTCGGCGTCGCGGCTGGTGGCGCGGTCGATGACGTTGCCGATGGTCCGCAGCAGCACCACCTCGCCGGTGCGACCGTACGAGACGTGGTCCTCCTCGGGCTCGCCGAGCCGTCGGGTGAACGCCAGCTGCGCCTCGTCGGTCATGGGCTGGTGGGGCAGGCAGATCACCGAGTACCGGTCGATGGCCTCGTGCAACACCTCGACGGTGGCGTCGTCGAGCCCCACCGTCACGTCGAGCCCGTGGATCCGGGCCCCGAACCGCTCGTGCAGCGGCTCGATCGTCAGCTCGGCCATGTGCCTGCCCCTTCGAATTCCTACCGGCGCCCGCTCAGCGCTGGATCCGGAAGACGTGCTTCCAGGAGCCGTCGGGCAGGTGGGTCGAGACCACGTCACCGGTGGCCCCGGCATACTTGCCGGACCCGCCGATGAGCGCCCGGTGGATGGTGGTGGCCTCCTTCAGGGTGGCCGACTCTCCCGGGTACAGGGCGACACCTTCGAGCAGCAGCTCGTCGTCGGTGCCGGCACCGAAGTGGAACACCGCGGTCGCCACCCGGGTCTCCACGCCCTGCGACGGGCTGTCCATCGCGGTGGTGGTCATCACCCAGTCGGCACCGACCTCCTCACCGGACTCGGTACGCGCCGGATAGTGGAAGATCCGCACGTCACCGACCGACGGGCCCGCCGGGGCCACGTCGATCAGCGTGGGAGCGGGCGGGGCGGGATGCAGCACGGTCACCGTCTCGACCGCCGCACCGTCGGCGCCGTCGGCACCCGCACTGTCGGAGCCGCACGACGCCAGCCCGAACAGGCCCGACAGCGCCAGCAGCGACCAGGCGGCCCGGCGACGAACACGGTTCGTTCCGATGGGACGGGCTGCTGACGTACGACGCTGGACCATTCCCGCAGCGTACCGACTGCTGCACGCCACCTCCCATCGCCCCGACGGGGCCCGCACGGTCAACGGAACAACGGCATCACGTGGCGGGCGAATCGTTCGCAGATCGGGATGACCATCTCGGGCGGCATGGCGCCCTGCGCAACCTCGAGCAGCAACCCGTCGGGCGCGTAGTACTCCTCGATCCAGCGCAGCTTGGCGATGACGCGCTCCGGGTCGCCGATGAGCGACAGGTTGGCCTGGTCGAACTGTTCGTAGGTGAGATCGCCCATCGAGCGGCTCGAGCCGCGGCGGCGGTAGGCCTCGTACGCGTCGGCCTGATGCGGGTTGACGCTGTCGAGCCCCGAGAAGAACCGCAGGTAGTTCTTGGTGAACTCCCAGCCCCGATCGGCTGCCTCCTCATTGGTCTCCGCGCAGTACATCTGGATCACCCCGAGCACCTCACGGCTCGCCGGGTCGTGGCCGGCCTCGGCGAGAGCGGCGCGGTACCGCACGATCCCGTCACGGACGAAGTCCTGGCGGGGCAGGAAGAACGCCGTGGCCAGGTTCACACCCTGCGAGGCCGCCCAGAGGTAGTTGTCGAGCGTGGCCGCACCCGAGGCGTACACCGGCGGGTGTGGCTTCTGGACCGGCGGGGGGAAACACTCGGCGCCGCGCATGGCGAAGAACTCACCGTCGACGTCGAACGTCTCGCCCGCCGCCCGCCATGCGGTGAGCAGCACCTCGGCACCTTCGCGGTAGCGCCGGTTGGATTCCTCGGTGTCGATGCCGAACAGGTCGTAGGCGGACTTCAGGAACCCGCGACCGATGCCGTACTCGAGCCGACCGCCCGACAGCACGTCGACCATGGCGTACTCCTCGGCGAGTCGCAACGGGTGGTGCAACGGCACCAACGACACGCCGGTCCCGAGCCGGATGCGCGACGTGCGCGCCGCAGCAGCCACGGCGATCGCCGCCGGCGAGCCGAAGGAGTACTTGGCGTAATGGTGCTCGCCGAACCACACCGAGTCGTACCCGAGCTCCTCGAGCGCCACGATCTGGTCGAGGATGGCGCCGTAGTAGTGCGAGGCGGTGCCGTGCACCGACTCGTGGTAGTCGATGTTGTAGAGCACGCCGAACCGCATGGCGCCACCGTACCGTCACGGCCTGGTCGGGGCGCCTCGAAAGCAGCCGGTCCGGCATCGCGCGCAACCAGGGACGTACCGGCCGTCGGTCCGCAGTGGCTCAGACCGTGACGAGCACCTCGTGGCCGGGCAGGGCCCGCAGCACGATCAGGTCCTTGAAGCCGTCCTCGGGCGGCTGGTGGGCCTCGGCCGAGGCCCGGTCGCGGTAGGACAGCTCGGCCAGGCCGACCAGGTTCTCCCCGGTGGCCCGCTCGGCCAGGTTGACCACGTAGCGCACCCCGCCGCTCTCCACGAACCGCTCGCGGAAGTTCGGCACGTGCACCTCGAGCCAGTGCCGCCGTACCGTCTCGGCGTCGACACCGTCGCGAGCGGTGATGAGGAAGGTCAGCTTGAACGCCGCCTCCCGCTCGGCCCGGCCGGCCGGCTCGCCCTCGGGCCCGGCCACGATCACCTGCTCGGCCACCCGCAGCCACGTGGTTGGCAGCTCGACGAGATCGGCCCAGCCGTCGGCGGCGGCCTCGGCCGGGATGTTGGCACCGGTCACCGAGCGGCCGCGTGCGGCATCGTCGTAGCCGAGCTCGGCCATGCCGCTGTAGGGCGAGCGGCCGTCGCGGGGATCGAAGAAGGTCAGCGTGTAGCGGTCCGGGGCCATGCAGCGCACCACGTTGGCGGCGTGCACGCCCTGCCAGTACCCGGCCAACTGCGCGGCGGTGACCCCCGCCCGGGCCCGGGCCAGGGTGAAGGTCTTCAACGCCGGCTGCGGGGTGGTGGCCGGACCCATCAGTACGCCCCGCCGAGCTTGCCGTGGTCCCAGCTGATCACCTTGGTGGCGTGGATCTTCACCACCAGGCGCTTCGGGGCGCTCGACTCGGCCGGGTTGTCGTCGCGCATGCGATAGCGCTGCACCATCGACGCCCAGAACGCCGCGATGACCTCGGGGTCCTCGCTGAGCTCGGCGGTGCCCATCAGGTGCACGCCGCGCAGCTCGTGGTACAGCGTGCCGGTGTCCACCAGCATCCCGATGTTCGGGTTGCGCTCGAGGTTCTTCACCTTCTGGGCCTTGCGGTAGGTCCAGAACGCCGGCACCCCGTCGACGAAGCCGTAGTTCATGGCCACCAGGTGCATCGAGCCACCGGGCCCGACCGTGCCGATGCGGCACAGGTGCGGCTCGTTCAGGTAGGCCTCGATCTCGGCCTCGGTCATTCGGATCTGGTCCCGGCGTGACATCCCGCGGACTCTACCGGGGCACCCGGCTCGGCGCGACCGGTGCCCCGCGCGGCAGACTGGTCCGAGGGTCCGGACCAGCGGCCCACCGCACGACCGCAACGGCCGCTGCACCCGGCAGCGGCCCGCCCACCTGGAGGCACCGTGACCACGATCATCCCCGAGCCGGATCTCGACAACGTCTGGCGGCTCGAGACGCCGGGCAACGACGGCTGGGCCCGCTCGGCGCGGCCCGACGCCGCCGACAAGTTCTTCATGGTCTCCGCCGACGGCCATGTGCAGGAACCGCGCGACTTCCTGTCGGCCCGTATCGACCCGAAGTACCACGACCGTCTGCCCGGCGTGGTGATCGACGCCAAGGGCGAGCAGTTCCAGAAGTCCGAGGGGTTCCGTCAGGCCAAGCTGAACTGGGTCGAGCCGTTCCAGGGTCACGAGAAACTGCGCAACGAGTCGGGCCGTACCCCCCAGCAGCGCATCGACGACCTGGCGCTCGACGGCTGCGACGCCGAGATCCTCTTCCCCAACAAGGGCCTCGTGGTGTGGGCCACCAAGGACGCCGCCTTCGCCCACGCCATGTGCAAGGCATGGAACGAATGGGCCTGGGACACCTTCGGTGACCACAACGACCGCCTCGCGCCGATGGCCTGTGTCGCCCCCGCCGCCCTCGAGGAGACCATCGCCGAGATCCAGCGTTGCGCCGCGCTGGGCTTCCGGGGCCTGTGCCTGCCCTGCAAGCCGGTGTTCGGGCCGCCCGACGTCGACGACCCGAACTACAACCTCAAGGAGTTCGAGCGTCTGTGGGACTGCATCGAGGACGTCGATCTGCCCATCACCTTCCACGTGTCGACGGGGCGTGACCCCCGTACCGCGCGGTCCAACGGCGGGGCGATCATCAACTACACCATCCACTCGCTGGCCCCGACCATGGAGCCGCTGGTGAACATCTGCGCCTCGGGCGTGGCCGAACGGCACCCGAAGCTGCGTTTCGGGGCCATCGAGGCCGGCATCGGCTGGGTGCCGTGGATGCTCGAGGCCATGGACGAGGCCTACCGCAAGCACCACATGTGGGTGCGGCCCAAGCTCGACGGCCTGCCCAGCGACTACTTCCGCCGCCAGGGCTTC
>CAIXPF010000054.1 GCA_903921205.1 uncultured Acidimicrobiia bacterium | reverse complement strand
GTCAGCTCAAGTCCCTCAACTCACGAGCCGGGCTGTGGAGCGAGGCGTGGGCTGCGTTCAGCCGCCGGCCGCTGATCGGACAGGGGTATTTCTCGTCCCGGGAACTGTTCCTCGAGACCATCGGGCTCGGCGGGGCCCACAACGCCTACATCGAGATCGGCCTCAGCGCCGGGCTGATCGGGCTCGTCCTGTTCGCCGCCGTACTGGTCGGCACGGTCCGGCGGCTACGGGCCGGCGAGCCCAGCGCCGAAAAAGCGCTGCTGGCCGGGATACTCGCCGCCATGCTGGTCAACGGCCTGACCGCCCAGTACCTCGCCCAGTCGGGAACGTCGGCCAACCTGCTGTTCCTCCTCGTGGTGGCCTGGGTCGCCATGAACACCGGCGCCACGCCGGCCGGTGCCCGCCCCCTCCGCACCGGCGACCGCCACGACGCGCGCCACCGTCCTCCGACCGGCCCCCGCGCCTCCAACCCCCCGGTGAACGCCGCATGATCCCCACCTACAGCGAAGGCCGCGGCCGCCTCTGGCGCGCCGTGCGTGTCCCCGCCGAAGCCACCATCCTGGCCGCAGGCGCAGCCACCGCCACGTGGCGTCGCCCGCCGGACTTCCTCATCATCGGCGGCCGGCGTTGCGGCAGTACCTCGCTGTACTACGGCCTGTTGCAACACCCTGCGGTGCTGCCACTGGTCCTCAGCGCCGGGTGGCTCCCCCTGCAACAGCACCGCAAGGGCACCCGCTGGCTCGACCGGCCCCGGCCAGGCGGACGCTGGTACCGAGGCCACTTCCCCACCGATCTGACCCGCCGCCGCACGGTCCGCAACGCAGGCGCCGCCGTCACCGGAGAGGCCACCCCGTGGTACCTCGCCGCCCCGGGGGCCGCCGAGCGCGCCGCCGCCGAAGCCCCCGACGCCCGGCTGATCGCCGTGCTGCGCGACCCCGTCGAGCGGACCTTCTCGCAATTCCTCGAGCAACGCCGCCGCGGGCACGAACCGCTCGACGACTTCGCCGCAGCGCTCGATCGGGAGGAACATCGCCGACGGTACGGTCTCGGCCCCGACGAGGGCGGGCCGCGATCGGCGGACTTCTGCGAGGAGCACCTGACCTACCGGCGCCAGAGCGAGTACGCCGACTGCCTGCAGCCCTGGCTCGACCGCTTCGGCCGCGACCGTCTGCTGGTGCTCGAGGCCGAGGACCTCTTCGCCGACAGCACCGCGGCCCTCGCCCGGGTGGCCGCGTTCCTGGGCCTGCCCGAGCACGACTTCGTCCCCGAGCACCGCAACAGCGCGCGCGGCCCCTCGACCGCGCCCGCCGCGCCCGCCGAGGTGGCGCAACGTCTGCGCGAGCACTTCCGGCCGCACAACCTGCGCCTGCAGGAACAGCTCGGCCGCGGCTTCTCCTGGACCTGAGCGCCGGCTCCGCTCAGGCGTCGACGACCAGCAGGACCAGCAGTTCCCCGGCATCGAGCCGCCGGAGCCGACCTGCGGTCCGCGCAAGGTCGGAGCGCGACGTCCGCTCAGCACTCACGATCAGCACGGCATCGGCCACCTCGGCGAGACGCATCGCCACCGACGACGTCTCCGCAGGCGGGCAGGCCACCAGCAGCAGTGTGGTCTGCTCCGACGTGGGACGTTCGAGCCGATCGAGCAGCGCGTCGACCCCGGTCTCGTCGACGGCGGTGGCGTCGGCGGCAATCCCTGCCTGCCGGGCGCCACCGGCGAGCAGCGCCGCCGTCGCCGCCGTTCCCCGCTCGTCCGCGACCACCACCACGGTGTACGGCCTGCCCCGCAGGCGCGGTGGGACCGGTGAGATCGTTCGCCACAGCGCCGCCGCCGCGTGGGCGTAACCAGCGAGCACCGTCGCATCGGCCTCGGCCAGCGGCACGTCGCCACGGACCGCGCCGATCGGGCCGGCCCGCAACGCTGCGGCCAGGCGTCCGAGATCACGCCGTCGCTCCCGCCGCACCCCGGCCAGCCAAGCCACGGCCAGTCCGCTCGCCAGACCGCCGAACAGCCCGAGTGCGGCGCGCAGGGCCAGCCAGACGGGTTCGACACCTGCGCCGGATTCGTCGATCTCGGCGGAGGCCACACCGTCGCCGTAGCGCTGCAGCGCCAGACGCAGGTCCCGTTCGCGTTGGACCAGCACCGGGTCACCGCTCAACCGGCGTTGTTGCGCGGCCAGCTCGGCCAGCTCCGCCTCGGCAGCGGCCCCGACCTCGGCAGACCGTACGGTACGGTACGCATCGAGCAGCGCGGCGAACCAGGCCCGTGCCTGCGGGTCCGTCTGCGCCCGCACGGCGACGACGAGCTGCGTCGCACTTTCATCAGGGGCGGCGGTGACCGCATCGGCGAGCCGTTCCGGGTCGATGCCGACGTTCTCGGCTGCGGCCCGCAGCACAAGATCCGAATCGAGCCGTTGAGCCTGGGCTCGCACGAAGCGCTCGTAATCGCCGCCGACGGGCACCTCGACCACCGTGGGATCGGCAACCCAGGGGTCGCGCAGCAGCACCTTGCCGGACACCACGTGCGTGCCCACCCCGCTCAGGCCCGACAGCGTGGCGACAACAGTGACCGCCATGGTCCACGCCAGCAGCCGGCGGCGGAACGGCGCGGCTGCGGCAAACAGCCGGATGTCGCCCATGCCCCATGGCCCGGGGATGTCGGCGGGTGGTCCACCGGGCAGCCCGTTCGGCAGCGGCACCGCTGCCGCAGGGCCGAGTGCGGCGAGGTAGTCGGCCACCAACGCGGCGTCGGGGTCGTCTCGCCCACCCAGGGCGATCAGCCGGGCGACCTCGGAACGGCGCCCTCGCCGCTGCCACGCCGTGGGCTCGCCGAAGGACCGGCGGCGGATCTCGCGCAGCCAGTACGTGGACGCCACCGCCAGTTGCGCGCGCCATCGGGTCGGCAGCTGTGCCGCCAAGCGGTCGCCGTGCTCGGTGTTCGCCAGGTACCGGGCCAGGTCTGCGCCGGCCGGCGCATAGCCGGCGTGCTCCCAGTCGAACAGCACCAGGCGCCCATCGGAGGAGCGCAGCAGGTTCCACGGGGTGAGGTCGCCGTGCATCGCCGGGTGCCCCGTGGTCGACCCCGGTTCGAACGGTGGCCACAAGGTCTCGGTGAGATCCTCGGACACGGCGATCAGTTGCTCGACGGGCAGCCGAGCCGGCCGGTAGATACCGGGCGGTAGGGCGGTGCTCAGCTCGGCAGCAAGGTCACCGTGCTGCCAGCGGACCAGCAACAGCGGCCATTCCACACCGCTGCGGGTTCCCCTGCCTGTCGTCGGTTGGGGCCGGACCACCGTCGGCCCGTGACCCTCGGTGATGCGCAGGTGTCCCACCCGACGCCCGTCCTCGAGCAACAGGACCCCCAGACGGCGTTCGGACGTCGCCGGCGGCAACAACCACACCACGGCGTCGAAGTCCCGCCCGAGACGCAGCGCTGCGGTCCCCAGCACCTCGGCGAGCACCGCCCGGTCGAACGGAAGCGCCAGCGGCCGGCACACCCGAAGTCGCGGCAACAGCTGCGGACGGCGGACGAACCACGGCGCCGCCACCACCAGGACGCGCCGCAGGACCCGGCCACGCGCCCCGATCGCCGGCACCAGGTCGAGCAACATCCGTAGATCGTCCCGGGTGACCGGCAGGCGAACGGCAGCAGCGCTGCGGATACGGAAGTGCAGATGCGCGGCGTCGACCATGGCGGCGTAGCGCGTGCCCACCGCAGCAGCCCCGCCGGCCGGACGGGCCACGACCGGCTGTCCGGCCGGGACCGCTGTGGCGGACGGCCGGTCCGGTTGCGGAGCCGGGCGGCGCGCCACGCCGAGCAACTCCTGCAACGCCAGCGGCCGGCGCAGGGCGACCGATGCGGCCACGAACAGCGGCAGCGAGATCGCCACCGACACCACCAGGCTCTGCCGGGACGGGCCGCCGAGAAGATCACGGACCGCCATCCCGACCAGGCCGAAGGTGCTCAGGACCACCCCAGTCGCCAACACCGCCGATGCCGACCAGGCGGTCACCCGGCGCTCCCGCCACAACATCACCGACGCCGACAGCCGCACCACCGACAACGCCACCACCCACGCCACCGCAGCGCCGACCGCGCCGTAGCGCGGGATGAGCACCAGGTTCAGCCCGATGTCGAGGGTCAGCGCCACGAGGTTGTTGACGAAGGAGCGGCCGCTGCGCCCCGCCATCAACAGCAGGTTCTCGCAGGGACCGAGCAGCAGCGTCGCCAGCAGGCCACCGGCCAGTACCGCTATCGCCGGGCCACCCTGGGCCAACCCGGGACTCAGCAGGCCCGTCCACACGGCGCCGTACAACACGTAGGACACCAGCAGCGGTCCGATCACGAGGATGCCCCAGCCGGTCACCAGACGGGCGCTGCGCACCACCTCGGCAACGCGGCCCTGTTCGAACCAGCGACCCCAGCGGGGGCTGTGGGGCAGCATCAGGGCGTACCACGCCAGGACCGCGAGGTGGGTCAGCCGGTTGGCCGCGTTGTAGGAACCCTGCGCGGCCAGCGACGCCAAGGGGCCGAGCAGGATGATGTCGATCTTCTCCAGGCCGATCTGGGCGCTCTGGTTGGCCGCCTGCGAGCCGGAATACCTCCAGAACGCGCCGCGGTCGACCCCATCGTGCCGAGCTTCGAGACGTCCCCGCAACCACCAGGCCGGGTACAGCACGGTCACCACGTAGGGCAGGGCCCAGGCAGCCGCCAGCAGCCAACGCTGGCCTCCGACGAGCACCGCCGCACCGACGAGGAGCAGCTGGCCGACCTGCCGACCCAACTGCGAGGCCACCACGGTCGGGCGCATCGACCCGAAACCCCGGGTGACCCCGAGCAACACCTCACCGGCTGCGGCGAAGGGGATGGCGAGCGCCACCACCCGCAACATCACGGCGTAATCGGCGGCACTTGCTCCTCCGGCGAGGCGGGCGGCGATGGCGTCTGCCCCCGCGGCGACCGCGAGCGCCACCAGGACCGCCACCAGGGCCACGGGGACCATCGCCACCCGTAGGACGTCGGACACCGCCGTCGCCCGACCTCGGGCGAGCAGACGCGACACGGTCCACAGCGCGCCCTGGTCGGCCCCGAGGCGGGTGACCATCGCCAGAACCAGGAACAACGCCGTGACCCCGGCGAACAGACCGAAGGCCTCCGGCCCGTACGCCGAGCCGATCAGGGCGAGCAGCGCGAAGTTGGCTGCCGCACCGACGACGGTACCGACCAGGGTCGCCATCGACCCCCCGCCGCCCCGGGGACGGGAGTCGTGTTCAGCGGATTCCGGCGCGGCGGCGTCGGCCGTTGCGGGCAGCCGGCCGCCGCCGGACCCGTCAGCCTGCGGACCGATGCCGAGCGGTCGGCCTTCGGACGTCCGGCCCCGCGGATGGCGTCCGACCGGCACCGCGGGGGCGGACCCGACCACATCGGGCGGCACAGCACCGGGAGGCACAGCACAGGCGGCGCCGTGGGTTCTCGGCGGTGGCGGTGGTTCGATCAGAGCCATGACGTGACGGCCTCAGTGCCGGACCGTACGAGACGAGCGAGCCGAGCGAGCCGAGCCGACCGCAGCGAGCAGCTGCTCGGTCACCGCCGGGGCGTAGCGCTCCACGGTGAACAGATCGAGGGTGCGGACCCGTCCGGCCCGGCCCCACGCCCGCCGACGATCGGCGTCGAGCAGGTTGATGAGTGCGTCGGCCATCGCCCGGGGATCTTCCGGCGCGACGATGGTGCCGGTGCGGCCCTCCTCGACGATGTCGGAGGGACCACCCGGGCCGGTGGCCACGACCGGCAGGCCCACCACCTGTGCCTCGGCGGTCACCAGCGAGAACTCCTCGGGCAGCACGGAGGGCACGACGGCGACGTCCATACCCTCGTACAGCGCCCGAGTGTCGGGACGGTACCCGTGCCAGGTCACGACGTCGTCGAGGCCCGCGGTGCTGACGGCCTGGCGCAACGACGCCGCCAACTCCTGATGTTCGGGCAGGGCATCACCCCAGAAGTGCAGGTTCCAACGGTGGCCGTCGGCTGCGGCCAGCCGGGTCGCCTCGATGAGGGTGGCCTGGCCCTTCTTGGGATGGATCCGGCCGACGCAGACCACGTCGAGCAGCCCGTTGCCACCGGCCCCGCCGG
>CAIXPF010000053.1 GCA_903921205.1 uncultured Acidimicrobiia bacterium | reverse complement strand
TGGCCGCCGGCCTGCGCCACGGCGCAGCCCATGCCGAGGCCAACGAGGCCGACCGCGTCGCGCTGGCCGCTGACCTCCGTGCGGCCACCACGGCGTCGGACCCTGCCCCGCTGCTCGCGGCGATCGACGCGCTCCCGACACCGCAGGGTGACGCTGCCCTCGCCCCGCTCGTGGCGGCCCTGTACGCCACGCGGTCCGAGCTCGGCGCCGACCGTTTCGACGCGCTCCTGGCCCGGGTTCGCCAGACCCTCCGTGCCCGGCTGGACCGACAGCTGGAGGTGGCGTCATGAGCGGCGCGGACTCGACCGACCGGCCGATGACCGAGCGCATCGCCGACTACCTCGGCACCGCGTTGGGTGCCACCGACCTCGAGATGTCCGGTGTCGAGCGCATCGCCGTGGGCTGGTCGCACGAGACGTGGCTGTTCGACGCCACCTGGCGCGCGCAGGGCACGCAACACCGGCGAGGTTTCTGTCTTCGCCGCGATCCGGGGAACGCGCTGCTGCGCGACCTGTCGAACCTCGGTGAGCAGTACCGGGTGCTGCAGTGCCTGCACGGCACCGCGGTGCCCTCGCCGGAGCCGTACTTCTTCGAGGACGACCCGGCCATCCTCGGGGCGCCGTTCCTGGTGATGGAGAAGGTGCCCGGGGTGTGCCCGAGCCCGTGGGGCCGTGAGGGTCGCCGCTTCTACCAGGAGGCCGCCGACCGTGGGGTGCTGCCCGGGGACTTCACCGACACCCTGGTCAAACTGCACACCCTCGACTGGCGCGGCGCGGGTCTGGACTTCCTCGGGGTGCCGGAACCGGGCACCGGGTTCATCCTGCGTGAGATCGCCAAATGGCGTCAACTCATCGACCAGGCGGTCGCCGAGGCCGACCTCGACCCGGTGCTGGTCGACGTCCTGGGCTGGCTCGAGGCCAATGCCCCGTCGACGGACCGGTTCGTGCTGGTCCACGGGGCCTACCGCACCGGCAACCTGCTGATCCACGACGATCACGTCTCCGCGGTGCTCGACTGGGAGACGCCGTGCATCGGCGACCCCATGTACGACGTGGCCTACATGCTCTCCGAGCTGAACCGGGAGGGCACCGACCTGTTGTCGAACCTGGTCGAGCGCGACGAGTTCATCCGCCGCTACGAGGCCGGTACCGGCTTCGAGATCGATTTCGACGTGTGCGACTACTACCACGTGCTGTACTCGATGCGATCGGCCGCGTTCTGGCTGAGCGCCTCGAACCTGTTCGCCACCGGTCGTAACCCCGACCTGCGTCTGGCCCGCACCGCCTGGTCGGTGCCGGTCGTGCTCGATCAGGCCGCGCAGCGGCTGGGCTTCTGAGAGGCAACCCATGAGCGGTCCCGAACATCCTGCGTCCGAAGCCCCGGTCTTTGTCGCTGCGGATGACGCGTTCCACTTCGCGCAGCTGACCGACCGTTGGTGGGAGACGGAGACCGCCTGGTTCTCTTTCCACGTCCCCGAACGCCGCTTGGGTGGCTGGTTCTACAGCATGTTCCGGCCGAACATCGGCACGGTCGCCGGCGGCGCCTGGGTGTGGGACGACTCGGCGATGCTGCCGTGGGAGGTGCTGTACTCGACCAACTTCAGCGCCCTGCAGCTGCCCGCCGATGCCGATCTGCGCGACGTCACGTTGCCCACCGGGGTGCGGATGAAGGTGATCGAGCCGACGATGTCCTATGAGCTCGGCTACGACGACCCGGGCCGGTTCGAGAGCCATCTGCGTTTCGACGGGGTGATGGCGCCGGAGCCGCTCAGCGCCGTCGGTTCGACGTTCGGCTCGGCCCATCACTTCGATCAGCTGGGCCGGGTGCACGGTCACATCGTGCTGCACGGCGAGCGCATCGAGGTGGACTGCCTCGGGATGCGCGACCGCACCTGGGGACCCCGACCGGAGCACCGGCCCCGCCAGGCGGCCTACGTCACCGGCGCCGCCGACGACGATCACGCCTTCCTGGCGGTCACCAACACCAGGTCCGACGGCGACCCGGTGGCCTACGGCTTCCTCCGCCGTGACGGCCGCACCGTCGGGCTGCGTTCCGGCGAGCGCCGGACCATCCGCCACCCCGATGAGGGCTGGGTCACCGAGATCATCATCGACGCGGTCGACAACGAGGGCCGGGCCCTGCATGCGGTCGGTCGTCCCGAGAGCCGCATCATCATCAACCGGCACTCCTTCATCGACATCAACAGCCTCATCCGCTGGGATCTCGACGGTGCCGAGGCCTGGGGCGAGGACCAGGACATGTGGCCGGTCCACGTGTTCTCCGCCACCCGTCGCCGGCGCGGCTTCGGCATCTGACCGGGGGCCCGGCCGCTGCGCCGGGCCGCCGCCCACCCTCGAACCGCCCATTCGCCCTGCCGCTGAAAGGAACGTCCTGTGTCTGAACTGATCGAGTTGCCCAGCTACGACGAACTGCCCGAGCTCGAAGGTGTCGGCGTGCGCCACGCCTGGGACGTGTGGGGCCGCGACGACGAGCTCGGATCCATCAACCTGGTGACCCCTGCCCGGGTGGCCCGGGCGGCAGCCGCGGTGCGTACCGGTGAACTGGTATCGCTCGACCTCCCGCTCGACCTGCCGAACCCTCCGCTGTTCGGTCGCCAGGCGTACCAGCACGGCGTGTTCGCCCTGAACCGCAACGAGATGGACGACCGGCTCGACGCCTTCCATCCGCAGGCCTCCACCCAGTGGGACGCGCTCAGCCACGTGCGTTGCCGGGAGCACGGTTACTGGGGTGGTCGCACCCAGAACCCGACCGAGGGTCCGATGGGCCTCGGCATCGACCGCTGGGCCGATCACGGCATCGCCGGTCGTGGTGTGCTGATCGACGTCGCCGGCTGGATGCAGGACCAGGGCCGCGCCTGGGACGCCCACCAGCCGGTGCCGGTGACCACCGACGACCTGCAGGCGATCCTCGAGGCCGAGGGCGTCGTCCTCGAGGCCGGCGACATCCTCTGCGTGCGCTTCGGCTGGGTGTCGGCCTACCGGGCGCTCGACGGCGCCGGGCGCGCCGCCTACGCCACCGATCCGGTCTTCGCCGGACTGCGGGCCGACGAGGGCATGGCCCGGATGCTGTGGAATGCTCATCCGGCTGCGCTGCTGTGCGACAACCCGGCGGTGGAGGTGCTGCCCGGCGATCCAGCCGTGGGCTCGTTGCACCGTCGCCTGCTGCCGTCGCTGGGGCTCGCCCTCGGCGAGATGTTCGACTTCGACAAGCTCGCGGCTCGCTGTCGCGCTGCGGGGCGCTACGAGTTCTTCTTCGTGGCCGCACCGTTGAAGATCCCCAACGGGCTCGGTT
This sequence comes from uncultured Acidimicrobiia bacterium, assembly GCA_903921205.1. Lineage (GTDB taxonomy): Bacteria > Actinomycetota > Acidimicrobiia > Acidimicrobiales > CAIXPF01 > CAIXPF01. Next base: position 12,939 of record CAIXPF010000053.1, on the reverse strand, counting down.
CGCCGGGCAACGCCGTCGGCATCCTCTGACCTGACCTGACCTGACCTGACCCGTCGGGGTGTCCGACGGGGGTCAGTCCGGGAGCAGCGGGAACAACCGGGGCGAGCCGTCGGCCTCGAGCACCACGATCATCCGGGTGGCCTCGGGGTTGGCTGCGGCGCCGCGTTCGATAGCGCCGGCCACCTCCTCGAGGGTCGGCCCGGCAGCAGGGACCCGTGCCGGCGCGGCCGGTGTGGTCGGCGCGGCGAGGTGCCAGTCGCGCACCCGGACGTGGAGCCGTTCGTGCAGGCCGTCGGCCAGGCCGTCGGCATCTGCTGCGCTCGAGACGAGGAACACCTCGCCGAGCCGGCCGAGGTCGGCGGCGATGCCGGCGCCTGCTCCGGCCACCGCGACGGGGATCGGACCCGGTGTCGTGTCCGGGGCCGGAGCGACCGGTGCGCTCGCGGTCGCCCGGTGGTCGGTCCGGAAGACCGTGGCGTGGTAGCCGGCGAGTGCACCCATCGACAGCACCAGGCCGGCCGGTATCCGCAGGGCGTACCAGGTCTCGGAGCCGACATCGCCACGGGTGAGATCCTCGAAGAAGCGGATGAGCAGGAGCACCAGGGCGACCAGGGCAACCACCGCCGACACCCCGAGCACGACGAGCAGATAGACCCGACGGGGAAGCGACGCCCGCTCGTCGTCCGTCCCGGCGAAGCGTTGGGCCCGGAACCAGAACGCGGCCCACACCGGCGCGCCGACGGCCAGCAGGGTCACGGCGAGCACGACGGTGTCCGCAACTCCGCTCCTGGTGAGCGAGTCGCTGGTGGTCAGGGCTTCGAGCAAGGCGGCGACGGCGATGGTGGTGGCAACGGCCGTGATGACCAGACCGACGGCCGCGCCGAGGTAGCTGTACACCCGGTCGATGTCGGTCCGGGTCCCGTCGTGCTGGCGGGCGACGATGCCACGGTGGTACAGCCACACCAGCAGGCCCACCACGCCCAGCGCCGCAGCACCGGGCGTGCCGGTGAAGTTGGCGGCGGCGGTGGTCGCCTCGGGGTCGCCGAAGATCCAGTCCAACACGGCGTAGAGCAGTTGGGCCGCGCCCACCACCGCGGCGATGAGCCCACCGAGGACCCCGCCGAGCAGGACGTAGGCGTCGCGTCCGGGTGATCGGGGACAGCGTTCGGCATGGCGCAGCCAGTACCACCACCACACCCCGGCACCGACTCCGAGGAGGACGAGGGCCCGCACCAGTGGGTCGGTGCCGTCGGCCACGGCGGTGGTCAGCCAGGCCCGCTCGTAGGCCCGCTCGAGTGAGGTGCCGATGAGCCGGTCGAGCCCGCCGGCCGTGAGCACCAGTCCGACCGCCGAGCCGAACAGCAGGTGGAGCGGTGCCTCGAGGTCGGCCTCGGCACCGGCGTCGGCCCGACGGGCCAGTCGCCAGTGCACCAGCCACACCGCCGACCAGCTGACGAGCCGGCCGAGTGCACTGCCCTGGTCCTCGGCGGCGCCGAGCGCCCACGTGGCGACCGAGGTCGCGGCGCTCACCGTCAGCAGCAGCGACAGACCGAGGGTGACGGTGAGGTAGGCGTGCCAACCGGAGGTGCGGGCCTCGTCCGGTTCCCTGCCGAGCGTGCCTCGCTGCCACAGGGCCAGACCGGCCAACACCGGCACCCCGACGATGCTGAAGGACAGCGCCCGGGCCAGCGTCGCGGGGTCCCGGGTCACTTCGCCGGCCCGGGGCACGATCTCGGCGATCAGCCCGGCGACACCCTCGCTGACGAGGACGACTGCAGCGAACAACAGGGTGAGCCGGAAGAAGCGCACGACCCGATCGCGCAGGTCCCCGCCGGAGGCCGTGACGCCACGTCGGCGGGCGTCGACCCGGCTCGAGGCGCCGTAGACGGCCATGCCGACCACGACGAGCAGCAGCAGCCCGGCGATCATCGGATCACCTTCATGGCGCAGACGTACGGCCACGGTGATTCGCTGATACGCCAACCCTGTGGTGTCTCCACGAGCCTCACCTGTTCCCCGAAGGTGTCGTCGGACCCCACGAGCACGGCGTCACTGCCCCGCATGGTGATCCGTACGTCGACGACGGTGTCGGAGCCGTCGAGCCTGCTGCCGGTGATCACCACCCGTGACGGGCGGCTGAAGCCGATGTCGGTCACCTCGGGGCAGCGGGCGGCGAGCTCGTCGGTGAAGGTGGCACGGGCGTCGCTGCGGCGGCCGTCGACCAACGCCTCGAAATACGCCTGCACGGTTGCCTCCGGGCTGCCCGGGTCCTCGGCCTTCCCGCCGCCGGAGCCGCTGAGCACGGCTGCGACCACGAGAGCGACGAGCACCAATGCGGCGACCGCGACAAGCACCGAGCGGCTGTGGGATGGGCTCGTCACGGGCATGGGATCATGATGGTGCCTCATGGAGGCGGCGGGTGCCGCCAAAAGTCCCTCCCTCGCCGGAGGAAGGCCGTTCTGGCTCGCATTGCGAGCCGAGAGGAGAGGTTGGCCCGTGCGACGAGTGCTGATCATGGGTGCCGGTGGTCGTGACTTCCACGACTTCAACGTGCACTACCGCAACGATCCGACGGTGGAGGTGGTGGCGTTCACCGCGGCGCAGATTCCTGGCATCGATCGGCGGACCTACCCCCCGGAGCTCGCCGGGGCGCGCTATCCGGTGGGCATCCCCATCCACCCGGAGGCCGAGCTCGAGGCCCTGCTGCGGGTCCATCATGTCGACGAGGTGGTGCTGGCCTACAGCGACCTGTCCCACGTCGAGGTCATGCACCGCGCGTCACGGGTGCTCGCCGCCGGGGCCAGCTTCACGCTGCTCGGCCCGCAGGACAGCTGTCTGCCGGTTGCCCGGCCGGTCGTGGCGGTGTGCGCCACGCGCACGGGGTGCGGCAAGTCGCAGGTGTCGCGGGCCGTGGCGCGGCTGCTGCGCGACCGGGGCCTGGTGCCGGTCCTGATCCGCCATCCGATGCCGTACGGCAACCTTGCATCCATGGCGGTACAGCGCTTCGGCTCCCTCGCCGACATCGACGCGGCATCGCCGACCATCGAGGAACGCGAGGAGTACGAGCGGCCGGTGGAGGAGGGCTTCGTCCTCTACGCCGGTGTCGACTACGCCGCCATCGTGGCCCGCGCCGAGCTCGAGGCCGACGTGATCGTGTGGGACGGCGGCAACAACGACTTCCCGTTCCTGCGCGCAGAGGTGACCATCACCGTGGCTGATCCGCTACGGCCGGGACATGAGCTCAGCTATCACCCCGGTGAGACCAACCTCCGGCGCGCCGATCTCGTGGTGCTGGGCAAGACCGACGTCGCGTCCGTCGATGCGATCGCCGAGGTCCTGGCCAACGTCACGGCGGTGAACCCGTCGGCCACGGTGGTGCGGGGAGCCTCTCCGGTGAGCCTCGACGACGGCCCGTCCCTGGCGGGCCGACGGGTGCTGGTGGTCGAGGACGGCCCGACCATCACCCATGGCGGTATGGCCTTCGGCGCAGGCACGGTCGCCGCAGCCGCCCACGGTGCCGACACCGTCGTCGATCCCCGCCCGTTCGCCGTCGGCGGTATCGCCGAGACCTTCGCCCGCTACCCCCACATCGGTGCGGTGCTGCCCGCCATGGGCTATTCGCCGACGCAGCTCGACGAGCTCACCCGGACGATCGCCGCGGTCGGCCCGGACGTGATCGTGCTGGGCACCCCCATGGATCTGGCCCGGATCGTCGATCTCGGTGCCCCGGTGCGACGGGCCCGCTACGAGTACGCCGACGCCGGCACCCCGACCTTGGCCGAGGCCCTCGAACCCTGGCTGGCCCGGTGGGCGGCGACCGACCGTCCACCCCGCAAGCGCGGCACCTCCTGACCACAACCCAACCGGGACGGCGGGCTGTCCGGGACGGCGGGCGGGCCGGGGACGGGAGGCGGGACATCTCGGCCGTCGTCGCGCCGTGACCGGCAGGCCGATTCAGTGGTGGCCGGAGTGCCCCGGTATCGACGACGTTCGACTCTGCCGGGTCAGGGCGGTCACGGGGGACACTGCCGGTGTTGAAGACGCCGGCCCGGCAAGGTCCAGGGCGGTGACGGCCGAGGAGGGTCTCATGGATCTGCACGCGAACATCGGTGACGTGGTGGTGGTCGATGCCCAGCACCAGGGGGAACCGGTCCGCAGGGGCGAGGTCCTCGAGGTGCTCGGGGCCGGTGCGGAGTCCGTGCACTACCGGGTTCGGTGGGACGATGGCCGGACGACCATCTTCTATCCGGCCACGACGGCGCACACCGTGCACCTGGGCCAGCGCTTGCCCTGAGCGCCCATCAGCGGCCCGACCGGGCGTGGTTCAGCTCAGCTCGTCGAGGAACGACGTGACGGCGTCGAGGAACCCGGCGGTGTTGCCGGAGTGCACGTTGTGGCCGCACCGTTCGATGGTGACCAACGTGCCGTGTGGCAGTGCATCGGCGAAGCGGACCGCGGCGTCGGCCTCGAGGATGTTCGACTCGGCGCCACGGACGACGAGCACCGGGCACGGCAACGTCCGCACGTGGTCGAGGGTCAGGTCGCGGTTCGGTTGCGGGATGCGGCGGTGGTCGACCTTGCTCATGTAGGTGCCGTCGGCCCGCTGCAGGATGTTGTACTTCATGGTGCGTTCCATGTGGGCACGGGTGCGGAACGGGTCGTACTTCTCGACGTTGTCGAGGAACACCTCGAGGTCGTCGAACTCGATGTTGCGGACCACGAAGTTCTGAATGGTCTTGGCTCCCTCGCGGGAGATCTCCGGTCCGACGTCGACGATGACCAGGGCCCGGGCCACATCCGGTTGCTGCACCGCGAGCGTGAGGGTGACCCGCCCGCCCATCGAGTGGCCGAAGACGATCGGCCGGTCGAGCTGCTGGTCGGCGATGAACGCCGAGGCGTCGGCCACCATGGCGTCGATCGAGTAGTCGATCTCCCGGCTCCACTCGGAGTCGCCGTGGCCCCGCTGATCGAGCGCGAACACGTGGTACCGGTCGGCGAGGTGCAGGCTCACCAGGTCCCACGAGTGGGCCGACTGGTTACCGCCGTGCAGCAGCAGGATCTGCGGCCGTCCGGGCTGTCCCCATTCGAGGAAGTGGAAGCGCTGGCCGCGGACCACGGTCTGGCGGGAGTGGTAGCGGACCGCCGGATCGTGGGCGAGGCCCAGGTCGGCGGCGCTCTGCAGCAGCGAGGCCAGCTCGGCGCTCGGCGCCATGTCGTGCGCGGTCAGGCCCTGGGCGAACTCGTTGAGGTACATCAGGCCGGAGCCTACGTCCTCGCCGGTCGGGCCGGGGCCGGTTCGCGTCCGGGGTCACCGGCGACGTCAAGCGGCCGGTTGGCTAGGGTGCATGCCCATCATGCGGCGGCCGAGGGGCCGCACCAGGGGAGAGATGATGAGCGACGAGAAGCCCATCGAACGGGTGGAGCGCGAGAAGCGCCCCGCACCTGCCGAATGGTTCACCGGCCGGGTCGAGATGGAGTCGGTGTTCTTCGACAAGGAGTCCAAGACCGCCCACGGCCGGGTGCACTTCCACGACGGGGCGCACACCAACTGGCACCTGCACACCGGTGACCAGGTCCTGTACTTCGTCAGCGGCAAGGGCATGGCCCAGAACCACGACGGGCCGGTCTTCGAGTGCTCGCCCGGCGACATCATCCACGTACCGCCCGGTACCCGCCACATCCACGGCGCCCTGCCCGGCCACGACGCCACCCACATCGCCATCACCAAGGGCGATCACATCTGGGACAACGAGCCGAACTATCCCCACCCGCAGTGACCGCCACCTGAGGCCGGTCGCCGCCTGAGGGCGGACGCGACAACGGGCCGTGGTAGGGGATCGCCCCGGCCACGGCCCGTTGTCGCGTCCGGACCGCTCAGTCGTGCCAGGTGCCCCGCACGACGTGACCGCTCTTCTCCTCGACCGCCTTGATGGTGGCGAGGATGTCCTCACCGGCGAAGCCGTTGTCGCGGTAGCCCTGCAGCATCTCGTAGGTGAGACGGCCCAGCGAGGCGTCGACGCCGGTCTCGTCGGCCAGCTCCTGGGCCAGGCCGATGTCCTTGCAGGCCAGCGTGGTGGTGAACCGCGGCGGCAGCTTGTCCTTGAGCACGGCGATGGCCCCGCCGATCCAGGCGAAGGAGTCGCCCGAGGACGCCCGCACGATGTCGCGCAGCAGCACCAGGTCCATGCCGGCCTTGGCCCCGATCATCAGCGCCTCGTTCATGGCCATCATGTTGATGAAGGCCAGCTGGTTGTTGATGAGCTTGGCCACGTTGCCGGTGCCGAGGTCGCCGGTGTGGAACACGTTGGGGCCGATGGCCTTGAGCACCGGCTCGAAACGGGCGTAGAGCTCGGCGTCGCCGCCGATCATCACCGCAAGGGTCGCCTCACGGGCACCGCGGGTGCCGCCGGAGACCGGGGCGTCGAGGAAACCGATGCCCTTCTCGGCGGCGATCGCCCCGAGCTTGCGCACCATCGACGGCGAGTTGGTCGACAGATCGATGATGGTGGCCCCCGCCGACAGACCGGCCAGCACCCCGTCGGCGCCGGTGACCACCAGCTCCACATCGGGCGGCGTCGGCAGCGACATGAACACCGCGTCGGCACCGGCGCACGCCGACCGGACCGAGTCCGCCCAGTTGGCGCCGTCCTCGACCAGCTGGGCCGCGGCCTCGGGACGAAGGTCGGTGACCGTCATCTCGTGGCCCGCCTTGAGCAGGTTGGCGGCCATGTACTGGCCCATGTTCCCCAGGCCCACGAACGCGAGCTTCATCGTGCGAACTCCCTTCCCCCGGTACGGGTCGTCGGTGCCGATTCTGCCCGCTGGCGCCGCGGCGCACACGTTCAGCGCAGTTCGAAGCCCCGTTCGGCCAGGAACGAGCGCATGTGGGGTCGGCGTTCGGTGCCCACCAGGGCAGCCATCTCGTTGCTCCAGCTGCTGTCCTTGGTACCGCCACTACGGCTTCCGTAGTAGGCGCGCATGGTGTCGTCGTAGGCCGCGATGTGGACGAGGTCGCCGGCGTCGGAGTAACGCTCCTCCTTGAGGACCGCCTCGAGCGGCAGGCGCGGCTTCACGTCGGGGTTCTGCGCCGGGCGGCCGAGGCACAGCCCGAACACCGGGTACACGTGGTCGGGCAGCTCGAGCAGCGCCGACACGGTCGCCGGGTCGTTGCGGACCGCGCCGATGTAGCAGGCACCGAGGCCCAACGACTCGGCGGCGATGACTGCGTTCTGCCCGGCGAGCGCCACGTCGACGGTGGCGATGATGAACTGCTCGGTCATGCCCGGAGTGGGGGTGACCCCCTGGGAGGCGCAGGCCAGGCCCGGCCGGTGCAGGTCGGCGCAGAACACCACGAACACCGGGGCGTCGACCACGTGGCGTTGGCCGCCGGCGATCTCGGCGATGCGGGCACGGGTGTCCGACGAGCGCACGCGGATGACCGTGGTGGCCTGGATGTTGCTCGACGTGGCTGCCGCCATACCGCAGCGAATGATCTCGGCGACGGTGGCGTCGTCGACCGGTTCGTCGGTGAAGGCCCGGATGGACCGGTGGGAGCGCAGCAGCTGATGGACGTCGTTCACGCCCGGAGGTTACCCCTCCGGTGACGGCCGCTAGGTTGGCCTGCCATGACCACACGGATCGCAGTTCTCGCCGGCGACGGCATCGGCCAGGAAGTCGTACCGGAGGGGCTGCGGGTGCTCGAGGCGGCCGCCGACCGCTTCGACATCGACCTGGCCTTCGAGCACTTCGACTTCGCCCACTGCCGCTACTACCAGCAGCACGGCCAGATGATGCCCGACGATTGGGAGGAGCAGCTCGGCGGCTTCGACGCCATCTTCTTCGGCGCGGTGGGCTGGCCCGACATCGTGGCCGACCACGTTTCGCTGTGGGGTTCGCTGCTGCAGTTCCGTCGCCGGTTCGACCAGTACATCAACCTGCGGCCGGTGCGGCTGCTGCCCGGCGTGCCGTGCCCGCTGGCCGGCCGGCAGGCCGGCGACATCGACTTCCTGGTGGTGCGGGAGAACACCGAGGGCGAGTACACCTCGGTCGGCGGCCGGATGTTCGCCGGCACCGACCGTGAGATCGTGCTGCAGGAATCGGTGTTCACCCGCCATGGCGTCGACCGGGTGCTGCGCTACGCGTTCGAGCTGGCGCGCCAGCGCAAGGGCGAGCTGACCTCGGCAACCAAGTCCAACGGCATCAGCATTTCGATGCCCTACTGGGACGAGCGGGTCGCCGCGGTGAGCGCCGACTATGCCGACGTGGCGGTCACCAGCTTCCACATCGACATCCTCACCGCTCACTTCGTGCGCAACCCCGACCGCTTCGACGTGGTGGTGGCCAGCAACCTCTTCGGCGACATCCTGTCCGACCTCGGCCCGGCCTGCGTGGGCACGATCGGGGTGGCTCCCAGCGCCAACATCAACCCCGAGGGCGACTTCCCGAGCCTGTTCGAACCGGTGCACGGCTCCGCCCCCGACATCGCCGGCAGGGGCATCGCCAACCCGATCGGCCAGATCTGGTCCGGGGCGATGCTGCTGGACCACATCGGCCGTCACGACGCCTACCAGGCGGTGCTCGGGGCGATCGAGACCGTGACCGGTTCCGGGCCGCGTACTGCGGACATGGGCGGAACCGCCACCACGATGGAGGTCGGCAAGGCCGTCGTCGACGCGTTGGTGGGCTGAACGCGCACCGGCCCGGGGCGTGTCGCCCCGGGCCGGTGCCGCGGTCCCCGATCGCGTCGAGGCGGAAGGGGTCAGCCCAGCGAGGCCAGGGCTGCGTTGAACGTGGCGCTCGGACGCATGGCGGCCGCCGCCCGCACCGGATCGGGGGCGTAGTAGCCGCCGATGTCCATGGCCTGGCCCTGGACCTCGTTCAGCTCGGCCACGATGGTGGCCTCTGCCGCTGCGAGCCGCTCGGCCAGCGGGGCGAACCGGGCGGCCATCTGCACGTCGGCGGTCTGTTCGGCCAGCGCCTGCGCCCAGTACAGCGCGATGTAGAAGTGGCTGCCCCGGTTGTCGAGCTCGCGCACCTTGCGGGAGGGCGACTTGTCGTTCTCGAGCAGGGCCCCGGTGGCCTTGTCGAGGGCGTCACCGAGGATCTGCGCACCGGCATTGCCGGTGCGGTTGGCCAGGTGCTCGAAGGCCACGGCCAGGGCGAGGAACTCGCCGAGGGAGTCCCAGCGCAGGTGGTTCTCCTTCTCGAACTGCTGGACGTGCTTCGGGGCCGATCCACCGGCGCCGGTCTCGAAGAGGCCACCACCGTTCATCAGCGGCACGATCGACAGCATCTTGGCGCTGGTGCCGAGCTCGAGGATGGGGAACAGGTCGGTGAGGTAGTCGCGCAGCACGTTGCCGGTGACCGAGATGGTGTCCTCGCCGCGCACGATGCGCTCGAGCGAGAACGTGGTGGCGTCCACCGGCTTCATGATGTGGGTCTCGACCCCGGTGGTGTCGAGCTCGGCGAGATAGCCGTTGACCTTGGTGATCAGCTGCGCGTCGTGCGCCCGTGCGGCGTCCAGCCAGAACACCGCCGGCGTACCGGTGGCCTTGGCCCGGGTGACCGCCAGCTCGACCCAGTTGCGCACCGGGGCGTCCTTCACCTGGCACATCCGCCAGATGTCGCCGGCCTCGACCTGGTGGCTCATGAGCACCGTGCCGGCGGCGTCGAGCACCTGCACCGTGCCGGCGGAGGGAATCTCGAAGGTCTTGTCGTGCGAGCCGTACTCCTCGGCCGCCTGGGCCATGAGCCCGACGTTGGGCACCGAGCCCATGGTGGCCGGGTCGAGCGCGCCGTTGGTGCGGCAGAAGTCGATGGTGGCCTGGTACACGCCGGCGTAGCTGGCGTCGGGGATGACCGCCTTGGTGTCCTGCTGGTCGCCCTGGCCGTTGTACATCTGGCCGGAGGTGCGGATCATGGCCGGCATCGAGGCGTCCACGATGATGTCGCTGGGCACGTGCAGGTTGGTGATACCGCGGTCGGAGTCGACCATGGCCACGGCGGGGCCGTTGGCGTAGCAGGCCGCGATGTCGGCCTCGATGGGGGCACGCTCGGCGTCGGGGAGCTTGGCGATGGCCTCGAGCACGCCGCCGAAGCCGTTGTTGGGATCGGCGCCGACCCGGTCGAGGGTGGCGCCGTGCTTGGCGAAGAGGTCGGCGAAGAACGCCCGCACGCCGTGGCCGAAGATGATCGGGTCGGACACCTTCATCATCGTGGCCTTGAGGTGCAGCGAGAACAGCACGCCCCGGGCCTTGGCGTCGGCCACCTGCTCGGTGAGGAACGTGGTGAGCGCCCGCTTCGACATGAACGTGCCGTCGACGATCTCGCCTGCCTGCACCGGAACCGAGGCCCGCAGCACCTCGACCGTGCCGTCCGCGCCGACGAGCTGGATCTTCAGCGTGCTGGCGGACCCGATGGTCACGGACTGCTCGTTGGAGAAGAAGTCGCCGCCGTTCATGTGCGAGACGTGGGTCTTGGAGTCCTTCGACCAGGCGCCCATCGAGTGCGGGTGCTTCTTGGCGTACTGCTTGACCGACGCCGGGGCCCGGCGGTCGGAGTTGCCCTCGCGCAGTACCGGGTTGACGGCGCTGCCCTTGACCCTGTCGTAGCGGGCCTTGTAGTCGCGCTGGGTGTCGTCGGCGGGGTCGTCGGGGTAGTCGGGCAGGTCGTAGCCCTGCGCCTGCAGCTCCTTGATGGCCGCCTTCATCTGCGGCATCGACGCCGAGATGTTCGGCAGCTTGATGATGTTGGCCTCGGGCTGCAGGCACAGCTCGCCGAGCTCGGCAAGGGCGTCGCCGACCCGCTGGGCGTCGGTGAGCCGGTCGGGGAAGCTGGCGAGGATCCGTCCGGCGAGGGAGATGTCGCGGGTCTCGACGGCCACACCACAGGCCGCGGCGAAGGCCTCGATGATCGGCAGGAACGAGTACGTGGCCAGTGCCGGCGCCTCATCGGTGTGGGTGTAGATGATCTTCGCGGTGCGGTCAGTCATGAGCTCTTCCGTTGGCTGCAGGGCGGTGGGTGTCGGCGCCGGCGAGGACGGGGTCCGTGCGGGCGTGCCGTTGGTTGGAGGCTATTCCACCGATGTTGTTTCTACTCCAGGTGCCCTCGTCGGGGTAGGCCCATCGGAGGGACGTCTGGGGTGCCGCGGATGCCCAGCCGAGGCGAGGGCGGCCGGCACGGCGGGCCCCGTCCCCGACGAACAGCCGCAGGTCGCCGATCATCGCAGGGCATGTTGGCCGCAGCCGGGATGCTGGTCGGGGCCGGGATGGTGGTCGGGGCCGGTGCGGATGTGCCGGGCGGGTCGTTGCGGTGCACCCGAGAGCAGGCCTGCCTAGGCTCCGGCCGCGACGAAGGGGGCCACGATGGGATCTGCCGAACAACCACCGACACTGCTGGTACGCGGGCGCCTGGCTCGCGACGGCGAGGAGCTGTTCCACGAATGGTTCCAGCGGGGCGAGGGTGACGAGCGTCCGGTGGTGGTCCTCACCCACGGGGCCGGGGGCAGCCACGCCGTCTGGTACAACCAGGTCCCGGCGATCGCCGAGCGGTTCCGGGTACTGACCTGGGACAGCCGCGGGTTCGGCAACAGCACCTGCCGGTCGGGCCGGCTGTCGGCCGAGGTCGCCGCCGACGACCTCGAGGCCATCCTTGCTGCGGTCGGCGTCGACGGCCCGGTGCACCTCGTCGGCCAGTCGATGGGCGGCTGGTGGATCACCGCGTTCGCGCTTTCCCGCCCCGGCCGGGTGCGTTCGCTCACGCTGTCGGACACGCCGGGTGGCCTGTGGACGCCGGCGTTGCGCGAGCACTTCGCGGCGTTCCAGAAGGCGGGCGGACTGCGTTTCGCCGAGGTCCTCGGCCGTCACGGTGCGCTGGGCGAGACCACCATGCGCACCCAGCCCACGCTCACGTTCCTCTACCAGGAGCTCGGCTCGTTCCACGAGCCGCCCATGGCCGAGGTCGGCCGGGTGGTGTCGGGCACCGAGGTCGCCGTCGGCGACGTGCGGGCGCTGGGCATCCCGTTGCAGGTGATCGCCGGGGAGGAGGACGACATCTTCCCGGCGGCGCAGCTGCGGGAGCTCGCCGAGTTGCTCGGGGCCCGCTACGACGAGCTGCCGGGCGCCGGCCACTCGCCCTACTTCGAGACCCCCGACGCCTACAACAGGGCGCTGCTGGCCTTCCTCGGCTGAGGCGGGCCCGGTGAGGGCGTACAGTGACCCGTCGGGACGAACGGGGGAGAGCACCCACTATGCGTATCGGTCTGTTGTCGGACACCCACATTCCCGAGGCACGGGAGGTGTGGCCGCAGGTGTGGGACGCCTTCCGTGGCTGTGACGCCATCCTGCACGCCGGGGACATCTACGACCTCGGGGTGCTCGACACCCTGGCCGAGATCTCCACGCTGCACGCCTGCCGGGGCAACGGCGACGACGGCTCGGGTGGCCGACCGCGTCAGCCCGATCACCCCTGCCTTGCCGACAACCAGCTGATCGAGATCGGTGGGCTCACCATCGGCCTCACCCACTGGGTGCCGGTACCCGAGCGGCCGAACATCGTGAACCTGGCCGGCGCGTGCGACCGGTTCTTCGGCGGGGTGACCCCCGACATCATCGTGCACGGCGACACCCACGTCGAGGACGTCCGCGAGGTCAACGGCATCCTGTGCGTCAACCCGGGCTCGCCGACCTTCCCCCACAACCTGGCCTGCCAGTTCGGCACCATCGGGTTCCTCGACATCGAGGACGGCAAGGCCACGGCATCGATCTTCCAGGTCTGTGATGACGGGATCGAGCCGTTCGACTGGGCCCGCTGGAACCGTCCCTGGTGAGGCTCAGCCCGGGTGAACGGCGGGATCCCGCTCAGGCTGCGCCGAGCGCTGCGGCGAAGCGCGCAAGGGCCTCGTCGATGTCGACGTCGGTGGTCTGGAAGCTGGTGACCAGG
>CAIXPF010000052.1 GCA_903921205.1 uncultured Acidimicrobiia bacterium | reverse complement strand
GTGTGGGTCGAGCTGTGTCGGGGCGATTCGACGTCGATTCGGCGCAATGGGTCAGCCCGGGCCCGACCCGGTGCGGGCGATGACGTCGCGCGCCACCTCCGACCAGCGGCCGAGGCTGGGGGGGTCGCGGTGCCAGTCGGCGAAGGTGAAATACATGATCAGTCGGTCGGCGAGGCCCTGGTATCGCTCGACGATGCGGTCCGACAGTTCGTCCCAGCCGGCGACCACCGCGTAGTGCTCCAGCAGCTCGTCGCTCACCAGCGCCTCGGCGGCGGTCTGGTCGCCGGCCTTGACGGCCTCGTTGAAGCGGGGGGAGAGCTCGCCGAAGCCGTGGTGGGCGAGGACCGGGGCGTAGTTCTTCGTCGAGCCGTAGAACGCGATCTGGCGGCGGGTGCGGCGGGCCGCCCGGCGGCGCTCGTCCTCGGTGTCGCCGACGACGGTCATGCACGGGATGGCCAGCTGCACCTCCTCGGCATCGCGCCCGGCCCGGGCCGCGCCCTCGGCCACCTTGGGCAGGACCACGTCCTGCAGGTACTCGACGGAGTGGAACGGGTGGATGTGGATGCCGTCGCACACCTCGCCGGCCATGCGCAACATCCACGGGCCCACGGCGGAGATGTAGATGGGGATGTCGGGGTGGGCCATGCGCCCCGGGGACCACTGCTTGTTGAACAGCGTGAACGAGTAGAACTCGCCACGGAAGTCGAGCTTCTCGGTGCCCTGGAAGGCCCGGAAGATGGCCCGCAGGGCCAGCACGTACTCCCGCAGCCGCGGCCCGGGCGGGTCGAACGGCGCCGAGTAGCGGCGCTCGATGTGGGCCCGCACCTGGCTGCCCAGGCCCAGCGTGAAGCGGCCGCCCGACGCCTCGGCCAGCTCCCAGGCGATGCCGGCCGTGGTCATGGGGCTACGGGGGAAGGCCAGGGCCACCGCCGTGGTGTAGTCGAGCTCGGGCACCGCCAGCGCTGCGGCCCCGCACGATAGGTAGGCGGTGCGGCCACCCTCGGCGAAGGCGATGCCGCTCCACCCGCCGTCACGCACCTGGCGGGCCAGCTCGGCGGCCTCGGTCATGCGGGTCCCCGCAGCGATCAGATCGACCTTCATCGCGCCCTCGTTCCGATGTGCTGGTCGGTGCCTCCGTGAAGCCGGCGGGCACCACCGCCCTGCTCGGAGCTCAGCCTGCCAGATGCAGGGCCCGGACCCCGGCGGTAACCCCGGCGGCGACGATGACCACGAGGACCATCGGGGCCCGCCGCCACACCGCGATCGAGGCCGCGGCGACGCCGGCGACCCTGGCGTCGAACACGATCTGGTCACGCGAGGTGAAGGTCTGCACGGCGAACACCGCAGCCACCACGGCGATGGGGACCAGGGCCATCAGCTTGGTCCAGCGAGGGTTGACCGCCGCCCGACGGCCGAGCACGAACATGCCGATCGCCCGGGTGATGGCATTGCCGGCCGACAGGATGGCGAGGGCGAGCAGGCTCATGGCAGCTCCTGCTGCGACGGGGGAGCAGGCCGGCGACCCCGGCCGGTGACGAGGTCGCGTAGACCCAGGGGACCGGCGGGCACCCGGCTCGCCACGATGGCCGCCAGCGCGGCGACCAGGAACGGGACCCCCGCCGGGGCGAAGGGGACCAGCACGACGGCGATCACCCCGCCGAGTACGGCGGCTGCGGCAGTGTCCCGGCTGCGCAGCGCCGCCGCCACCGTACCGAGAAGTACGGCCGGGAACACCGCATCGAGCCCGATGGACCTGGTGTTGCCGATGACGTTTCCGACGGCCACCCCGACCGCGGACCCCAGGACCCAGCCCACGCCCATGGCCCCGGCGATCTGCCAGTAGAGCCGCCGGGCGGTGCGCGGGTCACCGGCGGTCACCGCAGCGGCGACGGCCGGTTCCCCGGAGATCTGCATGGCGGCGATCCGTTCCCACACCGTCATGGGCCAGCGGTTGGCGATGCTCATGGCCATCAGGCCGAACCGTGAGCTCACCAGCAACGCCGACACCAGGCCGGCGGCCACCGAACCACCGGAGAGGATCACCGCGGCGAACGCCAGCTCCCCGCTGCCGGAGAAGGCGGTGACGGTGGCCAGCATGACCACCGCCGGGCTGGTCCCGATGTCGATCATGATGGCGCTCACCGCCACGCCGACGGCCATGGACGCAGCGGCCAAGGCGACGAGGTCGGCCGGTCCGAGGCCGCGTACCGCTTCGCTGTCCTGCACGGCGTCGGACCCTACCGGAGCGGAACGGACAGCCCCGAACCGCCGCCGTCACCGATGTCGCTGCCTCCACCCGGTCGACCGGTGGGACGGCCCGGCAGGCGAGCACGACGCGCAGGATGGCGCGAACATGCAGCCATGACGCAACCGACGCCGTACCTCGAGGGCTTCCGGGTCCTCGACTTCACCCAGTACCTTGCCGGCCCCTCCTGCACCCGCATGCTGGCCGAGATGGGTGCCGACGTCATCAAGGTCGAGATGGCTCCCTTCGGCGATCCGATCCGGGCCAACTCGCCCCGCCGCAACCGGCGCTCCGGCTACTTCGTGCAGCAGAACCGGGGCAAGCGAAGCCTGTGCCTCGACTTCTCCAAACCGGAGTCGATCCAGATCATCAAGGACCTCATCCCCACCATCGACGTGGTCGTCGAGAACTACAGCGCCGGGGTGATGGCCCGCCGGGGGCTCGACTACGAGTCGCTGTCGGCCATCAACCCCAAGCTGGTCATGGCCTCGATCTCGGGGTTCGGCCAGACCGGTCCACTCTCGCACAAGACCAGCTTCGATCTCATCGCCCAGGGCTTCGCCGGCCTCATGCACGTCACCGGCGAGGCCGACGGTCCGCCGCAGTTCGTCGGGGTCGGCATCGCCGACTGCACCGCCGGCTTCACCGCCTACGCCGCGATCGGCTACGCCCTGCTTCGTCGCACCATGACCGGCAAGGGCAGCCACCTCGACATCTCCATGGTCGACGCCCTGTTCCACATGCACGAGATGAACGTGCACGCCCCGTCGATGACCAACGGCGAGTGGAAGCCCATGCGGGCCGGTGCCCATCACCCGGCGGTCTGCCCCGGTGGCGCCTACAAGGGCCCGCAGGGCTACATCATGATCCTGTGCACCCAGGGCCAGATGCCCGGGTTGTGGAAGGCCATCGGCCGCGAGGACCTCGCCGAGGACCCCCGCTTCGTGAACAACGCCACCCGCCTCGACAACGTCGACGAGTTCGTCGCCGTCATCGAGTCGTGGATGGCCACCTTCGCCACCGACGACGAGGTCATCGCCGCGCTGGAGGCCCAGCGGGTGCCCTGCGGCCCGGTCCTCGACCCCGGCGAGGCGGTCAACCACCCGTATTTCCAGCAGCGGCGCATGGTGCGCGAGATCAGCGACCCGCTCGCCGGGAACTTCCATGTGCCCGGCTTCCCGATCAAGTTCTCCGACGCCGCCCCCGAGCCCGACCTGGTCACCCCCAACCTCGGCCAGCACAACGTCGACGTGTTGCGCGACCTGTGCGGGTACGACGAGGCCACCATCGCCGCGCTGGTCGAGGGCGGCGTGCTGGCCGAGAAGGATCGTTAGGCCCGCGCCGCGACCGGGCCGGGGCGCTCGGGACCGGTCGCCTGCGGGTCAGGCCTGCGGGTCAGGGCTGCGGGTCGGGGCTGCGGCGGGCGGCGAGCTCGGCCCGCAGCTCGGCGCCGTGCTCGTCGAGGCGGGGTGGGCCGCGGTGCAGCACGGCCGGGGTGGCGGTCAGCTTGATCGGGCAACCCAGGGTGGTGGTGGTCCGGTGGTGGGGGTGCTCCAGCGGCACCAGCATCTCCCGGGCCACGACGTGGGGTTCGCCGACCCAGTCGCGGGCCCGGTACACCGGCCCCACGGGGATCTGCCCACCGAGGACCTCGAGCACCTCGGCGCTGGTGCGGGCGGCGGCCCAGCCGCCGACGATCTCGTCGACCAGGCCCCGGGTCGCGACCCGGGCCGCGTTGGTGGCGGTGTGGGGGTCCTCGATGCATTCCGGCCGGCCGATCGCCGTGCACAGCAGCCGCCACATGGCCTCGGTCGGCGCGGCGATGGCGCAGTGGCCGTCGGCGGTGCGGTACACGTCGAAGGGGGTGACGTCGTCGAGGGCGTTGCCCGACGGGGGATAGTCGCGGTCGAGGTAGTCCCAGCTCGACTGGGCCGGCTCGCCGAGGGACATCACCGCGTCGACCATGGCCACGTCGAGGAACTGGCCCTCGCCGGCGGCCCGCGCGTGCAGCACCGCCGACACCAGACCCAGCGCAGCCATCAGCCCCGGGACGAGGTCGCCGACCAGCGGTCCGGCCCGCAGCGGGTGCTCGGCATCGGGCCCGGTGGTGGCGACCACCCCGCCCATGGCCTGGGCGACCACGTCGTAGGCCGGCCAGGCGGCGTAGGGGCTGGCACCGGTTCGGGCGTCACCGAAGCCGCGGATGGCGGCGTACACCAGGCGGGGGTTGCGGGCCCGGCACGCGTCCCAGCCCACCCCGAGGCGGTCGAGGACCCCGCCGCGCAGGTTCTCCACCAGGCCGTCGGCGGTCTCGACCAGTTGCAGGAACACCTCCCGGTCCTCGTCGGTGGCGAGGTCGAGCACGATGGAGCGCTTGTTGCGGTTGCGGTTCGCGAAGCGGCCGCCATAGAACCGTTCGCGGTCCTCGGGCAGGAACGGCGGGGCGAAGCGGGTCAACTCGCCCTGCGGCGGCTCGACCTTGATGACGTCGGCCCCGAGGTCGGCGAGCATCATCGAGGCGTACGGCCCGGCTGCGGCGTGGGTCACGTCGATGATGCGGACGCCGACCAGCGGTCCGCCGGGCCGGCCCGGTTGGTTGCGCATCGCCGCAACGTAGCGGCTCCGAGGTTCCGGCTCGCCCCGGGTACGATCGAGCCACCATGAGCGAAGCAACACAGGTCGATGTCGTCGTTGTCGGGGCCGGGTTCGCCGGCATGTATCTGATCCATCGGATGAGGCAGGCCGGGCGGACCGTGCAGTGCTTCGAGGGTGGCACCGATGTCGGGGGGACGTGGTACTGGAACCGCTATCCCGGCTGCCGTTGTGACGTCGAGTCGATGGAGTACTCCTACGACTTCGATCCCGACCTGCAGCAGGAATGGGTGTGGACGGAGAAGTACGCCACGCAGCCGGAGATCCTCCGCTACGCCCAGCACGTGGCGGACCGGTTCGATCTGCGCCGCTCGATCCGGTTCTCGACCCGGGTGGTCTCGGCCCACTTCGACGAGGGGTCGGGTCGTTGGACGGTGACGGCCGATGACGGCTCGGTCACCAGCGCCCAGTTCTTCGTGATGGCGTCGGGCTGTCTGTCCTCGGCGAACATGCCCGACATCGAGGGGCGCGACTCGTTCCAGGGGGTGCTTGCCCATACCGGTCGGTATCCGCACGAGGGGATCGACTTCGCCGGCAAGCGGGTCGGCATCGTGGGGACCGGTTCTTCGGGCATCCAGTCGATCCCGGTGATCGCGCAGAGCGCGGCGCATCTGACGGTGTTCCAGCGCACGGCGCAGTTCACCATCCCGGCCCGCAACGGCCCGCTCGACCCCGAGGTGCAGGCCGCGGTCAAGGCCGACTACGAGACGTTCCGGGCGAAGAACCGCCGGATGTTCGGGGCGTTCGGCTCGCACTACCCCAAGCCGGTGGCCGATGCCGCCGACGTCGACGACGCCACCTTCACCGCCACCATGGAACAGCTGTGGGAGATGGGCGGGACCATGTTCCTGTCGGCGTTCCGTGACCTGATGCGCACCCCCGCCTCGAACGAGCGCGCGGCGGCGTTCGTGCGCACCAAGATCGCCGAGATCGTGCAGGACCCGGCGACCGCGGCGAAGCTGACCCCGGACGGGCTGATCGGCTGCAAGCGCCTGGTGATCGACACCGGCTACTACGAGACCTACAACCGCCCGAACGTGACGTTGGTGGACATCGGCCCCAAGGGTGTGCCGATCACCCGCATCACGCCGACCGGGGTACAGGTCGGCGACGACCATCACGAGCTCGACGTCCTCATCTTCGCCACGGGGTTCGATGCGATGACCGGTTCGCTGCTGCGGGTCGACATCCGCGGCCGCGACGGGCAGCGCCTGGCCGACACGTGGGAGGCGGGGCCGGTGACCTATCTGGGACTGGGG